>JACSDG010000045.1 GCA_015660855.1 Magnetococcales bacterium
TTTTGACTTTGATTTTGATTTTACTGCCCCCCAAGGGGGATCTAGGGGCGCAGCCCCAGGGTTTTGATTTTGTTTTTTTGCCCGCAGGGCATCATGTTCTTTTTCTTCGCGGCATTGCGTTTTCGCTTTTGATCCCTACCTGTTGTACAGGCATTTCAAAGGTTGATTACAGGGAGAACGTCCATGCGGGAAGATCGTTTGACCACCAAATCACGCGAAGCCATTCAACAAGCCATGGGTTTGGCGGCGGGTTTCGGACATCAGCATCTGGAACCGGAACACCTGTTGCTGGCATTGGTGGAACAAAAGGATGGCCTGGTCCGTCCCATTCTCGACCAGGCCGGCTTGCCTGCCGACCGCCTGTCAGGTCAACTCTCCCCCCTTTTGCAACGAATTCCCAAGGTCGCCGGATCTGGGGTGGGGCAGATTATTTTTTCCCGCCGCATGCAGGGGTTGTGGGCCGATGCCGAAACCATCGCCGCCGGCCTGCGTGATGATTATATATCCACCGAACATTTTCTCCTGGGCATGACCAGGGAAAAAGAAGGGGAACTGGCCCCCCTGTTGACCCAACAGGGGATCAACTTTAAAGGGTTGCAGGCCACCATATTAAAACTTCGCTCTGGACAAAGGGTAGTCAATCCCGATCCCGAAACGGGATTTCAAACTCTGGAAAAATACACACGGGATTTGACCGAATTGGCGCGGAAGGGAAAATTGGATCCGGTCATTGGACGGGATGAAGAAATTCGCCGCACCATTCAGGTTTTGTCACGGCGCACCAAAAACAATCCGGTGTTGATTGGTGAACCAGGGGTGGGAAAAACCGCCATTGTTGAAGGATTGGCCTTGCGGGTGATTCGGGGCGATGTTCCCGACGCATTGAAACACATTCGCATAGCGGCCTTGGACATGGGAGCACTCATTGCCGGTTCCAAATTTCGTGGGGAGTTCGAGGAACGTCTGAAAGGGGTGTTGCGCGAAGTTGTCGAATCGGAAGGGCGGGTTATTTTGTTTATCGATGAGATGCACACGTTGGTGGGGGCTGGAAGGGCCGATGGTGCCATGGATGCGTCTAACCTGTTGAAACCGGCTCTGGCGCGTGGAGATCTTCATTGCGTGGGAGCCACCACTCTGGATGAATATCGCAAACATGTGGAAAAAGATCCCGCTTTGGAACGGCGTTTTCAGCCGGTATTGGTGCGGGAACCCGGGGTTGAAGACACCATATCCATACTGCGCGGCCTCAAGGAAAAATATGAATTGCACCATGGGGTGCGTATCACCGATGCCGCCATTGTCGCGGCGGCCACCCTTTCGGAGCGTTATATTTCCGACCGGTTTTTGCCCCCAAACCCCAGGAGATTGACGAGATTGACCGCAAGGTGCTGCAACTGGAAATCGAACGCATGGCCTTGTCCAAGGAGAGCGATGCCGGTGCTAGGGAACGCTTGTTGAAGGTGGAACGGGAGTTAGCCAACCATAAGGAGAGTTCCCGGGGATTGACAGCCCGTTGGCAACAGGAGAAAAACGCCCTCGAAGGTTTGCGTGAGATTCAGGAACATCTGGAGAAAGCCAGACTTGAATTGGCAGAGGCAGAGCGTAAGGGTGATCTGGCGCGGGCCGGGGAGTTGAAATATGGTTCCATTCCTGAACTGGAACGGCGGATGAGCGATGAAAACCGGGCCAACGGTACTCTTTCGCAGCCGCAACCTCAGCCACGTTTGTTGCGGGAACAGGTCGGTGAAGAGGATGTGGCCAACATTGTGTCACGTTGGACCGGCGTGCCGGTTGCGCGCATGTTGGAGGGGGAACGGGCCAAACTGTTGGATATGGAAAAGCGTTTGGGGCAGAGGGTGGTGGGGCAGGAGTTGGCGTTGGCGGCTGTTTCGCGGGCGGTGCGGCGTGCCCGTGCCGGTTTGGGCGATCCCAACCGTCCCATAGGGGTGTTTTTGTTCTCGGGTCCTACGGGTGTGGGTAAAACCGAATTGGCGCGTGCGTTGGCGGAATTTTTGTTTGATGATGAAAACGCCATGGTACGCCTGGACATGTCGGAATACATGGAAAAACATGCCGTATCGCGTCTGGTGGGTGCCCCTCCGGGATATGTGGGATATGAGGAGGGGGGGCAATTGACCGAATCGGTGCGCAGAAAACCCTATTCGGTGGTGTTGTTGGATGAAATTGAAAAAGCCCATGCCGATGTGTTCAACATATTGTTGCAGGTGATGGACGATGGCCGTTTGACCGATGGTCAGGGGCGGACGGTCAATTTTAAAAATGTGGTGGTGATCATGACCTCCAACCTGGGGTCCGATCTCCATGGCCACGGGGGGGTCGAGGGTTTGCAGATGGCGGCCATGGAAAGTTTGCTCAAGCGGCATTTTCGTCCCGAATTTCTCAACCGCTTGGATGAGGTGATTCATTTTCACCCTCTGCAACGGGAGCACATGGGTGCGATTGTGGAGGTGCAGTTGCGGCGTTTAGAATCCTTGCTGGCCAGCCACAGCGTGACTCTGGAATTGAGTGCGGAGGCCAGGGATTTTCTTGCGCAAACGGGTTATGACCCCGAATTTGGTGCTCGCCCCCTCAAACGGGTTATTCAACGTTTGATCCAGGACCGTTTGGCAGAGGCGATGTTGTCTGGTCATTTGTGCGAAGGTCAGCACGCAAAAATGGTGCGGGTGGGGGATGGTATTGGAATTGAGGGGGTGTGATTGGATGATACCATGGCCAGCAACAATAGTTGCTTGCGTTGCCGGGGGTTTCCGCCCGCTCAATCGACAAGTTCGTAAGCCGTGCTTCGCCCACCACGGATCATTTTGCGCAGCATGCCAAGTGCGATCAATTCGTTGATGTCGCGCAGTGCCGTATCGGGCGAGCACTTGGCGATGGTTGCCCATTTGCTGCTGGTAAGCTTGCCCTGGAAACCATCGACAAGTCGGTTGAGCAGCTTCACCTGCCGCTCGTTCAACGGTGTACCTGCCCAACGTTGCCAAAAACGCGTTTTCACCAAAACAGCGTCAAGCGTATGCTGGGCACCTTCTACAGATCGGAGCAACGCATCTAGGAACCACGCCAGCCAGCCGGTGACATCCAGCGTGCCTTTCTGAGTCTGCTCCAGGATATCATAGTAGGCTTTGCGCTCACGCTGAATCTGCGCCGACAGGCTGTAGAAACGCTGCGGGCTGCCATCGGCGCGAGCCAGGAACAGGTCGCCCACCGCCCGGGCAATACGACCATTGCCGTCCTCGAAAGGGTGCAGCGTCACAAACCATAAATGTGCCAGCCCTGCCTTGATCAAGGCGGGTTCGGGGGTATCGTCATTCGCCCATACCAGGAAGTGGGCCATTTCGGCCTCCAGTTGCGTCGCTGGTGGTGCTTCGTAATGGACGCATTGTCGATGTATCGGCCCCGACACCACCTGCATCGGCCCGGAGGCGTCGTTGCGCCACACCCCGACACAAATCTTGGTCAGCCCGCTGTACCCAGTGGGAAACAAAGCCGCATGCCACCCAAACAGTCGTTCAATGGTCAGAGGTGCCGCACTGTGGGCGGTGGCGTCGAGTACCATTTCGACGACTCCCTCGATGTGTCGGTCAATCGGTGCCAAAGCACCGATTTCTACACCGAGGCGGCGGGCAATAGAGGAACGCACCGAATCGACGTTGAGCCGTTCGCCCTCGATCTCGCTGGACTTGACCACATCCTCCGTCAACACAGTCAGACTGGCTTGGTCACGTAGCGGCATGCCGACATCCGCCAGTCTGCCCAACAGCAGCCCCTGAGCGCGACTGACCGCACACAGCGGACGCATCAGCACCGTGAGGTCGTAACGCATCGTCGGCCAATCGGCCAACTGCCAGATGAAATATTTATCTCCGCTATTCATGCGGAGATTGTGGCGCACATTCACCGCAAGGGCAAGATGTTCAGGTATCGGAAAAATAAATTTTCCCAATTATTGAAAGAAAAAAGGTCTCTGGGGGATGCAATCCCCAAAGGTTATATTTTTTAATTTAAACAAAAAGCTACATTGCCTGTGGGGGGGTGGGGGCGAATCCCCCAAGGTTTTTGTTTTGCCCGAAGGGCAAGAGATTCAATCCAGGATTTCCAAAAATTTTTCCTGAACTGTCAGGTTGCGGCAACCATTCGACTCAACAACAACAACATCCTCGATGCGTACCCCCCCCATATCGGGGTAATAGAGTCCAGGCTCGACGGTAACCACATGACCCGCAACCAGGAATTGATCTTTTTGGCCAATGCGGGGGGTTTCATGGATTTCCAATCCCAGGCCGTGGCCGGTGCCGTGGAAGAACCCTCCCTGACGCCCATCGGGGAGCGGTCCGGTGGCAAAACCGGCATCGGTAAGGTGTTGGGTGACGGCATCGTGGACCATCCTGCCGTCCACACCGTCACGGATCAAGGCAAAGGCGACCTCCTGGGCTTGGCGTACGGCTTCCCAGGCCCGACGAACCCGATCAGGGGCCTGTCCACGACACACCGTGCGGGTCATGTCGCCCCAATAGCCGGTGGCTTCCACCCGTGGAAAGACATCCAGAATAATGGGGGCGTGGGCGGAAAGGGGCCCGTGGCCTTTCTCGTGGGGATCCGCCCCCTGAACACCACCGGTGACAATGGTATGATTGGGCATGGCCCCCTCCCGCACCAATTGGGCGTTGATTTCTCCACGAACCCGCTCACTGGTCAAAGGGGCACCATCAAGGTGTAACATGTCCTGTGAATCAATGGATGCCCGGCGAATCATTTCAATGCCATGATTCATGGCACGGGCGGTCATTCCAAGGGCGGACTCGATATGGGCAATTTCTTCGGGGGTTTTGATCGCGCGCTGCGGCCAGAAAACCTCATAGAGCGGCTCCACATCAATCCGCAATTCTTTAAGCCGGCTCGCCAAACCCAGGGGAAATGTAAAAGGTACTTCGACCTTGTGAATGCCTAATTGTTTGAGAAAATGGGCAATCAAGACCGCTTCATCGACAATTCTATGAGGAAAGAATTCCTTGAAATGGGCGCGAATGCCGGCCCAATCGTGCACATGATCCACCCGCGCACACCGTCTGGCCCGGTCTATTTCGAGGGAAGATGTCAGCAGATGGGTTTTTCCCGCATTCGCTTCCTGAAGGTAGAGAAAGGGGTCCGGGGCAAAAAAACGGGTGGCGTAGAATAAATCCGCCGAAGTTTCCGAGGAGGCGTGAATGAGCCGGGCTTTCACTTAGAAACCATTTCCATGATTTTAGCTACCAGCTTTTCGATTCCTTGTCCCGCCTCGCCGATGGAGGAGGCACACATATAGGCGGCGGTGGTTACGATACGGTTGTCGGCATCGACGACGATTCCATCATAACCGCTTTCCTGGTGTTTGTTGCCCATTTTTTCGATGGCTCCGGCCACACCGGCATCGTCGCCGATGGTCAGTACCACCCCTTTCCCCGACAAAACCTTGGAGAGGACTGCTGGGGTAATGCACAAGGCACCGATGGGCTTTTTGGCCTTGACCATGTCCAACAGCAATCGGGACACGTCCGGGTTTACTGTCGCATTGGGTCCGTCGAAGGCAACGCTGGAAAGGTTTTTGGCTGCGCCAAACCCGCCGGGGAGGATAATGGCGTCCAACTCATCGGCTTTGACACCGGCCATGTCGCGCACTTGGCCACGGGTGATGCGGGCCGATTCCACCAGGCAATTGCGGGTTTCGTTGGTGACTTCGCCGGTCAAATGGTTGATAACATGGTGCTGGGGGATGTTGGGGGCCATGGCGATAATTTGGGCCGAAGCGCGATCCAAAAAGAAAAGGGTCAGAGTGGCTTCATGAATTTCGCTACCGTCATAGACTCCGCACCCAGACAACACAACCCCGATGCGCTTACCGGCCATGTCATGTCTCCTTGCATCTTTTCCTGATTATTTAAGGTTGGCGTTGGGGATGCCAAAAAAATTGCGAAACTTAACGCCAGTCTTCTTTTTGTGCACTTTAAAATAATTTTCCGTATATGAATGTCGATGGCCACGACGAATAGCATTAAAAACGACCCACCCCAAGAATCCTAGTGGAATCAAGTTAAAAATTTCCATGGACGCTGACCTTTTCGGGTTACAAGAGAAGCCTAGGGGGGAGGGTAAACATCTATTAGAAGAATTGCAACAGCGAATATGCGAAAGTCCAAGACCATCAAAAAGATCCGGGGGGGATGACTCCCCCCCGGCGAATGTCTGAAGGCAGCAGCCTCCAAAGTTTGTGTTTCGACAATTATTTTACATTTTTCAAAGGGGCAGGACGAAAGCCCCAGGGCTTGATTTTGAAACTTACATGCCCATGCCACCCATGCCACCCATGCCATCCATGCCACCGCCACCACCGCCACCACCACCCGGTGAATCCTTCTTGGGCAGTTCAGCAACCATGGCTTCGGTGGTAATCATCAAACCCGCAACCGAAGCGGCAGCTTGCAAAGCACTGCGAACCACCTTGGCCGGGTCGATGACGCCACGGACGACCAGATCGGTATATTCATCCTTGGCGGCGTCAAAGCCAAAGCTGTCGGAAGAGGATTCCATGATTTTATTGACCACCACGGAACCTTCGGCACCGGCGTTTTCAGCGATGATACGAACAGGTTCTTCCAGGGCGCGGCGGACAATGTTGATCCCCACCCGTTGATCTTCGTTGGCCACCTTGAGGTTTTCCAACCCTTTGCGTGCCCGCAACAAAGCGACACCACCACCGGGGACGATCCCTTCTTCGACAGCAGCGCGGGTGGCGTGCAGGGCGTCATCGACACGATCCTTGCGCTCTTTCACTTCAACCTCAGTGGCTCCACCCACCTTGATGACCGCAACACCACCGGCCAGTTTGGCCAAACGCTCTTGGAGCTTTTCCTTGTCATAATCCGACGTGGTTTCTTCGATTTGGACGCGGATTTGCGCAACGCGGGCCTTGATCTGTTCTTTTTGGCCGTTACCGTCAATGACGGTGGTCTCATCTTTGGTGATGATGACGGAGCGGGCCTTCCCGAGCATGTCAAGGGTGACATTCTCCAGTTTGACCCCCAAATCTTCCGATGCTACCGTCCCACCCGTCAAAATGGCAATATCTTCCAACATGGCTTTGCGACGGTCACCAAATCCTGGGGCTTTGACGGCGCAAACCTTCAAACCACCACGCAATTTGTTGACAACCAGGGTCGCCAGGGCGTCGCCTTCCACATCCTCGGCAATGATCAACAGCGGTCTGGCCGACTGCACCACACTTTCCAGGATGGGCAGAATCTGCTGCAGATTGCTGACCTTTTTCTCTACCAGCAGGATGGAAGGATTGTCCATCTCCACCATCATTTTTTCGGCATTGGTGACGAAATAGGGGGAAAGATAGCCCCGGTCAAACTGCATCCCTTCCACCACGTCCAGCGTGGTATCCAATCCCTTAGCTTCCTCGACGGTGATCACCCCTTCCTTGCCCACCTTGTCCATGGCCTCGGCAATCATGCGGCCAACTTCAGGGTCGGAATTGGCGGAAATGGCACCCACCTGGGAAATTTCTTCGGAACTGGTAACCTCTTTGGAGCTTTTGCGCAGGGCGGAGATCACTTCCTCCACTGCGGAATCAATGCCGCGTTTTAAATCCATGGGATTCATGCCCGCCGCAACGGCCTTCAACCCTTCGCGGATGATGCACTGGGCCAGAACGGTGGCGGTGGTGGTGCCGTCACCCGCCACGTCGGAAGTCTTGGAAGCAACTTCCTTGAGCATCTGTGCGCCCATGTTCTCAAACTTGTCCTCAAGCTCGATTTCCTTGGCTACACTGACGCCATCCTTGGTCACCCTCGGCGCGCCCCAGGATTTGTCGAGAACCACATTGCGTCCTTTGGGTCCCAGGGTCACCTTGACGGCGTTGGCGAGTATGTTGACACCCGTAAGCATTCTTCCACGGGCGTTTTCACTGAATCTTACTTCTTTGGCTGCCATGTGTCGTTACCTTTTCGTTTCGATGAATTTGTCCCAACAAACCAGAATGTTTCAGACCATCTATTCAATGATGCCCATGACATCTGATTCCCGCATGATCAGCAATTCTTCGCCATCGAGCTTGACCTCGGTACCGGCATATTTGGCAAACAACACCTTGTCACCTGTTTTGACTTCCATCGGGCGCAGCTTGCCCTCTTCGTTGACGGCCCCTTTGCCAACGGCCAAAACCTCACCCTGAATGGGTTTTTCTTTGGCGGTGTCGGGAATGATGATGCCTCCAGAACTCTTTTGATCTTGATCGAGCCGTTTGACCACAATGCGGTCGTGCAATGGACGAAATTTCGTATTCATCGCCTGTTTAAACCTCCAGTATCATCTATTGGTTGGTGCATTTAAAGTTTGGTTATCTGCCAAAAACGGTAAAAGCATGAATTGCCCGGATTGGCACTCTACCACATCGAGTGCTAAATGTAGGCCTTTATCGCCCACTGTCAAGGCTTGGTGGCGCACTTTTTTAAAAAAGCAGTTTATTGGACCAAAAGAGGTTCGATGGTTTTTTTGATTCTTCCGGCGGCGACCGGAGCGAAGGAGACGGTTAGGCGAATGTGATCGTCCTGGTCTTGGCGATCAATGATATGGCCTTCGCGACATAGCCGCGCCAAAAGGGCACCGTCGGAGGCGGGGATGCACAGATGGAACACTTCAGCTTTGAGGCTGGCGGCTTTTTGCAGTGCTTGGATTAAATTTTCTTCACCTTGTCCGGTTTTGGCGGAGATGACCAGACTGTGGGGGCGTTCGGTAAAACGTTGAATATTGGCCTGATGTTCTTCGCTGAGGCGGTCGCATTTGTTGTAGAGGGTCAACATGGGTTTTTGGCCGGCCCCCAGTCCTTCAAGGACATCCATGACCACGCGATGCTGGTCGGAACATTCGTTATCGGCAAGATCGACGACATGCAGCAACAGGTCGGCTTCCAGCACCTCTTCCAGGGTGGCCCGGAAGGCGGCGATGAGTTGGTGGGGCAGATCACGGATGAAACCTACGGTGTCGCTGAGGATGATACGCTGGCCATCGGGGAGTGTCAGACCGCGCATGGTGGGATCCAAGGTGGCGAACAATTGATCGGCTTCATACACCCCGGCCTGGGTCAAGCGGTTGAACAGGGTTGACTTTCCGGCGTTGGTGTACCCTACCAGGGAAACGGTAAAGTAAGGGACATCCCGGCGGGCGTGACGTTGCAGTGAACGGGTGCGTTCGACCTGGACAAGTTGTTTTTTCAGACGATGGATGCGGTCGCGGATGAGACGACGATCAACTTCGATTTGGGTTTCACCCGGTCCACCCCGCAATCCCACTCCGCCGCGCTGACGTTCCAGATGACTCCAGGTGCGAACCAGTCGGGATTGTTGATAAAGCAGCATGGCCAAGCGGACTTGCAGGTTACCTTCACGGGTACGGGCGCGGGCGGCGAAGATTTCCAGGATCAACCCCGTTCGGTCGATCACTTTGCAATCCAGGGTCTTTTCAAGATTACGTTGTTGTACAGGAGTCAGCGCGTGGTTGAAAACCACGACCTCGATTTCCAGAGCCTCGACTTCCTCCCCAAGGTTTTCTACCTGACCCTTGCCCAGATAAGTCGCCGGGTGCACGCGCCCGACCGCCAAAATTCTCCGCCCCTTTTCCACGAGGTCGGCACTTTGGACCAAGTGGCTGAGTTCCACACAATAACCCTCTGCCAGTTCGCGTCCCTCCTCCCGGGTAAATGTTTGTACGAGAAGGGCTGAGACAGGTTCAGGCCTGGAAGAATGGGAGGCGTTAGTCGTCACCTTGACCAAAATCTATGTTGCGGGATGGCATGACTGTGGAGATGGCGTGTTTGAAAACCAATTGGGTGACGCTGTTTTTCAGGAGCAGGCAATAGTTGTCAAAGGAGGTGATGACCCCTTGTAACTTGATGCCGTTGATCAAAAAAACAGTGACGGGAACTTTTTCTTTGCGCAGAGTGTTCAGAAAAGGATCCTGAACGCTGTGAATGGTCTGACCGGCCATGGCGCACCCCTCCCTTTGATATTTTGATTATTGAAAGAACCGGATATTGGTTTTATTTATTTTCTCAAGGCATGCGCCCCGGACGAACGACAGCCCCCATGCTGTCAGTTCCAAGCATAAGGACTCCGGTACGCTTGACGCAAGCGCAATCTTGAAGTGTGTTCAAGAAAATTTTCGTCTGGTGAGATTTCAGACGCCGGCATGCAGGACGGCGCAGCGTTGTTTGGCATAATTTAAAAATTCTTCCACTGCTTTGGAGCGAAATTTTTGCTTTTGAAACACAAAATTTAAATGGCGCTTGAATTTGATTCCCTTGACGCGGCCAACCCGAAGGCTTTGCAATTGCAGCTCCTTACGCAAGGCAACGCTGGAGATGATGCTGAAGCCTACTCCCCCTTCCACGGCGGCCTTCACCGACTCGGTCGTCCCCAGCTCCAGGATCATGTCCAGGTGCTCGTAGGAGATTCCAGACTTGCCCAGGTGTTCGCTGATAACCATGCGGGTACCGGAGCCTTCTTCACGGGAGACAAAGGGGTGGTCTTTAAGTTTGGCAGGAGGAATTTCTTCCATGGATTCAAACGGGTGGCCTGGGGGAAAAATGACGACCAACTCGTCTTCAAAGCAGGGGGCTACGGTGATGTTTTTATTGGCAATCGGCCCCTCTACCATACCCATGTCGATGGTGGCATCTTCCAGTTTGCGTACAACCAGCCGGGTGTTGTCCACCGACAGACGAACTTGCACCCTGGGAAATTTTTCGTGGTATCCGCTAAGAATCGGGGGTAGAAGATATTCGCCGATGGTGGTAGAGGCTCCCAGTTTGATGATGCCCCGGGTCTCGCCGGTCATTTCGCTGATGGCTTTTTCTGTTTCACGATACAGTTCAAGAATTCTTTCGGAATAGCTAAATACCATCTCTCCCGCTTCGGTCAGGGAGATGCGGTTGTGGTGGCGGTCAAAAAGGCGGGTGTTGAAGTGTTCTTCCAGTTGGCGTATCTGAAAGGTGACGGCAGGTTGTGTCAGGTAGAGTTCTTCGGCGGCCCTGGTGAAGGACAGGTGTTTGGCTACAGCATGGAATACACGAAGTCGGGTGTCGGAGAAGCTCATGAATGGGTCCGGGCGCCAGGGGTTTGAGTGTTGGCTGGATGGAGGATTTTCTTTTGCGTCGACGCAGCCACGAATCCTTGCAGTGTAAAAAAAATATTGATGGAAGAAAAGGGTAAAAAAATTTTTGATAGGCCAATCATAACCGTATATCGAAGAAACTATTAAAATGCGAAAACCACCGCTTCCTGATTTTCAGCGTCTGCAAGTTCATATCGCCCGCTATCGCCAGGCTCTCTGCCGGGAGGTGGCGGGGTTGGACCAACGGTTGCGCCAAGGGAAAATGCATGCGGTGGCTTTTGCCGAACTCGCGGCACAGTATTCCTGGATATGGTTTGACGCTTACGGGGTATTGAATCGAGGCTCCGAGCCGGTTCCAGGTGCGGGTGATACGCTCAATCGCCTGCGTGCGGCGGGGATTCCCTTTTGCATGGTCAGCAACAACGCCAGCTTTTCGCCGGAGGACATTCAGACCAGACTGGGTGCCATGGGGATACACATGGCCATGGAGGAGATTGTTACTGTCGGTATGGCCGTCAAAGATTTTGTCCGGGAAAACAATCTGGATGATCAACCTTATCTGTGGGTGGGAGACCAGGACAGTGCCCGATGTTATGCCCCCCAACCCCAGCGGCTGATGGTCAACCATCCCCAATCTTCTTGGCGCCAGGAGGATGCCCGGTATGTTCTGTTCAGTGGCAATCAGGAATATTATGGTGGCATCCAGGAAAAAATTTTGCTGGCATCTGCCCAAAAACGATCTTTGACATTTTTGTTGGCCAATGCCGATCTGGTTGCCCCTGAGGCGTTGGGTTCCCTGAATATGGTGGCGGGGTTTACCGCCTGTGAGGCCAATATCGACGGTCGGTTTTCTGTCATGGGGGTAGGGAAGCCTTTTCGTCCGGTTTTTGAGTTGGCTTGGAAGCGTTGCGGTTGTCCGCCGTGGCACCAAGTGTTGATGGTGGGAGATGCCCTGGAAACCGATATCCTTGGGGGGGGGGCCTTGGGCATGGCGACTTGTTTGACTCTCACCGGGTTGTATGGCCCCATGGAAGGTGAACTGGAGCAGGTGTGTGACCGCGTGGGCATCCGGCCAGATTACGTCGTGCGCAGCATCGGTATGGAAGGGCAATGATGGTCATAGGCTGCGGGGGTTGAGGGGGAGATCATTCCCCCTGTGCGGTGGTTTGGAGGCGGCATTTGCCGCAATTTTGACCGGCCAGTCCTGGCCCTGGGCGGCATCAACGCCGATAATATCCACCTTGCCATGGTCGCCGGTGCCAGCGGTGTCGCACTTATCCGGGGAATCCTTGACTAAGGAAAATCTACGCGCCTGTGCAGAAAAAATTTCCTCTTTAATAGAAAATTTTATAGACTGATGACAAATTACAATGGCTCTGGATGCAATTTTTTTATTGATTCGTAGCCGTTCTGATATAGAATCCACCCTAGAAGTGGACCTGAGGCGTTGGCCTGTCGGTTAATTCGCCGCGAAACATTCCAACGACCGGGCAGGATTTTGGTGGTCTAACCTTTCAGCTTTGACGGAGCTTGGATGATCGACTTTTCGGTAAATGATTCCGGCGATACCGGCACGCTGGTTCTATCCGGCGGCGTGACCATCCAGCATGCCGTTCAGCTCAAGGAAACCCTTCTGGAGGGAATCAGCGTAGCCAAACGCCTCGTTGTCAACCTGAGCGATCTGGAAAAGGCCGATCTTACGGCCGTCCAGCTCCTGTGTGCCGCCCATCGCAGTCTCAATGACAAAGGCAAATCCCTGGATATTGAAGGCAACATTGCCGATGCTTGGCATTCTGCGGTCAAGGATTCGGGATATACGGGTTGCATCAATACAAATGATCGAAGCGGACTGTGGACTGGAGAGGGGAACTAAATGGGCAAAAAAATCATGACTGTGGATGACTCGTCCAGCGTACGGCAAATGGTCGGTCTGACCCTCAAGGGAGCCGGCTACGAGGTTGTGGAGGCCGTGGATGGACAGGACGCCCTGACCAAACTTAAGGCCGCGCCGGTGGACATGGTCGTCACCGACCTCAACATGCCCAACATGGACGGCATCACCCTGATCAAAGAACTGAGGGCGCTGCCCAGCTTCAAGTTCATACCCATCGTCATGCTGACGACCGAATCCCAGGCTGGTCGCAAACAGGAAGGGAAATCCGCCGGGGCGACGGGGTGGATTGTCAAGCCCTTCAAACCTCCCCAGCTTCTTGAGGTTATCAAGAAAGTGCTCGGCTAAACCATCCAGGCAAGGGGAACGGGTATGTCGGTGGAAATCGATACCAGCGCATTCACAGAAGAAGCCTACGAGTTGCTGAGTGAGCTTGAAGCCTCACTCCTTGAGCTTGAAGAATCTCCGGCCGACCAGGATCTTATTGGGCGTGTCTTTCGGGCCATGCATACCATCAAGGGTTCGGGGGCCATGTTTGGCTTTGATGAGGTGGCTGAGTTTACCCACGAAGTCGAAACGGTCTTCGACATGGCCCGCAACAAGACCATTTCGGTTACCAAGCCCCTCATCGACCTGACCCTTGCGGCACGGGATCAAATCCGCTCCATGCTTGATGCTGCGGCGGGTGGCGAGCCAGCCGATAAGGAAAATGCCCAAAAGATCATCCAGGGGTTGCGTGCCCTGGTTCCGGGCGCGACCGGTGCGAAAGACACGGAGGCTTCCGCAAAGAAACCCCCGGCCCAGGCTTCTGATAACGAACCCCATGTCTATCGTATTCGCATCAAACCCAATGCCGACATTTTCGCCAACGGTACCAACCCTTTGCTGTTGCTGGGGGAATTGCGTGATCTTGGGGAAGAGTGCCAGATTATAGCCCAGTACGACGATTTGCCTCCCCTGGACAGCCTGGATCCGGAGCGTTGCTATACCTCCTGGGAGGTGTTTCTCACCACCAAGCAAAGTGAAAACGCCATTCGGGATGTCTTTATCTTTGTCGATGACCAGTGCGATCTTAACATTCGCCTCCTCGACAGAGAGGAAGTTTTGGGCAATGAAGTCCAAAAGTTGGGGAATATTTTGGTGCAAAGGGGAGACATTCCCGAGGCAGAGTTGGAAAAGGTTCTCAAGCCTATTGGTGATCGCTTGGTAGAGTCGGGGGCCGTCAGCTCCAGCCAGGTCAAGGCGGCCCTGGCAGAACAAAACGCCATCAAGGCCAAGCGTGACAAAAAAGTTCAGGCCGAGTCGGCAACTTCGGTGCGCGTCCCTTCGGAAAAACTGGACGGTCTTGTGGATCTGGTTGGCGAGTTGGTGACTGTCCAGGCCCGACTGAATCAGACCGCCAGCAGCCGACAGGACCACGACCTGCAACTTATCGCCGAAGAGGTCGAAAGATTGACCGGAGAGCTTCGCGACAACACCATGAGCATCCGGATGCTCGCCATCGGCACCACCTTCAACAAGTTCAAGCGGTTGGTGCGCGATCTGTCTACCGAGCTGGGCAAAAAAATTGAGATGACCACCGAAGGGGCGGATACTGAGTTGGATAAGACCGTCATAGATCAGCTTAATGATCCTTTGGTGCATATCATCCGCAACAGTATCGACCATGGTATTGAAACCCCCGATATTCGCATCGCCAATGGTAAAAATCCCGAGGGGTTGATCCATCTTTCCGCCATTCATTCCGGTGCCAGCGTGCTGATTCGGGTGGAGGATGATGGCAAGGGGCTCGATCCCGTCGCTCTGACCCGTAAAGCCATCGAAAAAGGTCACCTGCCTCCCGATACCCAACTGACCGACAGGGAGGCTTTTCAATTAATCTTTGGTGCCGGTTTTTCCATGGCGGAAAAGATTACCAACGTGTCTGGGCGTGGGGTGGGAATGGATGTGGTGCGTAGATCCATTGATGCCTTGCGTGGCAGTATTGATGTCATTAGCGAGTTGGGAAAAGGGACGACCATCACATTGAAACTGCCGCTGACTTTGGCGATCATCGAAGGTTTGTTGGTTCAGGTGGCCGATGAGTTGTTTGTTCTCCCCTTGGCGGCGGTCGAAGAGTGTGTGGAGCTGTCACGCCAGGATGTCACCAATGCCCATGGTCGTCATGTCATCAACGTTCGTGATGAAATTGTCCCCTATATTCGCATCCGTGATCGTTTCGGTATCGAAGGGGATTCACCGGAAATTGAACAAATCGTTATTTCCGATGTGGATAGCAAACGCACCGGATTTGTCGTGGACGCGGTCATCGGTCAGCATCAGACCGTCATCAAGAGCCTGGGAAAAAACTTTGAACATTCGGAAGAGTTTTCCGGCGCGACCATACTGGGTGACGGCACGGTGGCGTTGATTCTCGACCTGAGTAAAATGGTACGTTATGTCGAGGCCGAAGAAGATCTCAATGAGCCTGCTGCCGCCTGACCTGGGACGCCCCATCGGACACAACTGGTTTCGGAGCGATGACAGTAAATCCGGGATGGGGGGGTGCTGCCAGGGGGGGTGTTTCCCAGGGTGTGGGCTAGGCCGCTGGGAAAGCCAACTTCCATGAATGTCCCTGGATCCCACACAAAAACAATCACCTTTGCTTTGGTTTTGGGTGCCTGTCTGGTGCCTTTGGCTGTGTGGCTCTGGATGGGGGTGTTGCATGTCTCTTCTGCGGCTTGGATCAGCAAGAGCCAACAGGTTCAGCACCTTGCCGAGGTCAAAAAAAAATTATTGCAGGATTATACCGCCGGACTGTTGGCCGACGTGCGGTTGCTTGCTCTGACAACCGATACCAAAACGACGGTCGCCACCGTACCCCCACCCCCCGAAGAAAAAAAATGTACTCCGGTTCCTGTCTTGCCAGTTCCCATAACCACGGTCGTGGATGACAGACAGATCAACGCCCTGCGCAATGGTTTCGTGGGACTTACCCGTTTTTTTCTGCAACGGCAACTGGACAACGTTAAATCGTTGGCTTTAAACGACCAGTTGGCTTCCAAGTTTGTCGGTCTTGACTGGTTGTTTCGTCAAAATGATCGCAAGGCCAGTGGTGACAAATGGCAGCAGTTTACCGAAAAATTCACCCCCAGACTCGACACTTTCAGAAAATCCAGAAGGTATGATGATCTGTATCTGATATCAGCGAGGGGGGACATTTTTTATACGTCTACCCGAGGATGGGAATTGGGTGCCAACATTATGGATCCCGGCATCAAGGATTCTGGCTTGCATCGATTGTTTTCCCTGGCGTTAAATCAGGTTTCTTTTGTGGATGTGTCACCTTACGGACCTGAAGGGAAACGACCGGCAGCCTTCATAGGTGCCCCGGTTCGCCGCGAAGGTCAGACGATTGGCGTCGTCGCCCTGAGGTTTAATCCTCTCGTACTTTTGGAGCCTGTATTTTCCGCCCGGTCGGCTCCACCCGGCACGGCCATGGCGATTATCGGTGCCGATCAAGGTTTGCGTTTTGCCGATTCGGCCTGGACAGGGTTACCGGAATCGTTGCAAACGTTGCAAAGCCTGCTACAAAACATGGATGACAGACCACACGCAGTGTTCGTGCCGGAAGGATCGGGATTTCAGGTCGCCTGGGGACGTTTCCATGTGGACCAACTGGAGTGGACCCTCTTGGCGGCACTTCCTGTTCCTCCGCAACCGGACCGCCCCCCCACCCCCCCGCCCGCATCCGAATGTACTTCAACTCCCAGGATGACGGTCAGTCCGAATCCTTCGCCCACGGACGTTGTCGAAAAAGGGTTTGGCAAGGATTATCTGGAGATCACGGGCTACTACGATTTATTTTTGATCCATCCCGACGGCCAGGTGTTTCATACGGCGATGCGACAGGCGGATCATGGAACCAATCTGATTCATGGTCCCTATGCCGACACCAATCTTGGGCACTTGTTGAAGAGGGTGTTGGAGACCAAAAAACCTGGAATGTCCGACATTGCCCCTTATTCCCCCAGCCGCAATGAACCTGCCGCCTTTGTGGCTTCCCCTGTCGTTGTCGATGGCAAAGTGGAACGCGTTGTTGCCCTGCAACGTCCTTTGGAAGCGGTTTCGCTGCTGTTGAATCCTGGGTCGTTGCTTGGGCCGGGGGGAGATGTGGTACTGGTTGGGCCGGATTATCGCATGCGCTCCGACTCGTTTCTTAGCCCGCAAACCCACTCGATTACCGCATCTTTCCGAGGAACAGTCCCAGACAACGGTATGGACAATCCGGCGGTACGTCAGGCACTGGCGGGGCAACAGGGGCTATTGACGACATTTTTGCCGCATGGTGGGCAACGCATCACCGCCTATATCCCGGTAGCCATGGATAATGCAACCTGGGCTTTGCTTGTCAGCGATGAAACGGGTCCGCCTGCGAACGTTCTGTCCCAGGCTGATGAAAATTTATGGATCCTTGTCGGTGGCAGTTTTGTTTGGATCGGACTACTGGCCTTTCTGATCGCAAGCTTGGTGGCACGTCCATGGAGACAACTGAGTTTGGTGACGATGGAACTGGCCAAAGGTCGGACGGAAATCCTTCAAGGGCGAAATGGGGAAAAATGGCGCGATTCGATGGAGCCTTTGCGCCTGGTCATGGAACGGTTTTTTCTTCAGGCCAATCGCCTCCATTCTGGCAACGTCAGGCTGTTGGCATTGCTTGCGCAACTGCGAGAACTATTGGACAAGATGTCCCAGGCCAAAGGTACGGATGCTGCCACCTCCCCTGACAGTCCGGAAGCGATATTGGAGGCTTTGTTGCGTTGGCAACAGATTCCTGCGTCGGTCATTCCTTCAACCGCAACAAAGGAGGCGGAGGCCGTAGGCCAAAAACTGGCTGACGGACTCACTCAAATCCAGGAGATCGCAAACCAGGTTGGTCTCCTTGCCGTCAACAGTGCCAGCTTGGCTGCTCGTGTGTCTACGAAAAAGGCCAACCTTGTTGAGGCATACCAAAGGATTCGGGAATTGTCAGAGACCGTCCGCCACTTGGCAGGCGAGGGTCATGACACGGCTCTTTCCTGGAGGGAAAAGCTCGCCCTGACCACCCAAAGGCCCAGGATTGATGATATTCTTGCCGTGCTGCTGCGACGGGTGGAACACATGCTCAAATGGCATTCCCAAATCATTCAAAACCAGAAGGCAACAGATACAGAAGACTGGAATGCTATTCGCGCCTTGTTGGGGGAGATTTCTCAACAGACAGAAAAACTGCAACACATCACGGAAGCCCTGCCCCAAAAGAATGGGCATTCCTCTGACAGCTTTCCCGATTAGGGATCGCTCAGTCCAGAAGCATGGGATAAAGCGGCCTTGGCGTATCGGGGAAACAAAGTTTGGCAAAAGCTATTGCGGGGGTTAAGGCGTATTGACATTCGATAATTTATTTATGCCCCTGGAGAATTATGCCAATTTTTTTTCTTGATGCCGACGGAAGATCAGGATTATAAAATATTGTGGCTACAGGATTGGCAGAATGGCTGGTTTTCCATGTTGTGCCGATTCATGAGTTCAGTCGCCATTTCCCACAATAAAAAAAGTTCGTCTGCTTGAGGTTCAGCTGCTCGGGCGAGGAACGCACCCGGGTCAGCCGTGAAGGGACTGATTTCCGGCAACACCCCTCGCTGGGCCAGTGCTTCCACACCTTTCAAGGTTTCTTCCATGGGTTCCAGTCCGGCAAGGATCACCGAACGCACATGACCAAGGCCGAATCGTTCTACCGCCAGTTCCATAAACTCCAGGTACCCATCAATACCGATCTTCGCTTTTTCCGGAATGTGCCTTAAGCGTAGCTCCGTGTTAAAAATCTCCAGATTGATGGATAGTCCTGAAAAACCCGCCTTTTTGAGGAAATCCAGAAAGTTGATATATTTTTTTTTCGTCGGGGTCCCGGTGTGGAGAGTGCGCGGTGCGAGCATCAGATCCCAGGTCAACTCGGGATGAGAACCAGGTAAGGCCTCATAGATTTCGTTGAGGCTTCGGTATTCGGGTTCTTCTGCGCGTGGCGTTCCGCCACTGACAAGGATATGCGGTGATCCGTGGATGCGATCCTTCAGGGCCATATCGACCCCTTCCAACAATTCCGCCAAGGTATTGCTGCGGTAGACCATTCCAGGGTAGTTGCAGTATTGACAGGAGAATCCACAACCATAAAGGGGGGTGAGACGAATGCGGTCGGCGTGGGTGTTTACGACATTACGTACTGGCCTGCCGTTGGCAAGACGGCGGTTGTTCAGGGCGTAATCGGGTGGTGACAGGACGCGGACCGGCAGGGATTCTTGATTTACACGCAAAAAAAATCCCGTTGCATCATAGTCCAAGCTCACTGCTTCCCGATGGTCCATACGCAGGGGAAGATTGACAGGGAGGTCGTCAAACAGGCTTACGATCATACCGCTGGTTGTGGGATAATCCCGCACCAAAACCTGTCCAAACTTTCCCTGGGGGAGGACTTTAAGGGCGGCATCGGTAGGTTTTATTCCCCGGCACATCAGGTCAATCTTGAGGCGTTGTCTCTGCGCGTTCATCTAGCCTGAAATCAAGTGGGGGACGGCCTTGAGATAGTTCTGTAACACCTGAATCGCCATCATGGTTGCGGCAGCCAGGGGTTTGCCTTCCACGGGTTCGTTCCAGTGGCCGTGCTTTGGATGTTGTTCTTGCAGCAGGTTGCCAATCACAATTTCCATGCGATTCCAAAGGGAAGCGTCAAATGAAATATCCTGCCCCCCCTCTTCCTTGGTCCGGTTGAAGCAGTCCAGAAGAAACTGGACCACGGTGACATCCAAGCGGTTGGCCCACTGTGCCGCAACCTCCCGAGGACCGGACGCCATCGGTACCCGAAAGACCACCGGGGCAATCTTTTTGTGATTCACCTGCCAATGTTTTTGGATGCGGGCGACGATATCGGTAAGCAGTGGCGAAATATTCGGTCTGAGATCTGCGAATCGGCGATGCAGTGCCAATAGTCCCACTCCCAGCCAACAACCGGCACGCATTTGGCTTTCACCATCCACGTCTGCCACCTTGTCAGAAAAGAAGGGGGTCCACGTCGTCCACCCATCGCACTGGCTACCGGATTTTAAAATCCAATCCCAGGCTTGGCGTAAGGCATTCTCGGCATTTTTACCGATTTCTGCCAATTTTTCCTTATCATCGCCATGGGAATCGAAAACATTGGACAGTAGCGTCAAGTGCAGTGCCAACATGGTCTGAGCGGTGGAAAAGGCGGAGGCCGGGAGGGGCGGGGTATCGTTGGGATAGCGGTAAACCCCCCACCCCCCGCCGGGAAGCTGCATGCGCAGCAAAAAGCGGGTCGCCCCAATAACAGCCTGGCGTACCTTTTCTTCCCATAAGGTGATGTTGGCACCATATGTTTCCTGAAGGTTTTGCCGCTGATCGTACACCGAACCAAGGGCAAGCAGGGCGTCCCAAGTGGCATCCACCGTGGGAAAAGCTGCTTCCGGTTGATCATCATAAGGCCAGAATCCCCCCTGATTCCATGCCCGTACAGTATCATTCCATTCCTCGGGAGCGTTTTGGTCAGCCCCGCACGCCATAAGCCAATCGATGGCTTTGTCCAGGATGGGACCATGGTTTCCCGGCACACCCTTGAGAGTGATGGAGAAATAATGGCTGTCTGCCAAGGCTCCAAGGGCATCGCCCATGCTGGTGACCGCCCGCACAAACCCCATGGGGCGATCCTCCGTTCTCTCGCACTGCCAAAAGGCGGGCAGTCCCTCCAGGCGATTGCTCAGATCGTAGGCAAACTGAAAGGTCCATGCCAACCAACCATATCCTTTCAGGATGGCGGAACGAATGGTGCGGAGAGTCCAAGCCGGTTGGATCTCGGGGGGAAACAAAACGGCCCAAATAATTTCCACCGGCCAACTTTTATCCTTGAGGTAACGGGGCAGATGCTTTTCGGTAGGAAAAAAACTGGCCAAAGGGATCTCAGAACGCAGACGGTAATGCGTGTCATCTTTCGGTTCCAGGAGGGCCAGGGAAAGGATAAGCTCCCATTGTCGTTCCCGGCTACGTAAACTGGCAACATCCTCAACGAGGAGCAGAATATCCTCCTGGACCGCTCCCTCTGGACGGCGCAGCTTTGGACTCCCGAGCAAAAGTTCAACGACCATTCCTTTAAAGATGGTATCAGGAAAGGTGTCGGCCTGAGTAATCAGACCGAAGAGGAGCGGACCCTGGTGTTTGTGGAAATATTCAAGGGAGGAATTGGCCATGGCATCTTCCTTGATGTCAGGTTTCCGCCCACAACAGCAAAACATGGGAGGGAAAGTAGGGTTCTGGCCATCGTTCAAACTGGCCCTCCTCGTCCAACCGGGGGATGCCCCGGGAAAGGATCATCCCGGAACGGCCAAAGGGGATCAGGATTTCTTCCTGAAAGCTGGGCCATTCCGTATACCCAACCTGTTTTCCCATTAAATACATCTGCTCTTTGCTGATCCCCTGTTCCAAACCAGTTCCACGGGGATGACTTTGTGCAATATAATCCAGAAAAAAGTTCAGAAAATTTTCCTGACGGTCCGTGTCTATTTCGGGATCAAACTGGTTTTTGACCCAATCAACAGCCATGGGCAGGGTCAGCAGGCAGGCGGCATCGTTGTTGGGAAGTTCCTGAACCAACTGGTTGATAAAGGTGAGTACAGAACGAAAGCTGTTGATAGGGCCGTAGGCATCGGGTACCAATACATTATAGAGTTCGTCAGAAAGAATTTCGGGGGGATTTTTCTGCTGTAGATACATGGAAAGGCGTTGCTTCAAGACGCCGCGTAAAAATTTTTCATCCAACGGTTCAAAGGAATTCATGAATTTTGGTTTGGAGAGATGTCGGCTTAGATCTGGATTGCGCAAGGAAAAATCACCAAGGACAAGCCCTATTTTACCTGTATCCTTGAGATACTTTCCCAATGTTTCCAGTCCACCATGCAAGGCTTTCCACGAAGTTTTGATATCCCCTTCATCGACAAAGACAAAATCTCCCTTGGTTTTCTTTAAAGTCTTTGGCTCTATTTCCCCCACCAACAGGGGAACCTTTCCTTCGGTCAAACCGAGTAGGCTTTTGATCTGATCTACGAAGAAAGTCTTTCCTGTGCCCATGGGGGCAGAAATAATAAGGGCCGATCCGCGCCAAGGTTCCAGATTGGCAAAATGATCCGCCACTTCTTTTTTGGAAATGTCTCGATTATAGAAAGGCGTCTCGTAGCCCCGGCTGGAAGCAAATACCTGGCGGGCGGCACGTTTGATTTCGCTGTTACTTATGGCCATGATTTAAACTCAGCTCTTGTTACGGACAAAGCGTTTTTTAACCGGAGATGGATTCGATTCCAGATGGGCGACGGCGGCCTCGTCCAATCCTGGCGGCACACCCTTTTGCACAGAACCATCCCCGTGTCCGACGGTGGCTTCGGATTCTGGAACCTCTGCTTCTGGGGAGCTTGAACGACGAAAGCGACGACGTTTCACTCCCGGGGGAGGGTTGGAATGAGGCACTGTTACCGCTTCGGGTTGGGGAAATTTTGGTGTCAGCTTGAAGGAAACCATCTCTTCGGGACAATCCAGTCGCTGACGCACGGCTTCCTTGATCCCTTTAATGACTTCAATCAGGGAGCTTCCTGTCTGCCAAGCCTCCTTAACAAAGGCTTCATCAAAAACTGCATCCAGGTTTAAGGTTCTCCCCCCATGCAGACTGGGTACGCAGGGGGTGTAACGTTTAACCAGCATGGCGTAAATTTGCGCGTAGGTGTATCGGGGATAGATGATCGTCTCAAAGGGACGCACCCAATCCCGGTCAACCTCGCGACTTTGCCTGGGCGTGCAAAAATAGACTTCTCGCAGGGCCGCGAAATCCACCGCTCCAATTTCATGAATGGTCTTAAGAGAACGAATCAGGTCACGGATGGATTGGTTATCCAGATGCGTGGGAAAGTGGAAGAAAATCATGGTTTGTATGCGAAAATTGGCCAGCAGGAAGCCCAATATTTGGGGTAGGTCTTCCTTGAGCCAGGGAAACTGAGCCATAAGCTTGGTTAAGGAGGGGGGGTGATCTGCGAACAAAAATTGAGACATGCGCCCCTTGTAGGTTGCCAAATCCGTGGCGTGATCATAATGGATGGCATGGAAATAATAATCCCGGTTAAGCACCTGCTCCCAGGGATTGTCGATGAGCAACCCGACAATCTGACGTTTGATGGTTTCTACCAAACGAGCATGTGTAACCGTTTCTCCCCGAAACATGGTTTCAAGATCAATTTTTATGGGGAGGATCAGCCCGCTCATGGCGCGTTGCAGGGCATCATGGAAGATAAAATTAAACAGGGTGCTGCAACCCCACCCGGGTTCCACGATCACCTGGATCCATTGATGGCTGCCAATGCCGGAACGGACAAGATCAACCTGCGCCGGGTCGGTGACCATGAGTGCCGCCAATTTATTCTCTTGGATGGGGGGCAAGTCTGGAAACGGCTCCTCCAGACCCACCAAACCTTTCCAGAACATCAGGTTTTTTTCTACTCTGTCCATCGCGAGTTCCCGTGCAGCAGATTCAACTTTTTTCTAACTTAAACCTCAACCAGCTTGGGATACACAGTTTTCAAACGTCATCCCCGCGAAAGCGGGGATCCAGGGCGTTGATCGGTAGCTTCGAGTTCTGGATCCCCGCTTTCGCGGGGATGACGGAAACTACACATGCAGCCACGAGCACCTGCCATTCTAACGGGCCACAGCCCCACTCTACAGGATACTTGGTAAGGGCTTGCTTGTAAAGAATTTCATGCCAACGCACCTCTATTTTTAAACCAGTCCTTTTTTTCCGGGCTTAACCCTGCATTGTCCAGCAAAATAAGCCCTTTGCAGTTCATGCGTACAGTTTCACGCAAAACCTCGTCGGGTCCTGAACTCCCAAGGTGCCAGACGATAAGATATTCCCCACCAACCGCAACAAAGCGACCGTCGGCGGAACATACCAGTATCTCGGGATCTGTTTTTTCTGTAATCTCCAACCAAACTCTTGGTCGTTCACTTCCCTCTGCCATCACCATGACCCTCTTGTTTTCAAGCCAAAAAATCTCTTTGCTCTTTGTTGCATAACAAGCTTTTGTCATGGCGTGATCGATAAAACGGTGATTGGCCACGGCTACCCCATGGTTATTGATAAAGTGGGGTCGATGGCCGTCAAGAATGGCCAATAACATTCCACCAGCAAGGGCAATTAATTGGGAGATGGCACCAGGAAGTGGGGATATCCAGGGTGATACATCACTGTTTTGCTTCCAGTCGGAAATCCGAAAGATCTCACCATCTTTATTGCCTGCCAGGAGGTTATGGCCATCAGGGGTGAACGTCAGGGCGGTAATCATGGGGTGTGCAACCATGCCTCGTGGCTGCGGTTGAGAATTTTCTGCGGAGGAATTCAACTTAATGGAGTTCCACTGGGCACGCCCCAATTTCCGGACCATGACCACGGGGCGGTCCCCCGCCACCGCCTGCCATTGTTCGTCGGCGGAAATGGCCATGGTGTGCAAACTGCCCATACCCAAAGGATAACGTTGGATGGTGTTGGGGACAGCGACATCGATTTCGGCGACACTGCCGTCCCGGGAGATAGAGTGGATCCGGTTTGCCTGTTTAGCCAGATCCAGGGCGGTAATCGCTTGTCGATGCGGGGTTTCACGTCGCGGATAACGAGGACGGTGACTCTCCCACACCATCACTATGCCATTTTCCGTCCCACCCGCCAAGTGCCAACATGGGTCGCACGCCTCCCGGTCACCGATGAAGGCTGCTGTCAACAGGCCGCCAACTTCGTTAAAGAGGACGTTTTCCAGATTGGCTTTGGCAAAGTTGACGTTTTGTAGGACAGCGAAGGAAAAATCGCTGTCTCTCAAATCGCTGGCAGAAAAATCAAATCCGGTCAAGTCTGCGGTGCGGGCGTCCACACAGCGCAAAATGTTTCGATCCAGGGGCAAACTATCCAGCAAACCTTTCCACTGTTCACGCTCCGTTGCAGGCAGATCGGGCAGTCGTACCAAGTCCAGGATCAGGGTCAATGAATTTCCCCCCAAATATTCCACATCCTTGGCATGTTTATACTGGCATCCATCGATCATTTTTTTAAGAACAGGACCATGCAGTTCCGAGTCAAGTTTTTCCACCACCAAGTCCCGAGTTTCCCGGGTCAAGGGTCGACTTTTGAGGAAGGAGGAATCTGCCGCTCCCTCACACAGTTCATTGATGACAAATTTGGCTGTCAAAAATTCTAAAAACACATTGAATCGGAACAGAATAAGGGGGTTAACTTCCTCCAGGGCCGAGGTGTCCAGGAGGGGGAGGCGGGTAAAGTCTTTGCGGATGGCTTCTACCATCTCATCGTGATCCCGTTCAGACCTTGCAGCACATTCTCCAATAAAACTATTGGCCCAGGGAATAAACAAATTGCCAACATTCATCCCTTCCACACTGGCGTACCGAACAATATTCCGGCACGCGCCTATCGCTTGCTGTTGATCAAGAAATCCCTCCATTGTTCCTTGTAGCCATTCCTTGAAGAGCAAATCGAACAGGTCGTATTCCCGAATCGGCTGGTTATTTTTCTTGTTGGTGGTCCACAGACGCAGAAACGTCTCTGCATGTTGTGCCATAACCCGTAGTGTCAATGGCTTTCGCAAAACAGAATTCAGCAAAAGTTGATTGTCTGGTTGGGTAACAATAGCCAACAGTGCATCATGGTTCCTCAATGCTTCCTTGATCTGATTGTTTTCAAACCCTTTAAGAAAGAGTACACTAGAAACAAAGTTGTCATCTTCCCTGCTGCGATTATTTCTTAGAGATTTTAAAAATTTATCATAATAACCCTGCCTGCAGGTTGCAACAACGACCCCCTGTTGTTGCGAAAAACTACTGAGCAGATGGGAGTCTTGGATCACCGCTTGGGGGTTGGAACTTTGACCCATCTGGTCAAAAGCGTCCAGATAAGGGATGAAAGTACCATCAAGGCAAAGGTTGCGAAATCCATCCAAGCTCAGGGCTATGCCATAATCCACCATAAGACGATGGGTGATAAAAACCTCCAGGGATCCGGCGCGACATTCATTGAGAAAAAAGAGTAACGGTATCCCTTGATCTCTCTGACCTTCTTCCCATTGCTTGAGCCAGGAGAAGGCCATTTCATAACAAAATGTGGTTTTTCCCTCCCCATACTCCGCCACCAGGTGTACGACGCCACGTTCGTTTTGCACAAAGTTTTCAATCCAGGGGGTCAATTGGACACTTTCCCGTCGCTCTTCGTTGATAGCGATGGGGTCCAAATAAAAGTAACCCACCCCCTCCGCTTTTTCATGGCGTTGTTTAAGTTTTTTGTAGCGGGAAATGATTTTTTCGACCCCAATCAATCCGAGGACGAATTCCTGCGCCACGCGAAATCGGACGCTGCGTTGGCGAATCTTAGATTTCTTTGCCAGTTTCTTGACAACAGCTTCGTCTTGGTCACTTTGTCCCAAAAACAACCAGCCCCGCGTTGGTGGGTCTGCATCGAGCAATGTTGTGAGGTTCTTTTGATTATGCACAGGCAGGAAGATAACCCGCAATTCCCTTTTTTCACCCGTTAGCACATCTTCTTCTTCTGACGCCACAAAGCTGCATGAGGGCGGATGGATCGGCTCACACTGCCATTTTTTTACATAAATGAGAAGATCGCGAACAGAAATGAGCCGCGCGGGCGGCGTCAAGGATGATTTGGTCGTAGAGTCCGGCATAATCCAGATATCCAAAATTACTGTGGAAAAAATTGGCCTGGGCCTCGGGGTTAAACTTTGCCATTTGCAAGAAGAATGCCCCAGTATGATCTGGATCGTAGATCATGGTTAATTTGAGAAAGTCCCCGTCGTCAGAGCTTTGCACACAGCAGCCGCTAATGGCTTGATCCGGCTCCCAACGGACGGATTTTTTGGATGAATCGAAAAACTTGGCACTGAAGCGGCCATAATTTTGAATTTGGTCCGCCAGGGTAACGATAAACGAGACGGGATCCCGGAGAAATTCAACCCGCAGGTAGGGGCGCAAGGGAGGACGGGCTTGTCCAGGATAGGCCGGTTTATCATCACGGTTGAGAAAAACTTGTTGCATGTCGTGCATGACGATGGCGGTAGCGGCCATCTCCAACACCAAGCGACCCCTGGCCAAGGTTCGGGGCGAACGATGGGCCATGACGTGATGGTTGAGATCCAAAAAGGTGATCGCTCCAGGCAGGCCATGGGAATCTTTTAGTGCTGCTTGCAGGGCTTCCCTCTCTTCCGCACTGGCATGGTGGTTCAGGGGCAGACTGCGTTGGGATCGATAGCCCCGAAAGGGAAAACGGAACAGGGGATCAGCGAAACGTTGATCCAGGAGGGTCATGTCGTCTCCCCCCGTCAACAGACTGGAAATCCGCCCTTTGTTTACCCCCTTGGCTACGGTACGGAGAAATTGAACGGGGTAGCCGATGTCATGGAAGAGGGCGGCGGTGATTGCCGCATCGTAAACCACCCCGCGCCAAAAGCGAAAGGCCATGGGCGTCTGCGGTTTGATAAACAGCGGATCCACATCCAAATCCCGGGCATAATCGATCAGATAGCGAACCTTTTCACCTCCCCTGGAAAGCACGAAGGCGGATAGATCCCAAAGTGAAACAGATGCTGTGGGCTTTGTCTTTTTGCTCCCGCTTGGGTGAAGCCATGTGGCTGACAACATCTCCTTGGAAAGAGGATGGTTGATACCGTCAAACTCAAGACCTTGCAACAGTTTTTTAACGACCAAAGCTTCCTGGGGCTGGTGAACCACATGATCGCGATGAAAATCTTTGTGGTAGCCCATCAAACTTAACCATTCATCCCGAACAAATTCACCGTAGACGCAGGCAAAGCCCGGAAACAATTTTTTCCCATAACCAAGCAGGACATGCAACCCGGCCAAAACTGGCCAAAATGCGGCATCAGGCATGCGCTTTCTTAATTTTTTCAGGGACTCGGCGTCTTTTTTAACGGGACACTCAGCGAAAAGTTGTCTGAATTTGACCGGATCCACAGGGAAAAGGTTTGGTGCCACCCCATTCGGCCACAGGGTGGCCAATTCTTTAAAATCTTCACAAAGAATGATGGATTTCACGCTCATAAAGTTACCATCCACCGTGAAATAACATCGTCCAACTGGGCTGCCATGCGCCGTGGTCCTGCCAGGGTGGTCGCAGTATTAGTATTGCTAATAAGATTACTTATTTCCGTTACCACCGCCTCGGTGTCATTTCGCCATCCGTTCAGCAAAGATGTTAAGGAATTGATTAAATAAAACTCAGTCATTGGGCCCATGGTAACGGAATTATCTCGCAAGTAAAACCAAATCCGTAAAAACAAATCGTCTTGGGGAGAAAAAATTTTATCGCTTGTCAAGGAATTCTCAGTTGCCCGCATTGAAAGCAGCAAAGACATGACAGCCATTTGGTAGATGTCCACTCTATCAAGATTGTGGTCCTGTAAATCCAACACTTTTGCCAAGGTAGACCGAAACGTCGGCCAGTTATGCGTGTCTGGATTGTTGTAAAGCGACAAGAGCTTGATGGCCAAAGCCCAGAACCTCTTCAAGGATTTCTTGATCTCATCTTCGTGAGGGGCAGGAGTCCGAGAATCTTCGTCTATTTGGAACAATGCAAAGATAGGGAACAAGGATCGAGCTAACTTGGGGACCATCCCATTCGCATTGCTCAATGTTTCTGCCTCTCTGCGGGCCCAATCAAGATGTTGAAGCATGTCTATGTGAGTCTTAAGCTGGTCAATCTGCGATATGGTGTCGATGAAAAAACGGCCCAGTTGGAGCGGTTCCTCAGTAATAAAATCGCGCAAATATTTGGCCTCGTCTTCTTCAAATCGTCGTTGGCAGACAGACAAAACTGCGTCCTGAAATTGCCTATGCGGCGGTGTTTCTACCAACTCGTGATGATCTTCGGTATTGATCATACATGAACAAAGATGAAATAAATTTAATACCACCTGTGCACCCCGAACAAAATGGAGCCCCTCCTGTGGAGTGAGATTACGGAGCAGAATCTGTTGTTTGGAAGTGGCCTCAAATCGCTTTTTGCCGTTGAATAGAGGCAGAAAGGTATAAGCATCTCGGTTAATCAAGCGGATCCAGGCGTTATACTCTTCAGAAAATGTTTTCTGAGTGCCTTCGTCCACGGATGCTACCGTGGGAATTTCTTCTTTAGGAAGCACAAAATCTTTAAAAGATGTAACATTCTCCTTGGGAGATACGGATGCTGGCGTGTTGCGGGTTAGAAAGGCCTCCTGAAATATCACGGTCAGTGCCGGTTCAAAAGGTAATGGAGTAAGGGAAAGTGAGGAAAGAAAAGGTTTTATGTCTTGTCCTATTTCTTTTGATTCATTTGCCAGATTTGTCAGGATTTGATTAAACAACACCTTTCCCACATGAGCCAAATCTACAGTCGCAGAAATACGGTTAAAGACCAGGAAAAGATATTTTCCCGCATCAGAAAGATCAACGTCATCCAGGGAAATATGGAACCCCCGTCCCTTGCCTGGTTCCTCCTCCTGAATCCAGGCCTCCAACAGATCCCAATCAAAATTTTTCGACCTGGATTTCCCTTCTTCGCATAACAGCTCAGACAAAGTATCTTCCTTGCCGGCGTCCCGTATTCTTTGCAACACCTCCTTGGTGGCTCGGATCATTTTGCGCTGGTTGTGAATCTTCCACAAAACCAAAACGCACGCTTGCACATCCATGGTGTCAAGCGTGGTTATTTGAAGAAAACGGGCGCGATGCACCCCCCATTGCAATAATTTTTCCTGAATTTGTCGGGTTAGTTCCGATTGTCCTGGGGGGTGGTCAAGGATAATGTGGAGGGGGTTGTCTGGGCTTGATTTAAAACCTTTTTCCAAAGCCAGGAACAGATCGAAAAGAAAATCACAAAACCACACGGCGTGATTGGCATCGGACAACAACGTTTCCGAAATTCCATCACCGTAGGCTAGACCCGAAGTAAAGTGGATGACATGATGATCAGGGGCTTTTAAGCTTCTGATAAATTCTGCTGATATTCCCTCTCCGGCGGCTTGCAACCGTTCTTGATAGAGTTCCAATAGCTTCACATTTTTTTTTCTTTTCCGAACAACATGAACCGGCACATGCTGCAGGGCAGTGTTGCCGTCCGCATCACACATCATCAAATCGGCCGCCGAGGTGCCGGTAAAATCCAGATCCAGGACGACAGCCCGTCCCTTGGGGTAGCGTTTTCGCAACTGATCGGCCAAGAGGAAAGAGATCAGGGTTTTACCTGCGCCACCCTTGGCCGATTGGACAGAGATACACTGCACGGCGTCCGGTTTTGGATTGGTTGTGGGCATGGATCCCCCTCCTAAATATTAAAATATAAATTTCATGTGTTCATGGCATCATAAGGCTTTCTCTCTTTGCTGTAAAAGGTCAGCAACGCATCCCGGGGGACTTTATAACCAAAAAATTTTCCGGCCAGTCCGACAAAATGGGCTTCACCCACCACGAAAGGCTCGGAAAAAAAGAATTGCCGAAAAGCGTCGTGTTTACCCGACAGGAAAGATTCGAGTGGGTGTTGAACCCTTGGAGGAATAAGACAAGATCCCGTCTGGGGACGGATTTTTGTGACCACCAAACGTTTTTCGGGTGGCGTCGCCGCTACTCGTTCGATCGGCAGGTGATCATTCATCAAATCGAACGGATTGCCCCCCATCCAGCGGGACAATAAACCACTTTCACCGGCAAAACGTGGATTAATCTCGTGAAGCAAAAGTTTTCCATCCGTGGTACGAATAAAATCAGCGGCAAACCATCCCCAATATCCCCGGCAGGCCAGAATCTCACCCACTTGCAGCGTCAGACGGCGTATTTTTATCGCAACATCCGCGTCCTGCATCAGTGGCCAAATAAAGCCATCAAAGCGAAAACCATCCAGCAATAACTCCACGGCGGTAATAAATCCTACCCGACCACTGCGTGTCACCATTCCATGACCGGAAAGACTGATGACATTGTGATAAAAGCGGGTGACCACAAAACCGCCATTCTGCGATCCAGGGGGCGGCACCCATCGCTCCCCCTGGTCGACCCGCCGAGCCAATTCTCCCCCCGCAGATCGGTTGGGTTGAACAAAGGCGGAACCATGGCGGACCAAAAAATCGCTCAGTCCCGCATGAACTTCCCTCAATGAGGAAAATAACAGGTGCGGCGGCAGTGGAAGGTGATCATTGGCCATCAGCCGATATTGATTTAATTTGTCATCAAGTTGGTCAACCAATGCCGGATTGGCACAAAAAAGCTTTAACCCCGGACGCTCGGAAAGCCCTGCGGCACTAAAGGGGACAACGAACACAGGCTCTACCCAATCGGGTCGCGGATTCTCATCCCACAAGGCCATGAAGCGACGATTGATCGCCTCCGGGGTGATTTGTCGCAGGAGGGGTAAACCAATACCCAAAGAACGCAAACAACCAAGCTCTCGATAACCATCCCATGGCCTGCCCCTTTTTTCCGTGACCAAAGAAAAAAAACCACGAAGGATGTCGAAACGTCCATCCATGAGCCAAATAAAATCGGGTTGTTGCTTGGGAAAACTCATGATTCAGATCACGAATTCATACTGGAAAAACCATAAGATTCAAGCCCCCCAGAGCGGTGCAAATCACAGGTGGCGCAATGAAAACCACCACCCATGGAATAGACGTGGCGAAAGGGCAATGGTATAGGCTCAAAGCCTAAAGATTCCAGCAATCGCAGGGTGGCGTGTTCTCCCGCTTCAACCAAGACCCGGCGTTGATCGATCACCAAAAGGTTCATACTCAACCAGGCACTGGACAGGTAGAGTGGCCAATCGTCTGGAAGTGCTGGCAAAGGTGCTTCAACCATGCGCCATCCCGCATCCAAAAAAAACTGCGCTTGGTGACATCGCCGCTGCGGGTTGACCAAAAGAAGGCCTGGTCGCAAAGGCATGATGGTGGAGTCCAAGTGCATTGGATTTGGATCGTCAAAGACCAACCGATGCATCCGCATTCCTTTGGGCAGCGTGGAGCCAATCCAGGCGATGCCGGCCAGATTGGTCACTTGGCTGCGCTGCACAAACACATCTTGACCGCAACGGATCATGTCTGCAGCATCAAAACAGGGTTTAAACTCAGTGGTGGCAAAATGACCAGGTCCCGACGGTTGAAAATGCCAATCGTAGAGTTTATCCGACATGCACGGCTTGGGTGCCGTACGCCACACCCCCCCGGATTTTACCAAGGTTTTTTTAATTTTTTCGTAGGCCAGATACTCAAAAAAACGTGCGCGCCACGCCATAGGGGCTTGTAAAAGTTCTGCACCAAGGGTAATGAGGGAATCCCTGGGCATGGCGGCGTAGAGACCTTTGGAGGAAAAATGCGGCGTTGTGAATGTCCTGGTAAAATCAACGCTCTCTGGGCGAAACACTTGGATTCCCCATCGAACCAGCAGAGAGGCCAGATTATCCAGTTCACCGTTGGCAGCATCAACAAGGGTACTGGGAAAGGGTTGTTCCTTGTAGCGTCGTAACAATTCAAGGTTACGTTCAGAAACACAGGCCCTGACCATGGGATCGTCCGGAGAAGGCACGCATGCACCCCCGGCCCGTCCAACGACTACCGCTTTAAGTGGACTCCACTCGTCAAAACTATGGATGGGGTTCGTTGTACCACCTCCATCACCCCCAAGAATGGTGGCAGATTTTTCCCTGAAACAGGAAAAGCCATGCTGCGGCTGCATCGATACTCCCTACTATTGGTTATATTTGTTCCCTCGGCATCAATATTCTTAGATCCGTGTTTTCCCTCGCTAAAATCAACTTCAAGAGCTTTGGCTTGAACCCGATTCTCCACCGAATCATGAGCACTGTCCAGATGCGCTAACAATGGATGTTTTGTCAATCTTTGTTGCCTTGTGAATGACGCACTGAAAAAAATGCCGGAAAATTATTCTGGCTGTGCTGACTTACTTTACGAAATTCACATCCTAAAGTCGAAAGCGACATGACTGTTGCCAAAGGGGTAACCGTCATCCCAGCAAACTTCAAAACACTTTCAATCATTTAAGGTTTGGCGCGAATAATGCTTGCAAGCTGCTTGAAATCAGGTTTGAGCGGACCTGTATTGGCAGAGTTCAACGTCATGGCTCTGCCAAGTGTGAGTTGGTTGGTTAATTGACGAATTGACAAATGGAAAGAATATCATGCCAATTCAATTTGAAAAACACCGAATGACCTCTTCGATCTGGAAGGGGCGTCGCCGGGGTGCGTGGATTCTGGGGACGATTCTTGGGGGTGTGTTGATTGCATCCTGTCAAACCACCGACATCAAGGCATCCAAATCCCACTTTTTGCGTCCTACCGATCCGCCGGCGCATATCACCGGAGGGACCGACATTCCACCGGAAGTGGTCGCCGAACTCAAGGATGGAATAAAGCCGGGCAGCCGTGACGAGGTTTACACCATCACCGTTACGGAAATGCCGGTGCGCGACCTTCTTTTTGCCCTGGCCAGGGATGCCAACAAAAACATTGATGTTTATCCGGGGATTTCCGGACGGGTGACCTTGAGTGCCATCGACCAAACCTTGCCGCAAATTCTTGACCGGGTGGCCAAACAGGTGGGAATTCGCTATGAGATCGATGGGGAAACCGTCATTGTTTCACCGGATCGTCCCTATCTGAAGATATATCAGGTGGATTACATCAATGTTACGCGGGATTCGGTGAGTGCCAACAAGGTTTCCACCCAACTGGATACTTCCAATCTGGTCAATCCCGACATGTCGGGTGCGGATGCCAATCAATCTTCGTCCAGCTTAACGACGCACTCGACCAACCGTTTTTGGCGCACCCTGACCCAGAACATTCAATCCATCATCGGGAGCGAAAAGAATAATGCTTTTGCCGATGGCGGTTCGTCTGCGGGATCTGGTGGTGTGGGTTCCATTTCAGGAACTTCTTCTTCGGTGATCCCGGCAGCAGGGGCTGATGGTGGTGTGGGGGCCATTGTCCCTCCCGATGGGGGCGGTGCCATGGATGTCAGCGGTTCGTCTGGCGTAGGAGACAAGGAGGGGATCGTCGCTGTCAATCCGGAGGCCGGGTTGATCTCGGTTTATGCCTCTTCCACGCAGCATGAGAGGATCCAAAGGTATCTCGATACGGTGTTGGACAATGTGCATCGTCAGGTCTTGATCGAGTCCACGGTTGTGGAAGTGGAATTGGGGGATGGTTTCCAGGAGGGGGTGGACTGGAACAAGGTGTTCAGTCCTGCGGGCATTGCGGTCAAGGGTGTGTTTTCTACCATGAATCCTATCGACAAGCCGCTGGACTTTTTCACCATTCAGCGTACCGGCGGTTCCGATGGAACCGTCAGTGCCGCTTTGAAGGTTTTGGAAACTTTTGGCAACATGAAGGTGCTGTCGTCGCCGAAGATCATGGCACTCAACAATCAGTCGGCCTTGCTCAAGGTTGTGCAAAACAAGGTTTTTTTCACCCTGGAGTCCAGTACCACCGCCCCTTCGACGGCGGCGACGACTACGCCCTCGACCGCAACGGCCCAGATTCCGGTGTTCAATACCAAGATTCATACCGTGCCGGTGGGGTTGATCATGTCGGTGACCCCGCAGATTTCCGACAACGACATTGTCAGTCTTAATGTTCGACCGACCATTTCCCGTATCACCTCCTGGATCAACGATCCCAACCCGGCATTGCAAAGAAATACCCTGACTACGGGTTTGGAGGAGGCGGTGATCAGCAGGATACCCGAGATTGAGGTCAAGGAAATGGAAACCATGATGCGGGTGCATTCCGGGCAGGTTGCGGTCATGGGTGGTTTGATGCAGGATCGTACCGATGAGAAAAGCAATGGAATTCCGGTGCTTGGGCGTTTGCCTGGGATAGGGTTTCTTTTCGGTAACCAGGAGAGGGATACGCACAAGTCGGAACTTGTCATCTTTCTGCGACCGGTGGTTATGAGCCAGGGCAAGCCCAGGAACGTCAAGGATGTTTTGGTGCAGCAGTCGAAAAAACCCCAGGCGATGGTACAGAGTGAGAAGCCGGGACAAAAGTCGGCTCCTGTGGCTCCTGCGGCCAAGGATGTTCCCGCGCTGGACAAGGGGGAAACTCTGGAGAATGGCCAGGGAGATGGGGCTATACCTGAGCCGGTGGAAACTCAGGAAGTTCCTGCCCCGGCCGCGATGGCTCCAGGGGGATCGTATCTTGATTTCACCATGCCGGGTGGTGTGGTGAGCGTCGATGCCAATCCCGGTCCCGCCGGTGCTTCCGGTACCAAAGCAGCTGCCAATGCGGGTGATGCCAACGCCTCGGCGCACATTGCCCCACCACCAGCGCAACCGGCGTTGCTTCCCGATGAGGAGGAAGAGGGTCCCGCCTTGCCTATGGATTATCCAGGCCATGAAGCCTACGACAGGTGGCCTGACAGGAGGCCGGTTTCCGGGATGGCGCGTGGGGGTGCTCCGGGAATGGCCAAGGCACCGGCTCAAGGGGGTGTTTATCTGGAACTGGGTTCTTTCAGACAGCAGGCCCTGGCAGACAATGTGCAATCGCAGGTCAGTGCCATGGGTCTGCCGATTTCCCGGGAACAGGCGATGGTGGCGGGAACGCCCTATCAGCGGGTTCGGTCCGGCCCCTATGGCAATCGCAAGGAGGCCAGTCAGGCACGCGACCGTATTTCCAGTTTGACGGGTATTCAAGCCAAACTGGCTGCCAACTGAGGCGACGTGCACGACGAGCGAACGTGGACTTTGTTACAATAGGGGATCTCGCGAACACAAGTCCTGGGTGATCTTTCCACTTCCAGGCCTGTTATCGGTCAAGGGGGCGGTCATGAAAAGCATGACAGGCCGCCTCTTTGGCCGGTTTTCCATCCTGCCTTGACAAAATGCTTGTGCGGTTACGATATTTTACCGAATAATCGTAGTATTTTCAGGACATTCAGGTATAATTAGTACCAGATTGGGGTAGACTGGACCATTTCTAAACAGATGGTTCCCGGTCGCTTTCCATGTTTGTCAAAGGTATCCGGCAATGCTCAAATTCCTGCAAAACAAATGGCTTGTTGCAATCCTTCTGATCCTTGGCATTGCGGTGGCGGGTGCTTTTTTGTTGATGGTGCCCCAGACATCGGTGGATCGCAAGGGGATCACCCTGGATCGCGACAAACTGCCGCAACGCCAAAAACAGCCGGGTAGTGCGACCGAAGAAAAAGAACGGGAAGCAAAAACCGTGGAGACCGCCCCGCAACGCGATCTGGTGGGGTCGGTGACGCAGTTTAAGGGTTTGGCTTTCGCCGAGTTTGAAAAAGAAAAACGTGTGCTCGAAGAGGGTGCCCCGATTTTTCAGGGCGACCGTATCGTTACCGGCGGCAAGGCTCGCCTGATCCTTAAAATGAAAGACGATGCCGTCATCGCTTTGGGCGAGGACAGTGAATTTTTGGTGCAGCAGTACACCTTCAAGGTCAGATCGGACAATACCATAAGCGACGACGATGGCAATAAAGGTCAGGTTGAACTGACAAAGGGTGTGGCCAAGTTTACCTCTGGACGTTTGGGTCAGCTCAAGAAAAAGCCATTCCATCTGGTGACCCCGGTTGCCACCATGGGGGTGCGCGGAACCCAGGGATATATCAAGCTCAACGGTTTGGGTGATGATCAGGGGATTGAGGTCGTTACCCTTAAGGATGAGGTTTTGGTTTGGATGGAGGAGTCCAAGAAAGATCTCAGCTCTTCTTCGGGGGAAATTCATTTTTTGACCGCCCTGATTTCCGAGGCCTTTGCGGCGGATCTCAGCAAAGACCCGACATCGGTCAAGCAAAATCAAATGTTGGCCGGATCAAGGAAAACGCCTCCTGTGGTGTCGGCGGCACCTCCGGAAAAATTGAATGAAGCCCATACCAGTACCGTGGTGAAAAAACTTCCGGGAAAGGCTTTGCAGGCATTGTCTGACAAGGTGGCGCAATCCTTGGTGGAAAAAGGGGCGGCGGCCAATGTCGAGGAGGCGGCAAAACTGCTTTTGGAAGCTCCGGAGGTCTTGGATAAAATGGTGGAGGCGGCTGAGGAATCCTTGATGGAAGAGACCAAGGCGCAGGTTGCGGAAGAGTTGGAGAAGCAAAAGGAGCTGGGGAGTATTGAGGAGGAGATTAAGGTGGCTCAGGCCAGTGGTGACGAGGAGACACTGGCGGAATTGAACAAGAAAAAGCAGGCACTGCAAAGCGAGGTTTTCGGGGTTGGTCCGGTTATTGAGGGTATCGTTGACGAAAAGAGTGCGGACAAGGCACTGGAGAAGACAGCGAGCAAGGTTGAAGCTTTCTCCGAGGAAGTGACCAAGGCAGTGGCTGAGGGCAAGAGCCTCAAGGAGGTTATTGAAAACAAAGCCCGGGAGGTTAAGGAAGAGAAGAAAGAAAAGGCCAAGGCTCTTGGGGTGGAGGATCTGGACAGGGCTAAAAAGGCGGGGGAATCTGCCAGGGAGGTTGCTAGGGAGGCCGAGTCCAAATTAATGCAGGAGGGTGGCGGCAAAAAAACTGGAACCGATGTGGTACCAACAGGCGATGGCGTAACCAAGTCCGACACCAAGGGTGACACGAAACCCGGAACCGAAGGAACGGTCGATCAGAAGACCGACGGGGAAGCTGGAAAAAAGGGTACGGAAGGGGCGGTTGACGCCAAAACCGATCCGGATTCGGGTAAGGGTGGCGATACAAGAACACCTCCAGTCGCGGATACCAAAGCGGGGGCCGAAGGGAGGGACCCCAACAGTGTTTTCGCTGAGGCGGCCAAGGGCAGCGTTGCAGTCGATGGAAGTACATCTTCCACAACCAGCAGCAGCGGAAACAGCAATACGACCGATAAATCTGCGGCCAAAGCGACGCCTATTGTGTTCAACAAGCCTTCGGTGATGGCGGCGCAGACGTTTACCATCGATGAAAACAAGCCCGCCAAGACGGTGGTTGGAACTTTGGTGGCGACCGACCCGGATAAAGGCAATATCCTGGTCTATACCCTGACCCCTGGCGATACGTTCACCGTGGATGCTGCAACCGGGACGATTTCCACTGTGGGTTCTTTGGATTTTGAAAAAGCCAATTCCTATGCCCTGAAGGCGACAGTAACCGACAATGTCCCCGACAACACCAAAGATAAAAAGGTAACCATCGTAACCGCTGACATCACTATTACCGTGAACAATATCAATGAGGCTCCGACGTTGACGGTCCCTGCTGCATTGAGTGTGGATGAGGACACTCCGCTATTGATATCGGGTATTACGGTATCCGATCCCGACAGCGTCACTCAGGTGGCGGGTGTGGAAGGGGGAGAATTGACTGTCAAGTTGGAAGCGGGCAAGGGGGTGTTGTCCTTGGCCGAAGGTTCGGGCACGAAAGTATTGACCGTCAAGAGTAAACTGGCGACCCTCAATAGTGATTTGGCCAAGCTGAGATACAAGCCCGATCTGGATGTGAATGGCAGTGACACCATCAAGGTGGATGTCGATGATCCGGGTGTTCAAGGTTCAGGGACGCCGCTGACGGCCTCGGGCAGTGTTGCCATCACCATCAAGCCGATCAATGATCCACCCGTGTTAACCACCAGCGAATTCAAGTTTACCCTGGACGAAAACGGTCCTGTCGGAACGGTGGTGGGGGCGGTGGTTGCGACCGATCCGGAGAAGGATCCCCTGACCTATGCCATTGCCAAGGGAAATCAAGGCAACGTTTTTGCCATTGACGCTAAAACGGGGCAGATCACGGTGAACAAGGACGCCAAAATTGATTTTGAAACGGCCTCGGCGTACACCCTGGAAATCTCGGTGACCGATGCGGGGACGCCACCGCAAACTCTGGTCAAGGGTAATGTCGTTGTCAACATCCAGATCAACAATGTCAATGAGGCCCCAACGTTGGTCATGCCCGGTGCCTTGAGCGTGGATGAGGATAACGATTTGCCGATTTCGGGTATCACCCTTGGCGATCCAGACATTACCGCGACGGCGACGACTGCGGAAATGACGGTCAAACTTGCGGCTGCCCAGGGTGTGCTGCGATTGGCCGAGGCTTCCGGTGTGACGCTACCGGCTGGGGCATCGGGGACCAAAACCATGACCCTCAAGGGTAGATTGAGTGCCTTGAACAGTGCCTTGGCCACATTGCGCTATGCCCCGGAGCCTCAATTTAACGGTAGCGATGCCATCAAGGTGGATGTTGATGATTTGGGCAATCTGGGGTCGGGTGGTTCCGTGACGGCCAGTGGCACGATCGTCATGACTGTCAAGCCGGTTAACGATCTACCGGTGTTTGCAGTCGTTGACAACAGGTTTACGGTGGACGAAAACAAAGCGACGGGGACGATTGTGGGATCGGTGAGTGCCACCGACATTGAAAAGGATGTCATTACCTACGACATCACCAAGGGCAATCTGGGCAACGCCTTTACCATTGACTCCGGCACCGGACAGATTACCGTCAACAAGGATGCCAAACTGGATTTTGAGAAAGACCCGGTCTACAACCTGGAGGTTGCAGCCAAGGATGGGGGTTCACAGGTCGGGGCGATTCCGGCCAAGGTGCTCATCCAGATTAGCAATGTCAATGAACCACCGGTCCTGAGCCTCCCCCAAGCCATTAGTGCCCTGGAGGATACGATTAAACCCATCACAGATATTGGCATCAGCGACCCCGATTTGTCCGACACCAGTACCGGAGTCATCAAGCTGACCCTTTCAGTGGAAAGAGGTACCCTTTCCACCCGTGCTGATCATAGTCTGTCTGAGAAAGCGTTGGTATTGACGGACACTCTGGCCAATGTGCGCAAGGAATTGGGAAAACTGAACTATCGTGGAGGAGCCAGTTATTTTGGGGCCGATATCCTGACATTGAGGTTGGATGACCAGGGCAACACGGGGTCGGGGACTGCGAACATTGTTACCGGGACGGTGGCCATTACGGTGCTGGCGGTCAACGATATTCCCACCATGACCTCCATTGCCGATGTGACCATCGACGAGGATAAATCGGCGGGTCCGCTGTCCTTTCAGGTGGGGGATATTGACAATCTTCCCAGTGATTTGACGGTGACCGCCGCATCGTCCAACACCGATCTGGTCCCTGTGGCCAACGTGGTGTTTTCCGGGAAAGACGCCGATCGGACCTTGACGGTGACTCCGGTTGCCAACCGGTTTGGCACGGCGGTCATCACTTTGACCGTGGCTGACACGAGCACTCCCCCCGGGTCAACGACGGCCAGCTTTACGTTGACGGTCAAACCGGTCGCGGACAAACCGGCGGTGACGGCGGCCAGTACGACCGAGGATGTTCAGACGGTATCGGGATTGGTCATCAGTCGCAGCAGCGTCGATGGCGATGAGGTGACCCATTGGCGGATTGCCAACATAGTGAATGGCCTGCTTTACAAGAAGGATGGCACGACGGCTATCAATGAAGGTGATTTCATTACAGCGGCAGAGGGAACGGCGAGCTTGCGGTTTACGCCGTCGACGGATTTGAATTCCGAAGCCAGTACCTTTGGTTTTGATGTGTATGGTGCCACTGCCACCGCCCTAACCAGTACCGGGTCGGAAAAGGCTACGGCTGTCATTACGGTAACCAGCGTTAATGATGCCCCTGTGATCACCCTGCCGTCCAACCCGGTGGTCAACGAAGACACCAACTTGGAAATTGTGGGATTGCGGATTACCGACGTTGATGCCGGAAGCTCTGCGGTGCAGGTCACTTTGATGGTGAACAAAGGGATCTTGACCTTGAGCGAAGCTGTCGGAGTCACGATTGATTCCGGTGCCAGTGGTTCCGGGCTGATCGTCATGTCGGGCACGGTGACCATGATCAACAACGCTTTGGCCAAGTTGATCTACAAAGGCAACGCCAATGCCTATGGCAACGATTCTCTGAGCGTCAAGGTCAGTGATAAGGGTTATACGGGAGCCGATGGTGCGGTATTGACCGATGAAGAGACTTTGACGATTTCGGTGGTGGCGGTGAATGATGCCGCAGTGATTACTCCCGCAACGACCGCGAAAACGTTCACTGAAGGCAATGCGGTGGGTAACAATACCCCTGTTAACGTGGATACGGGTCTTTCAATCAGCGATGTGGACAGTTCCAATCTGCAAGGTGCCACCATCACCATCAGCAATGGTTATGACGCGGGCAAGGATGTTTTGGATTTTTCCAATACCGCCAGTATTACCAAAAGCTGGGATGCAGGTACCGGAGTGCTGACGCTTACGGGTTCTGCAGGGGTTTCCGATTATCAGGCGGCTTTGCGGGAGGTCACCTATACTTCGACCAGTGATGATCCGGCGGCGGGTACCCGAACGATAACCATCAAGGTCAATGATGGTACCGATGACAGCCTCGCCGCCACCTATTCTGTTACCGTGGTGCCGGTGAATGATCCCCCGACCCTGACGGCGGGTGTGTCGTTGAGCTATACCGAAAACGATGTGGCAACCTCGTTCGACACCACGTTCACCCTTGCCGACCTGGACAACGCTACGATGGCAGGGGCGACGGTGGTCATCAGCAGTGGTTATCAGAACGATGCTGATGGTGCCGACATCCTGGCTTTTACCAACACCAGTAGCATTACCGGCAGTTGGAATGCCGTCAGTGGTCAATTGACGCTGACCGGGTCCGCCAGTAAAACAGCCTATGTCGCGGCACTCAAGTCGATTACCTATTTTCATAATGGGGATAATCCCTTGACCCCCGCGCGTACCATTTCCACGACAATCAACGATGGTACGGACAGTTCGACGACCGTGACCAGCACGGTGACCATGACGGCGGTCAATGATCCTCCGGCAATTACGGCTACGGCCAGTGTTACATACAACGAGGGGATCGATGCCACTCTGAACCAGGCGACGGTGGTGGATGCTGGAGTTACCGTGACCGATGCCGAACGTAATACCGTCACGGGGGCGTCGATTGCCATCAGCACCAATTATGTCAATGGCGAGGATGTTTTGATCTTTCCCGCGAGTATGGGAGACATTGTTGCGGATACGGGCAATGGCAGCGATGGCGGCATTGCCGGATGGAATGCCAGTACCGGGGTTTTAAAATTGACCGGGTCGGCGACTGCGGCGCAATATCAGGCGGCCCTTGCTACGGTCCAGTACAATAACCTGGACAGTGACAGTCCGACCGCTTCAGCCCGTACCATCTCCTTCTACGCCACCGATACGGCACAAGGTTCGGCGGCTACGGTGCAGGTGACCGTGGTTCCGAAAAACGATTCGCCGACTTTGACCGGAGGGGGATCGCCGCTGACGACTTACACCGAAGACAGTCCGACCAGCAAGCATGCCGATCTCATCGATAACGGTATTGTGGTTGCCGATGTGGACAACACCAACATAACCACATTGGACCAGGGAAAGGATGTTTTGGCGTTCAGCAGCAGTTATTCCTCTTCCAACATCACGGGCAGCTTTAGTTCCAATACCGGGGTGTTTACCTTGAGCGGTTCGGATACTGTGGCCAACTATCAGGCGGCGTTGCGGGCGGTGACTTATGCCAACAGCAGTGACAATCCAACATCCGGTAGCCGGGCGATTGAATTTGTGGTCAACGATGGTGCCCTTTCCAGCAGCAAGGTAACGCGAACCATTACCGTGGTGGATGTCAATGATGCACCAACGGTGGTTTCGGGGGGGACCATGACCTACACCGAAAATGCCACGCCAACCGTGGTTCACAGTGGTGTCACCGTGGCTGATTTTGATAGCACCAACATGTCGGGGGCTACGGTCAGAGTCACCGGTAGTGATGGATCGACCCTTTATCCCGAGGATCGTCTCGCTTTTTCCAATGGTCCTGCGATTACCGGCTCCTGGGATGACACCAACAAGATTTTGACTTTATCCGGTACCGCCACGGTGGCCGAATACCAGGCGGCCCTGGCGACGGTTACGTATGCCAACTACTATGCCGGCACCAACAATTTAAACGACAATCCCACCGCTGGAACACGGACGGTAAGTTTTACAGTCAGCGATTCTGCGCCACTGGCAAGCAATACCGCCACCGCCACGGTGACTGTGGTGGCGGTCAATGATCCACCGACGCTGACGGCTCCGACGGCCAGCATCACCTATACCGAGGACAGTCCATCGCCGATGGTGGCGATTTCTACCGATCCCAACTCGCAGTTTACGATCTCCGACGCCGAGACCAATAACATCCAGGGGGCGACGATTGTTGTGTCTGGGGTTCCCACGACCACCGGCAATGGTCCGGCGGATGAATTGCAGTTTTCCACCCAGAACGGGATTACCGGAACCTGGAACGGTTCTACTCGGACTTTGACTTTGACGGGGACGACCACTCTGGCCAACTACCAGACGGCTCTCAGGTCGGTGACCTACATCAACGACAGCCAGGATCCTGGTGACGGTGCCCGGACCTTGACCTGGACCGTGACCGACGCCGGTGGTGGCAGCGCAACGGCGACCTCGGTGACCAGTACTTTGACGGTGGTTGCTGTCAATGATGCCCCCACGGTGACGAATGCCGCTTCGTCCATTACCTACATTGAGGACGAGGAGCCGGACAATACCGCCAATGAGAATCATAAAAAGGTGGTGAGTTCCACCGTGACCGTGGCCGATGTGGACAATGGAAATCTGACGGGTGCTACTGTGTCGGTGACGACCGCTACCTACCAGAACGGGCAGGATGTTTTGGCAGCCACAGTTCAGGGTAACGTAACCGCTGCGTGGGATGCCACTAACGGAATTTTGACTCTTTCCGGTACCGATACCAAGGCGACTTATGAAGCGGTTTTGCGCACGGTGACTTATCAAAACACCAGTGACAATCCTATCACGACCACCCGTAACATTCAGTATGTGGTGAGCGATGGACAGGCTTCCAACAGTACTTCAGCGATCGTTACCGGCAACATGCAAAGTTCGGTGGCTATTACCGCGACCAATGATGCTCCGGTGCTTGGGGGGAGTAGCGTTTTGACCTTTACCGAGCAGGCAAGCGCGGTAACGATTGCCGACCAGGCGTTATTAAGTAAACAACCGGCGGTGTTTTTAGGTTCTGGCGTGACGATTTCGGATGCGGAGAGCAACAATATTCAAGGGGCGACGGTCCAGATTACCGGCAACTATAGCAGCAGCGAAGATCTGCTTGCTTTCTCCAACACCGCGTCGATTACCGGTTCCTGGAATTCGACTTCAGGGACGATGACGCTGACTGGGAGTGACACCGTTGGCAATTATCAGACGGCGTTGCGTTCCATTACCTATCAAAACACCAACGTCGCTTCACCATCATCTCTGACGCGCACGGTGATTTGGATTGTTTCAGACGGCCAGGCGGAAAACTCCACCAGTAATTCTTTGTCTTCCTCCGTGATTGTGGTTCCGGTCAACGATTCACCGTTGTTGGCGGGGGGGGGGGCGGTTTTGGCTTACTCCGAGGACAATCCAAGCGAAAATCATGCGGCCATTATCGATACTTCCGTGACCATGACCGATGCGGAGAACAGCAATGTTGCCGGCGCGACGGTGACAATATCCACCAATTATAAAGCGACCGATATTGGTAACAATACCCAGGATCTCCTTTCTTACGCAGGTAACGGTACGAATATTGGTGCGGGTGCATGGAATGCGACCACGGGTATTTTGACTTTGACTACCACGTCGGGCCAAACCGCCACCTTGGCGGATTACATGACGGCGTTAGCCAATGTCAAATATACCAACTCAAGCGAGGCGCCGGATATCGGGGCGGGTAATCAGCGCACCATCACCTGGCAGGTGACCGATGTTGGCAGCAGCAATGCCAGCAGTTCCACCGTGACCAGTACGATTTCGGTAAGCAAAGTCAATGATATTCCCACCAATATTACGCTTAGCAACAACGGTGTCTATGCGGCTTCACCGGTGGGAACGGTGATCGGCAGCCTGACGGTCACCGATCCCGATTTGACCGGGGATACCCATACTTTTTCGTTGCTTTCCGGGACGACTGAGTTTGCCGTAGTTGATGGCAAAGACACTTCGCAGTATACGGCTGGAAGTCTCACGGTGAATCTGGCCACATTGAACACCACCGGTGGCAATGGCAGTGGTGTGTATCCGGTGACGGTGCAGGTGACCGACGGCGGCGGGGCGACCTACAGTAAGGCATTCAGCATTACCGTGGTTTCGGCACCTTTTACGTCTGGCAATATGACGACGGTGGGCGATGCTGCGGCTGTGGCCACCCTTGCCACTGGTGCCAAGACTCTCATGACGACGTTGGTGACCAACCTGGCCGGGACGACCACCCAGAGTACCACCCTGACCAACGACAATCTCAGAACCATGATTTTGGCCAAGCTTAATCAGCAGTTGACTGGTGGGACATCGGGTTTGGAGCATGTGGGCAAGGTGATTGACATGATGGGGGTATCGGTGACTTCGGCACCCAAGATTGAGGTGACGATGCGGGTCAAGGCGTTGAGTACCATGTATTCGCGCTTGCCTGCTTCGGTTCAGACCAGTTTTAAAAATTTGGTGGATACCATTTCTCCTTATGGGGCCAGTTACACTTTTGACGTTCGGTTGACTGTGGTGCCGAGTGTCAATACTGGCACCAGGACCATCACTTATGACAATGCCAATTCCAAATTGGAGGTGTTGCACCTGAAAATGTTACCGGACTATCTGTTTCCCACCAGTCCGTATTCGCTGGCTCTGGATACGCTTGTTTCCAGTTATAATGGTGTTTTGTCCAGTTTGAAAACCGATGGCACCCTGGCGTTTTTCCTGGGTGGTGGCGTTCCCAAGCATGTGGTTGATGCGGGGTTGGGAAGTAGCGGGGATACGGCCTATCAACAGATGGTGGCGCAGGGGGTTTGGACGGCGGCCACTGGCAATTCAAAGACGGCACCGGCTTCTGCGACGGGGGTGCGTTTGGATTATTACCTCCCGGGTAAGGTGAGTAACGTCACTTTCAATACGGGCAATATCACGCTGGTGCCGTAGGCAGGCGATCATTCAGCCCCCGCTATTTTTCTTCAAAATTATTGCGGGGGTTAAGGGGGGGATTATCCCCCCCCGGTGGGCAGTTTTTTCCGTCTGCGGAACCATAAAATGGCCTTAATCATGGATAAACAACTGCAAAATCTGCAACATAACCTCGAAGCCGCCGTCCAGCGGACGGATGCAGAAGGCATTGAATTCTGGTTTGCCCGTGATCTGCAAGCCCCCTTGGGCTACGCCCGTTGGGAGAACTTTCAAACCGCCATCAGTCGCGCTACCGAATCCTGCGAGGCTGGTGGTCATGCGGCCTCGGACCATTTTCGTGGCGTCACGAAAATGGTCGAACTGGGCAGCGGCTCCGTGCGCGAAATCGCCGATGTCATGCTGACCCGCTACGCCTGCTATCTGATCGCCCAGAATGGCGACCCGCGCAAGCCGGAGATTGCCTTTGCCCAAAGCTACTTTGCGGTGCAAACCCGCAAGCAGGAGCTGATTGAAGACCGCATGCGCCTACAGGCCAGACTGGAGGCCCGCGACCGGCTGAAAGAATCGGAAAAGGCCCTGTCGCAGAATATTTTCGAGCGCGGGGTGGACGATGCCGGTTTTGGTCGGATTCGCTCCAAAGGTGACCAGACACTGTTTGGCGGTCACACCACGCAGGCCATGAAAGACCGCTACGGCATTGTCAAAAGCCGTCCGCTGGCCGACTTTTTACCTACCTTGACCATCGCTGCCAAGAATCTTGCCACTGAAATGACCAATCACAATGTGGAACTGGCCAATTTGCAAGGCGAAGGTGCCATCACCGTCGAGCACGTGCAAAACAATGTCAGCGTGCGCGATATGCTGGGGCAGCGCGGCATTCAGCCCGAAAAACTGGCCGCTGAAGAGGATTTGAAAAAGTTGGAACGACGGGTGAAATCCGAAGAAAAGAAACTGGCAAAAAATACCAAAGCCTTGCCCCCGCAAGACGACAAGAGCCAGTAAACGATGAGCAAGCCGATGACTTTCAACACTCCGGCGACGGGGGTGCGTTTGGATTATTACCTTTCGGGCAAGGTAAGCAACGTCACATTCAATACGGGCAATATTACGCTGCTGCCGTGGGCAGGCGGTTCTTTGGCTCTCACCATTTTTCTTCAAAAGTGTTGGTTAGGGGGGGGATCATCCCCCCCGGCTTAGGTTTGGGGCAGTGCCCCAAGGTTCTTTTTTTGATAATTTGAACAAAAAGCTTCATTGCCTGTGGGGGGGTGGGGGCGAGAGCACCCAAGGGTTTGGTTTTTACCCGAAGGGCAGGGGGGACTGAATGGTTACGGTGCAACTGCGCATTCCAAGATGATCGTGGTTTAGATTGCCAGGGTGTGAGTGGCAGTGTTGACTTACCGGATCCATTCTACGTGTACCAGCCCTTGAGCAACCAACGGATCCAGTTCATGGTGATCAGCACTGACCAGTTTGAAACTTCTGGTCTCGGCGATACCCAAGGCGATGGCATCTGCCAGAGAAAGCTTTCCCTGTGCTTTCCATCGGGCTGAAGCTATCATTTCCGATTCGGTCATGGACCACAATATTTCAATACCCGCAGAGCGAACCAGTCTCAGGACCATCCCCGCAGCGTTTCCCTGCCGGTTGCGCCTCACAGCGTCGTAAGCGACTTCCAGAACATTGACAATGCTCATGAATATCGGAGATTCGCTGCCGAGCAAGGAGTCTACCATATCGGCTCCTGGTTCGTCGTTCAACAAGGCCAACAGGGCGCAGGCATCCAGAAGGTACCCATTCATTATCAGCTTTCCAACGCAACTTCAGCGTCTTTGGACGCAATAAATTCATCGACGTTGGACAACATGCCTTTCATGGCACCGCGAACACGTTGCGGTGCTGCGGTAAATGTCCCCTTTGGCAAACGCAGTATCACCAAGTGTTCCGCCTCTTCAAAGACGACTGGCTCCAGGGGTTTGATCGCACCGTTGATACAAACGGCTTCGATGGCTTTGATCATGAATTCACCTCCCTTGGTTCCTGTCCTGTGGAATACCCATTGCGCTCCAATCATCCCACATAAGTTTGCCAACGACACGGATATTTCCAAGATCTGGTTCGCTTCCATTTTGTTCGGAATTGGGGGGCTGGAGTGCCCAGAAGGAACACCTTCGGTGTAACCATTCAGTCCCCCTCCCTTTTTTTTTAAGGTTGAAACTATTGCGGGGATTAAGGGGGGGAATCATCCCCCACGGCTTAGGTTTTGGTTTTTTCCCGAAGGGCATGATATTCTGAAAATCCCGAAATTTTGCAAATGGCGCAATGATGAAAACTTTTGTGGATGACAAGGATCAAACCAGTGTCAGCCGGATAGTCTATCTGCTCTTCCGCCTGGATGTGGGGGGATTGGAAACGGTCGTCGTCAACCTGATCAATCATCTTCCCAGGGATCGTTACGAACATCACGTCATCGCCTTGACCCAATGCGGAACCTTCAAACAAAGGATTCAACATGCGGGTGTGCATTTTTACGACCTTGACAAAAAGGCTGGCAAGGATTGGTTAGTATGGTTCAAACTATTAAAACTTTTAAAAAAAATAAAACCCGATTTGGTCCATACCTTCAACATTGGTACCCTGGAAGGGGTGGTCCCCGCTTTTTTTGCGGGTCGTCCCGTCACCATCCATGCCGAACATGGACGTGACACTTCCGATCCCCATGGAGAAAACCGTACCTACAGACTGCTTAGAAAAATTCTTAGCCCGTTGGTTGATGTTTTTGTCTGTGTTTCCAGGGATCTGCAATCGTGGCTGATCCATCGGGTTGCCATTCCCGCAGCCAAAGTTCACCTGATCATCAACGGCACCGATACCCAACGTTTTATCCCTGGAGCAAAACCCCCTCTGCCGCCTCCCGGTTTTGCCAGCGACAGCGACTTTGTTATCGGCAGCGCAGGCAGGCTCTGGCCCATCAAGGATCATGGCAATCTGGTAACGGCCCTGGCCAAACTTGGCCAACACGATCCCGATGGATTCAAGCGTTGCCGCCTGATACTCATCGGTGACGGTCCTAAGCGTCTTGAAATGGAACAATTGGCCCGGCATCTGGGCGTCGCCGACAAGTTATGGATCACCGGCTGGCGCGATGATGTGGCGCAACTCTTGCGGTGTCTGGATCTGTTTGTCCTTCCCTCCCAGGCCGAAGGGACACCATTGACCATCCTGGAAGCCATGGCCACCGGGCTGCCGGTGGTGGCCACACGGGTGGGAGGCGTGGCCGATCTGGTCCAGGAGGGTCATACCGGAACCCTGGTGCCGCCAAGTGACCCCGAAGCCTTGGCCCAGGCCATTTTGCGGCACCTCCACGACCCCCAATGGTCGAAAAACCTGGGGGTTGCAGGGCGCAAACGGGTCATGGCTTTGCATTCGCTGGAATCCATGGTGGAAAGCTACCATATTTTGTTCCAGAACCACTTGTTACAAAAGATAAAATAAATTACAATTCTCTTTTTGATTTTTTTCAGTAGAAAATGTACCCTGTCAGTGTACAGGGGTGCGTCAGGTTGGCGATTTTAACTGTTTGGGCACGAAGGACAACCAATCCATGGTTGACGGTCAAGACTATCCACGGGAAGTTTTTCAACCGATCGGCAGCGAGGGTGCCGCTCCGGACACAAACCAAACCGCCCCCGACGCTGCCAGATTGGTGCGACGGCGTTTGCTCCTGAAAGGGATTGCCGCCGGTGTTCCAGCCATTGTCACCCTGCAAAGCGGTGCCGCCCTGGCCGCTACCAGCATCACCCCCCAGTGCATCACCCCCAACGGACCTTCGTTTGCAGGCCAACCGCGTTGTCTAACCGCCACCGCCGCCGGAACCAGTGTTTGGGTATATAAAATTGACAACGATACCGTTTGGGGGGGGGGAACTCCTGACGGGCCATGTGCTGGCGGTCAATACGGGGCTGTTTACGTCGATAATGATGGCGCGATCAACACCTCCTCCCCCAATTATGGCGCAACCAACACGACCACCAATACCCAACCTGTGGCTGGATATTACGCCATAACCAAATCCTGCTGGTCTTCCTTTTACTGGCCCTGACAACTTGTCCGCATGGTTTACGCAACCTTTTCCACCAACCCATCCATACCGCCAGATAGCACCGCCGCAGCACCCGTGCCACAAAGATGGAAGCGGGGGGGCGACGTTTCTTTGCTGTTTAAACATTTTGGTAACAACAGCGTGCTTTTCAATCCCAGGTCGGGATCCACCCACTTGGTCAATGATTTGATTGTTGATATCCTTGATGCCTTGGCCTACGAACCGGCGGATCGTCTTGAATTGTCCCGGCGACTGCAACTGGATCCCAATGAGGGCGAAACCATGGCGGAACTGGAACGAATTCTTCGCAATTTGGATCAATTGGGTCTCATTATGCCGGTAGACATGTGAACATTGGCCAACTGTCGCCAAAGGAACTGGGCCACCATCTTCAATCAGGGGGACTCCGATGGGTCATCGGACCATTTGTCATTCATCTGCGTTCGCATGTTCCCGATTTTCCCGAGTATTTGCACAAGTTCTATGGTGAAAACCAGTTATTGATGCCTCCATGGAATGACATCGCCGATTTTCACCTTACCTTAAATCCCCCCTTGGGTTTGCGCCGATATTGGCGACCCAAAGTTCACTTTCGTCTGGATGGCAACGCCTTTTTTACCCCCTTTCCCCTGGATCACGCCCCACCTTTGTTTGAATGGGGGCTAAACATGGCCATTGCCGCCCGTTGTAACCATTGGCTCCTGCTTCACGCAGCCGTATTGGAAAAAAACGGTGTCGCCCTGGTGTTGCCTGGAACCCCGGGGGCGGGAAAAAGTACCCTTTGCGCTGCACTTGCGCTCCAAGGTTTTCGCCTGCTTTCCGATGAATTTGGACTCTATTGCCCCCAACAAAAATGCTTTCTGGCCAATCCGCGTCCTATTGGACTGAAAAATGAATCCATCGATGTCATCCGCGCTTTCAATTCCCAGGCGGTGCTTGGTCAGGAGTATCCCAATACCCGGAAGGGGACGGTAAGTTATCTGCAACCACCCGCCTTGAGCGTTCACAACGCCCACATAGGGGCCACACCCGCCTGGATCGTGTTTCCCACTTTTATTGACAACCAACCCACCTGCCTGGAAAAACTCCCCCAAGCGGAAAGTTTCATGCGTCTGGCTGCCAATGCCTTCAACTATGAGACCATGGGAGTTATCGGTTTTGAGTGTGTCACGGATATTGTTCAACATTCTCTGGCGATGCAACTTCGCTTTGGCCGTTTGGAAGAAGCCGTGACACTGTTGCAGGATTTGACGCAGTCAACCAGACCCATTCCGGAAACATGAAACGTTCAACACCCGTGTTGTGGGCCTCCATGGGTTTGGAAAAACTTTCCAGGGGGGGCATCCATGTATTGATCATCGTCATGCGTGTGGTCCTGTTGTTTTTTCCGCAACATGGCCCAGCATGGTGCCTCCTGGGTCATCTGCTGGTGAAAAATAAACAATACGCCGATGCCTTGCCGTGTCTGAGACAAGCTTTGGAAAAAGGGTGTACAACCGCCCAGGTTCATGCGGATCTGGCCCAGGTGTATACCCACTCCCATCGTCTCATGGCGGCGGAAAAATCATTACGTTGTGCCCTGAATATAAACCCTTCCAACCCAACCTGGTGGCTGGGTCTTGGCATCATTCTTTCCAAACGTCAACATCGTGAGTCGGCTATCCATGCCTTTGAAAGGGCCATGCACCTTGATCCCAACAGAGTAGACCCTCTGTTTCACCTGGGATGTCTTTATCTGGAACCTGCATATGTCAATGCTCTGAAAGCCGAAGCCTTTTTCCGCCAGGCCCTCAGGATTGATCCGCATCATGAAGGTTCTTTGACCTTCCTGGGCCAGGCACTGGGCCATTTGGGGCGTCTGGATGAGGCGGCATTTCTTTATAAACAAATTCTTACTCTTTATCCCAACAATATCTTCGCCCTGGAAAATCTGGCGATGCTTGGACGTATGCCAAAAGAAAACTTAGAGGCAAAACTGCCCGATCCTGCCCGTGGGCAACCCCATGAACTGGCATATAATTATTTTGTTATTGCTAAAATTAATACTAAAAATAATAATCCAACGGATGCTTTTGCCTGTTATCAAACGGGCAATGCTATTATGCGCCAAAGCTTTATCTACGATATTGGCCAGGATGTCGTCCAATTCCAACACACCCAGTCGGTTTTCGACAGCGCGTTTTTCGCTGACCGTCATGAGTGGGGCGATCCTTCGGGTAAACCCATTTTTATTCTGGGAATGCCTCGTTCAGGAACTACCCTCATTGAGCAAATACTGGCCGCTCATCCCCTTTGCCACGGCGGCGGCGAACGACTCGAAATTCTGGAACTTGTTAATTCCATGGGAATTTTTTCCCATACCTACCAGGTTTATCCAGAGGCAGCCCAGGAATTGAATGCTTATACGGTAAGAATTCTGGGACAAAGTTATGTTCAAGGTTTGACTTTGATAAACTCCGGGGCCTCCAGAATCACCGATAAAATGCCCCATAATTTTCGTTATATTGGCTTGATTCACCTGCTCCTGCCCAATGCCCCCATCATTCATTGTCGTCGCCACCCCATGGACACCTGCCTGAGTATTTACCAACAACTGTTCGCCGATCACCATCCTTACGCCTACGACCTGACCGAATTGGGGCAATATTATCGGATATATCACCAATTGATGCAGCATTGGCAAAAAACCTTGCCGGGACGTATGCTGGAAATTCAATATGAAGAAGTGGTAGCGCATCCAGAAAAAATGATTCGCCGCATCCTGGATCATTGCGGCCTCCCCTGGGATGAGCGATGCCTGGATTTTCACACGGTCAACCGTCAGGTGGATACGGCAAGCTTTATCGAAGTTCGGCAACCTTTGTACCGAACTTCCGTGGGACGCTGGCAAACTTATGAAAAACAATTGCAACCGTTACGTCAGGCTTTGGGTGATGTGCTCTAGGGTGTGTTGACATTCGATAATTTATTGACATCCTCTAGAAAATTATTAAAAGAAAAAAGGGGTCTGGGGGATTGCCCCCAGGGTTTTGACTTTGCTTTTGACTTTAAATAAAAAGCTTCATTCTTTGCTTTTGACTTTGTTTTTTATTTTGTTTAAATTCAAAGACAGAGTCAAAAGAAAAATCAAAAGCGAAGAATGAAGTTTTTTATTTAAATTCAAAAACTAAAGTCAAAATCAAAACCCTGGGGGCAATCCCCCAGACCCCTTTTTTCTTTCAATGATTTATTGACATCGAATGTCAACACGCCCTAAGGATTTGGCCGACCCCTTGAACATTCCAGGCGGGACCATCCCGCAACGACCGTGAATCGATCCAACCCGCCATTGCTGCTGCGCGTGCTGCGACAGCCGGAACTTTTTCCGGGGCTTCCGGTATCCAGCCAGGATTTGATCCTGCGTCAGGCTCGACGTACCCATCTTTTGGGACGGCTGGCGGCTATTTTTCAGGAAAAAGGGTTGCTGGAACATTTGCGTCCGCGCGTCAATAACCATCTTATCAGTGCCTTCAATCTGGCCCAGGAGGATCGACGCATGTTGACCTGGGAGGTCAACCGGGTAGGGCGTGCCCTGTGGAACACCGGCCTGAAAATCATTCTGCTCAAAGGGGGGGCCTACGTTTTTCTTGATCTGTCCATGGCCAAAGGTCGGCATGTGGCCGATCTGGACATTTTGATGGAGCCAAAGGATTTTCCCCTCATTGAAGCCCGCATGGCCGAACATGGATGGAAGCAGGCCAACCTGCACCCTTACGATCAGCGTTACTACCGGGAATGGATGCACGAGCTTCCCCCTTTGAGACATCGTATTCGCATGACGGAACTGGATATCCACCATACCATCCTCCCCCGCACCAGTCGTCTGCAACCCGATCCCCGTCTCCTTTTCACGGCGGCACAGGAAGTGCCGGGTAACCCGATGCTCAAAACTTTGGCCCCCACCGACCTGGTTATCCATGCGGCGGTCCATTTGTTTCATGACAACGATTTTGACAAAGGGTTACGGGGACTTTTGGATTTGGATGGTTTGTTGGATCATTGGGCTGGGGATGCCGCATTTTGGGAACAGTTGCTCCCGCGTGCCCGCCTGTTGGACCTGGTCCGTCCTTTGTCTTATGCCTTGTATTTTTGTCAAACTTTGTTGGAAAGCCCCATCCCCAAGGCGACCATGGAACAAATAGCCGCCGAACCCCAGGCACCGGGCAGAGTTGCCAGGGGGATCATGAAACAACTCGTCACCCGGATTATGACCCCGGGCGATCCCGACCGGCTGGAGTTTTCCTCCTGGTTGGCCTGGAGTCTGCTCTATATCCGTTCCCATTGGCTGCGGATGCCTCCGGGGATGCTCGTCTCCCACCTGACCCAGAAAGGTTTACGCAGATGGCGTTTCGATGTGCGGAATCGTAGGATTGTTTGACCTGACAGGTCAACGCGAACCGGATCGTTCTGTTTTGGCCCGTATGAACCAAAGTCAACGGCATCGTGGACCCGATGCCGAGGGTATCCATATTGCCCCGGGGATCGGCCTTGGCCATCGGCGTCTTTCCATCATCGATCTGGAAGGGGGGAGACAACCCCTTTTTAACGAGGATGGACAGATTGCGGTGGTTTTTAATGGTGAAATCTATAATTTCCAGGCCCTGGCCAAAGAATTGACCGCGTTGGGACATCGATTCAACAGTCGCTCCGACACGGAAATCCTGGTCCACGGCTGGGAGGCTTGGGGACCGGGGTTGACGGAACGCTTACAGGGCATGTTTGCCTTTGCCATTCACGACAATATTAAAAAAAACCTGTTTTTGGCACGCGATCCTCTGGGGATCAAACCCCTGCACTATGCCATCCTCAAAGATGGCTGGTTGGCATTCGCCTCGGAACTGAAAGGAATAACCACACATCCCAGGTTTGAGCGCATCCTGGATCCCCAGGCGGTTGAATGTTATTTCGCCTTGGGTTATGTCCCTGACCCCCTGACCCTTTTCGCCGGTGCCCACAAACTGCCGCCGGGGCACCGGCTGGAAATCAAAACGGGCCAACCCCTGCGAGCACCCGAATGCTACTGGGATCTGGCCTTTGAACCCTGCCACCGTCTCGGCCGCCAGGAGGCACGGGAAGAATTGCTTCTACGTTTGCGGCAGTCGGTACAAAGCCATATGGTGGCGGATGTGGAACTGGCCGCCTTTTTGTCTGGGGGTGTCGATTCCAGTGCCATTGCCGTTCTCATGGCCCAATCCCAGGCGGCTCCGGTCACCGCCTGTACCGTTTCTTTTGCCGATCCCGCTTTTGATGAAACCCGTTGGGCCACCCAGGTGGCCCAACGTCATGGACTCACCCATGTGGTGGAGCAGGCCGAGCCGCATCATTTTCATCTTATGGATCGTCTGGCCTACCACCATGATGAACCGTTTGCCGACCATTCATCCCTGCCTACCTGGATGGTCTGCGCCATGGCAAGAAAGCGAGTCAAGGTGGTTTTGTCGGGTGATGGGGGGGATGAATCCCTGGCGGGTTATGAGCGGTATCGTTTTGTCCTGGCCGAAGAAAAAATTAAATCTTTTCTTCCGCAGGGTTTACGGCGGATGATCTTTGGTCCTTTGGGCTGGTTTTATCCCAAAGGGGACCGTCTCCCGCGTTTTTTGCGGGCCAAATCAACCTTGCAATCTTTGGCCAAGGACAGCATTGACGGCTATTTCCAGGCCGTTGCCATCATGCCATGGGAATTGCGAAAGCGGCTGTATTCCCAGACCTTGCGGACTTCCCTCCAGGGATACCGGGCCGAGGAGGTATTTCGGCAACTGGCCCCTCGCGCCCCCGACCATCCTTTGGCCAGGATGCAATATTTGGATTTTAAAACTTTTCTGGCGGGACGGGTTCTTACCAAGGTGGATCGTGCCAGTATGGCCCATGGGTTGGAGGTGCGGGTACCCTTGTTGGATCATGAACTGGTGCAGTGGATGGTCAAGCTGCCTGCGGATTTTAAAATTTTCCACGGTCAGGGAAAAGCTTTGTTCAAGGAGGGGTTGGTTGATCTTTTGGGACCGGAGTTATTGAACCGTCCCAAGATGGGTTTCGTCGCCCCTATTGCCCAATGGTTGCGTCAACCTTTGGCAGGGCGTCTTCGGGAACTTGCGATGGAGCCACGTCTTGTTACTTTGGGGGGGATGGATCGAAAGTTTCTTGAATGGATGATTGGCGAGCATCTTCGGGGAAGGCGAAACTTTAGTCAACCCCTGTGGGCTGTTATGCAGTTTGATGCCTGTTTAAAAAATGCCTTCCCCTGATTTTTTTGTGCACGAGGGGGCGGCAATTTTTCGGGAAAATTATTGCGGGGGTCCGGGGGGGATCATCCCCCCCGGTGGGGGTTTGGGGGCAAAGCCCCCAAGGTTTTGTCTTTGAATTTAAACAAAAAGCTTCATTGCTTAAGGGGGTTTGGGGGCGCAGCCCCCAAGGTTTTGGTTTTTGCCCGCAGGGCATCATGTTCTTTTTGTTTAAAATCAAAACCCTGGGGAAAGAATTCCCCAGACCCCTTCTTTTTTTTAATAGTTTTTCGGCTTCCACGCGCAATCCGTGGCCGAAATGAGGATCAAGGCTTATCGGTTGCCGGTGAGGCGGGAGTGGTGTGGTTATCCGCAAGGGCAATGAAACCCGATTTGCGTAAAATTTCCTGACCATGGCCTCCCATCACCCATTCGACAAAGGGCCGAACCAGGGGCGCGTGGTTGTCGAGGGTGTAGAAGAACAAAGGTCGCGCCAAAGGATAAAGTCCCTTGAGGGTGAAATGGGTCGTGGGAGGGACACATGCGGTCCCTTTGGCATCGTCGCGGGCGATACACAATGTTTTAACATCATTGGTGACCGTGGCCATGCTGGTGAAGGCGATGGCGCAGGGGGACATGGCAACCCTTTCCATCAATCTGCTGGCCTCGCGGATGGTAATCAGAGCCGGGTGGAAATGGATATGTTCCTCGAAGACGGTTTCGCGAAAGTAGACATAGTCGCCGGAACTGTTTTTTCGCGACATTCGCAGAATGGTATTGTCTGGGCAACCGGGAACTTCAACGCCAAGGTCAGTCCATGAGGAAAACCCATCAGCCTTGCCAAAGATGCGTGCCAGTTGCTTCATGGAGATGCCATTGATGGGATTGGCCTTATTGACGGTGATGGACAGGGCGTCCTGACCGATGACGTGGGTTTTTGGCAGGGCACCGGAACGCTGCGAAATCAAACGATTCTCCCTCTCCCTCAGAGGGCGGGTTGTCACGGCAATATCCACATGACCGTTGATCATGGCAGCGATGCCGTTGCCCGACCCTCCCCCATGCACCTCGAAAAAAACTCCGGGATTGTTGGTCTGATAGGTTTTTGTCCAGGCCTGCACGACCTCGATCATGGCATTGGATCCCTTGATGTGGATCCGGTTGATGCCACCCTGTCCCCCCTGGGCGTGGTTGGAGAAAAAAACCAGAATCAGGCTTGCGACCACAAAGTTTACGTATCGGAAAAACAAAGTTTGCGTAACCATTCCGTCCCCCCCTCTTTCTTGAAGGTTGAAACTATTGCGGGGGTTAAGGGGGGGATCATCCCCCCCGGTGGGGGTTTGGGGGCGAAGCCCCCAAGGTTTTGTTTTCTGCCCGAAGGGTATGATGTCCAAGGGGACAGGGAAACCTGGCCGCAGCCGTTTTAAATTGAGCACGTAGGTGAACCCATTCTAAGGAGACACCGATTCCATGACATCGGTTTCAAGGCGGCAGCGAAGGTTGAGGGCAGCGGAATCCGCCAAGTCTTCGTCGAAGGATTGACTGATGATGAAAATTTGTCGGATGGAATCGCTGATGTTTCCCAGTGCCTGGAAGGATTCCCGGAACCGGTCGTGGTCATAGTGGGCGAAAGGCTCATCCAATATCATAAACTGGGCTTGGGTTTGGGCACGGGCCGTCAAAGCCTGGGCCAGGGCCATGCGCAACGCCAGCATCAATTGTCGCCGAAGACCACGGGAGGTCTCGGACAGATCGACAAAATCATTTTTGACTGGAGAGAAGGCGGACAGGTTTAAATTTTCATCGACACGCAGATGCTGGTAGCGTCCACGGGTGAAAAGAGGGGCTGTTTTGGCGATCAGGCGTCTGAGATCATAGCTGAAGCCGAGGGCGATTTCCTGGGTGGCTCCCTGGATCAACTGGTGCGCCAGAGCACGGACATCAATACCATGTGCGGTCTGGGTTCGGTTGTCTGTGAGGGTTTGACTGCGGGTGCGCAAGGTTTTGTCGCGGTTTTGTCGCTCCTGCTCGTTTTGAATTTCTTGTTGCAGTCCCGCTATCTCTGCGGAAAGGGTAGTGATCTGCTCGTTGATGTGACGCAATTCCTGGTCAGACTTTTGAATCACGGATTCCAATTGCCGTTTCATCTGTCCAAAATCATCGTTCCAACGGACGAGAAGGGCGGACAATTGCGTTTCATCGACGAGGCTGCGGCCTTGAGATTGTTGCCATTGTTGCAGGTTTTCACTCCACGGTACCTGTTCGCCCAGGCTCGACAGGCGGGCGATCTGCTGGCACAGGGGCAACTGTGCGGTTTCGTCGATGATGGCGACAATTTTCTTTTCCGCTTCGGCACGGGTTTGCAGGCTTTGGCGGGTTTGTTTGTTTTGGGATTTCCGGGAGGCATTTTTGATGATTTTTCCCAGGCTGAGAACGGAAATCAACAGCAACAATCCCCCTGCCCCCATGGCGGCGAGTAGATGGATGGGTTGAAGATTCGGGATGGTTTGGGCCAGGGTGGTGGAAAGCAGGATGACGCGCGGATCCTGGGGGAAAAAGTTCAGGCCCAGGGCACCACCACCGATAAGCAGGCCAAAAATTAAAAAGAGCAGGAAATAAAAGGTACTGCGACTGCGGGAGATTTCCGCGTCCGCATCGGCGAGGGTTTGCATCTCTCCGGCGAAAGTTTGGGGGTCGGTGGCGGAAAGCCAGTGGGAGCGGCTTTTTCCATCCTGAACGGTTTTATCGACGATGGTTTTGAAAGATTGAAGGCTCTCAAGGGTGTGCTGGGCTTCTCCCTGGAGTTTGGCGATCTGGGCCGAGGCTTCACCAGGGTTTAAGGATGACAGGGCGGACAGTGCTGTTCGCAGGTTGGTCAGATTTTGACTCCACAGCGCAAGCGTGGTCTGTTTGCCTTTTTGAATGGTCTCGGTCAGGGCAGCGAAGGCGACTTTTGATTTGACACCGAGGGTGTCGATTCGCAGGGTGAGGTCTTGGCTTTTGGCCTCCAGCGAACTTTTTTGTTCTGCGTGTCGGTTGAATTTTTGTTGCATTTCGCCCAGCACCCCAGGTTGCAGGTTCAGGGCGGTCAATTCCTGGTTGATGTTGGTCAGTTCGGTCGCGATTCGGTTGACTTGATCCCGACCGGATTGAATTTCCGCATCCATTTGCGATGCCAGTATTTCCAAATCCTCGACCCCGGCGACCATGCGGACAATGGCCTCGGGATCTTCCCCTTCCGGGGAGGTTTGGGAAAGATAGATGGTTTCGATAAAATGGTGGAATTCCATCCCGGCTGCCTGGGTGACGGCCAAGTTGACTTGGTCTTCCCCCGTAGCCATGGCATCATCAGCCCCTTGGGTCTTGAGTTGGGCCTGAGGGGGTTCCTGGCGGCTGAAATGGCGGTAGACGGAGAGTTCCTGGCCGTTCGTGTCGGTAAAATCAAGGGAAATCCAGCCTCTGGCACTGCCCCAGCGTATGGCTTTTTCGGTTTGGTCATGGTCAAGGTTGGCGGTACGCCCGAAGAGGCCCAGGCAGATGGTTTCGATGATGGCCGTTTTTCCCGACTCGTTATCGCCGCTGATCACAATGTTTCCCTGCGGCGGAAACGTAAGGTCCAGGCGGGAGAATTTCAGGATATTTTCGGACTGAAGGCGACGGATGATCATGGCAGTTTCTCCCCTGAACCGAGGCGGGTGAGGACGAGGGATCGGGCCTTTTCAAACAGGTCGGCGTTGAACGCGGTATCCATGGCTTCAAGGCGTCGGCGTTCACGCTCGCAATAGGCCTCGAAAGCGGTGCTTGGCGTTTGGAATCGAAAATTTCGATCGGCTTGGGAAGATGGGTTCTCGTCCATAGGGGCATTCCACCACGAATGTTTGACCCGCCAGGATGGGGGTCGGGAAAATTTTTCCGGTTTGCGTGTCCACCGGGGCCAAGGGTCGGCACAAAAAATCGCCGACCGGCTTTCTTTGTTACCACAGTGTACTCAAGCTTGATCCAGGTAAACAGGAATAACATTGCCAAAGCTTAAAAAAACAGGTCCACACCTTGACAAGTCGGGGGCGGAGTCCGGGAGGTCATTGGAGGGGTTGTTGTCGGTCCGCCATCAGATGAACCGGGGCGTAACCACTTCCATTTTCACGAAGAGCACCCCTTTGCCCCCGTGGGAGGTGATGGGTTTGAACACCCAGTGTCGCCGGTTCTGCCACAGAGTGGCTAAATCCAGGTCATCCATGGTTCGGGTCAGGGGCGTGATGGCCAGAAGTAAAGGTGAAGGCATGCGGCAGTTGACCTCAGGATTAATAATGGCTAGGCCGCATGGTTTTTCCAGGCTCCTTGCTGAACATGATGCCCTTCGGGCAAAAAAACAAAATCAAAACCCTGGGGCTGCGCCCCTAGACCCCCCTTGGGGGGCAGTAAAATCAAAATCAAAGTCAA
>JACSDG010000046.1 GCA_015660855.1 Magnetococcales bacterium
AAAGGGGTCTGGGGGACTGCCCCCAGGGTTTTGACTTTGTTTTTGAATTTAAACAAAAAGCTTCATTGCCTATGGGGGTTTGGGGGCGAAGCCCCCAAGGTTTGTTTTTTTGCCTGAAGGGCATCATAAACATAATGCCCTTCAGGCAAAAAAACAAAATCAAAACCCTGGGGCTGCGCCCCTAGACCCCTCTTGGGGGGCAGTAAAATCAAAGTCAAAATCAAAATCAAGGTCAAAAGAAAAACCTTGGAGGCTCCGCCTCCAAACCTCCGCCGGGGGGAGAACCTCCCCCCGGACCCCCGCAATATTTTTTTAAAAAAAAGGCGGGGGGACCGAACGGCTACAATGTCAACACCACGCCCTAACCCTGAATGAGTATTTGTTGCACATGGTGTGCAATCATCAAATCCTCATCCGTAGGAATGACATAGGCGGGAATTCTGGATTTTGCCGCAGTAATTCGAGAAGCGTGGCGATTGTTGGCATCATGGTCGAGTTCAAACCCCAACCACTGAAGCCCTTGCAACGTTTGCGAGCGGACATGGCTGGAATTTTCCCCGATACCTGCGGTAAATACCGCCCCGTCAATACCGCCAAGGGAAGCACCTAACGCACCAAACTGTTGTTGGATACGATAAACGAAAAGGTCGATGGCATCCTTGGCTTCAGGGCGATCCGATTGTTCCAGGAGGCGCATGTCATGGCTCAAACCAGAAACTCCTTTAAGACCGGACTGGCGATAAAGGACATCCTCAACGGCATCCAGAGACATATTGAGTTCCCGAACCATGAACAGCAGAACACCAGGATCCAGGGAACCCGAACGGGTTCCCATAGGCAGACCATCGGCGGCGGTCAACCCCATGGTGGAATCCACCGCCAAACCATGATGAATGGCACACATACTGGCCCCGTTGCCCAGATGCGCCACAACCACACGCCCCTGGGCCAGTGCCGGATCCACCTCCTTGAGTTTCATGGCAATGTATTCGTAAGACAAACCGTGAAACCCATATCGGCGAATGCCCGCCTGGGTCAAGAATGTCGGAAGTGGAAACTGGCGCGCTTCCTTTCTTTTGGTCGCATGAAAGGCGGTGTCGAAACAGGCCACCTGTATTAACCCCGGGTACAGTTTGGACAGTACCCGGATCGGCTCAAGGTTATAGGGCTGATGCAAAGGTGCCAGGGGAATAAGTGCTTCCAACCTTTCGATAACAGAGGAATCCAACACCACCGGTTGGCAAAAATCCAACCCACCGTGCACAATCCGATGTCCCGCAGCATGAACCTGGGCATGCTGACCCAGCCATTCCAGCAAAAAGTGCAAACAACGGTGGTGCCCGGAATGGGCGTCCCCCAGTTTCAAATCCTGACCGGAAGGTTCGGTACCGATACGAGCGGAAAAAACAGGGTCGGTGTTGATTTCAGCGATTTGTCCACGAATGCGGCGCACCGGTCCCGAAGGCGTCACCTCAAACAGTGAAAATTTCAAGCTGGAAGAGCCGGCATTGATGACGGCAATGTTGTGTTGGCGCATGGTATTACGCATATCCTTTTTTTATCAAACCCTTCTTGCGGGCATCAACCACCCGGGCCGCCACAGCGACCGAGGCCAGACGGGTTCGGGTATTGTCGGAGCGGCTCGTAAGAATAATGGGAACCTTGGCCCCCAGGACAATGCCAGCCCCATCCGCATGCGCCTGCCAGGTCAGTTGCTTGGCCAGCATGTTTCCCGACTCCAGATCGGGAACCACCAAAATGTCGGCACGCCCTGCCACCAAACTTTTAATTCCTTTGGTTTTTGCAGCTTCCATACTCATAGCATTATCGTAAGCCAGAGGGCCATCGACGATCCCACCGGTAATTTGGCCGCGTTCGGCCATTTTGGACAATGCCGCCGCATCCAGGGTGGATTGCATGTCGGGATTGACGGTTTCCACCGCCGAAAGGATGGCCACCTTGGGATTGGGTATCCCCATGGCATGTGCCAGATCGATGGCGTTTTGACAAATATCCACCTTGATGGCCAGGGTTGGAGCAATGTTGATAGCGGCGTCGGTAATCAGCAAGGGCCTGGGAAAATTGGGAATATCCATCAGAAAAACATGGCTGATACGACGTTCGGTACGCAGGCCGCCATTTTTTTTGACGACCTCTCCCATGATTTCATCGGTATGCAGGCTGCCCTTCATCAAGGCTTCGGCCTCCCCGGCGAGGACCATGGCAACACCCAACTCGGCGGCGTGATGGCTGTGTTTGGCATCGACAAGTTTAAAGGGGGAGATATCGATACCCGCCGCATCAGCGGCCCGCTGGATACGGGCGGTTGGACCGATAAGATAAGGATAAATGAGATCTTTTTTTGCCGCTTCTACGGCTCCCATCAGAGAATCCCGATCACACGGATGAATAACGGCGACCTTCAGTGGTTCCTCTGGCGAGCAGGAATCGATCAGGTGGTCATAACGCCAATAATCATCCAAATCCGGTCCAGTGCACGGGGGTTGACTCTGACTCATCGGCCACTCCTTGAGGTTACAGGTTATCCATAGGAAAAACAGGGAGGAAAACAAGGTTCCATACCCCATATCCCCAGGGTACTCTCCTCCTGGACAAGCCGTTTTTCAAGGGATTTTTTTTGCTGGCGCAACTATTGCTTGGGGATTATTGGCAGTAACTTATCGAACGGCAAAGGGGCATTTTTTTACGTTGGACTGCATCCACGAGGGAGAGCAACATGGAAGCGTTTGATTTTAATGTCAATTCAAACCATGAAGGCGGCGATGGAAAGTTGCCGGAGCGTCTTGATTTTGTCACCACCACAGAGAGAACCCCTCCTTTCGAGGTGATTCCCCAGAAAAAGAAACGTATTTTTTTCCCGGTTTCCCACTTGGGAAAATTATCATTGCTTGCCCTTTCGGTCGTCGTGGCGGCCAAGGCAGGTCTGGCCCTTGACCATTCCATTTTGACCTTTTCGCAAGAGCAACTTTGGAAACTTCCCCCCCCCGTGGTTGCCACCCAGGAAGACCTCGCGGCGAGAAGCGACCCCCGACTGAAGGAAATAATCGCCGCACCCGAAGAAATCATCTTTACCGGAACCCTTTCCTGGTTGCCGCAATCCTCCATCGGTCTTCGGTTTTCGATTCCCGCGCAACGATCCACGGTCCAAGCCGTCAGGTTAGAGACAGCCCAAGTGGTTGAAGAACTGATGGAAATCAATCTTAAGATGGAAAAGCACGAACCTTCTTTGGCTCAAATTCAGCCTTTTCCAGACCAGATCCTCCCCAGTCCATCCGAAATGCCCTGGCTGGATATCGACCCGGAAATGCTGAAAATTGTCGCAGAACAATCCACAACCGAAAGTTTTGCCCAAGAACAGAGTGAAGAATTGCCCGCAGAAACGACAAGCGGCCCATTTTCCCAGGACGAACTGGTGGAGTTGGTGTCCATGCGTTAAGCCAGAACATGATGCCCTTCGGGCAAAGAAACAAAATCAAAACCCTGGGGCTGCGCCCCTAGACCCCCCTTGGGGGGCAGTAAAATCAAAATCAAAGTCAAAATGACCCCCGCAATAATTTTTGCCAATAACAACGTTAGCGCATATGGGGCTTCGCCCCCAAGCCCCCGCCGGAGAGGGGGAGATGATCCCCCCCTTAACCCCCGAAAAAATTAAAACCATTTGAATTTGTTTTTTCGATGCCCTCAAAAAGGCCCTTTAAATTGCGGATTGGGGACATCCCGTTTACCCTGCCAGCGTAACCGACTCACGACAGCATCCAGAGACGGTCGCACGTCAGATTCCAGCAAAGCAATGACCTGTCGCCCCACCGTTTCAGCATCTGGATAATAATCGTAGGCCAGTGATGGTGCCGTCGGGGCAGGATAATCGGGCAGACCGATGCGGACAGGAGCCACCTTCAAACGTGGAAAAGCCCGCTCTACCACCCTGGCCACAATTTCCGCACCCATGCCACACGTAACCCAACCGGTATCTGCCACCAACAACCGACCCGTTTTATTGACCGATTCAAGGACCGGTTCTAAGTCCAAAGGTTGTACCGATCGCATGTCGATCACTTCGCAGTCCACACCAAACTGCGCCAAGATTTCCGCCGCCTTGAGAGCTTCCAGCACCATGAAGGAAAACGCCGCAATGGTGACATCTTTGCCCTCCCGCACCAAACGTGCCCGATCAAGGGCTGTGCAATAAGAAACCTCGGGCACCTCACCGATAATGCCGTGCAACCAACGATGTTCCAGAAACAAAACCGGATTGGGATCGGCAACGGCGGCCAGCAACATCCCCTTGGCATCCTGAGCCGTCACCGGCATCACCACCTTGAGACCGGGTATGTGCCCGAACATGGCCTGGAAACTTTGCGAATGCTGCGGTCCCTGCCCCCATCCCCGGCCAATAATGGCGCGGATGACGATGGGAACCGGCTGATGGAACAGATAGTGCCATTTGGCGGCAACGTTGGCCAATTGGTCCATGGCCAAATAAAGAAAATCGATACGGTAGTAGACCATGATGGACTTTATTCCCCGAAGGGCCGCACCAATGCAAATTCCGGTGAGTCCATTTTCAGCGATGGGCATATCCAGTACCCGCTCGGAACCGAATTCCTGCCTCAATCCTTTGACAGTGCCAAAAACGCCGGCAGGATCCGAAGGAATTCCCTCACCGATCAAAAACAGGTTCGGGTCGTCGGCCAGAGCCAGGGCAGAGGCTTCCCGCACGGCACCAAAAAAGGTGATCTGTCGTTTCAACTCAGTGGTCGGAGCCGCGACCGGCCAGGATTGAGACGGCGCGAACACGTTGGCACCCCGGGTATTTTCGGGCAGCGGCGAGGCTTTGGCCTGGATAAAAACCGCGTCGATTTCCTGTTTGAGTTGGGGACCGATCCGGTCGATGGCATCCTGGGACATACCCAACTGTTGGAGACGTTTCGCGGTGATTTTCAACGGACAACGTTCCCGCCATGCAGCCAACTCTCCCACCGCACGATACCCCAAAGCTTCGTCATCGTTGGGGCCACAATGTTCCAGCATGCGATAGGTGGAAAGCTCCAGGAAAGCAGGCCCCTCACCCGCCCTGGCGCGCCGAGTCGCCTGACGGGCAACTTCCCAAACCGCCTCTACATCGTTGCCATCGGCCTGATAAACAGCCATGCCATGCGCCTGGGCAATGCCATGAATCGATCGGTCAGGCTGACGATCTTTCAGCAGGGTATTGATGGAAAATTGATTGTTTTCGCAGACAAAAAGAACTGGTATTTTTCGCAGGGAAGCAAAGTTCATAGTTTCGTGGAGAACCCCTTCCTCGAAGCAACCATCACCGAAGAACACAACGGCAACGCTGCCATCACCCAGGCGTTGCCCAGCCCAGGCAGCCCCCACCGCCAAAGGAATGGTGGCCCCAACGATAGGAACAGCTCCCATAAATCCGACCGATGGATCAATCAGGTGCATAGACCCTCCCCGCCCCTGACAACACCCTGTATCTTTCCCATATAATTCGGCAATCAACGCCAGGAGATCGCCATCCTTGGCAAGATAATGCCCGTGAGAACGGTGGGTGCCGAAAACGCCGTCCTGCGGTCGCAAGTGTGCACAGACCCCCACTGCGGCTGCCTCCTGGCCGACGCACAGGTGAATGGGACAGCGCATCAACTGACCTTCTTCGCCGTAGCGATTGGCAATGCCTTCTTCGACAAGGCGGATACGCACCATGTGACGATACAGGGGGAGAAGATCGGAGAGGGTGATCACATTTTATTCCAAGGATTGAGTTGGTATTTCCAGGACATACAGACCAAGCAGACTTGAATCTAACATTCCATCGGTAGAAAAGGCTACGGAAATTCGACAGCCCACAAGGACCCGTCACATGCCATAGATCGCATCCATGCATGAGCCATCATTGCCCAGAGAAAACACTTTTGACAATCACTTGGTGGTTTGTTATCCTGCGGGGCTTGTTTTTGGAAAGAACTTTCTTGCAATCTGGCATGGTAGTTACGTTACCGGTGCTCCAGGTAACCATAGGGACACCACCTTCCTTATGAACAAAAATGCAGCCACACTTTCGGGCCAGTTTGATATTGCTCAATCCCAGGCCCGCTGTCGCTGGGTACGCCGAAGAATCCTTTCCATGTCTCGCAACGTGGCTGCCCTGCATATGGGCGGTGCTTTCTCCTGTGCCGAAATTCTGGATTGCGTCTATTTCGGATTGATGCGCAAATCCAGCGAAGGGAAATTCCAGGACAGTTTCATCCTTTCCAAAGGCCACGCCGGAATTACTCTTTACGCCACTTTGGAGGAAATGAAAATTCTTTCCCCAGAGGATCTCGACGCCTACTGCACGCCGCAAGGACGGTTGGGGGCGCACCCGGATCGGGGGTTGCCAGGCATCGAAGCTTCCACGGGTTCCCTCGGCCACGGTCTGGGCATGGGGTGTGGAATGGCTCTGCACGACAAAGTATTCAAACAGGATCGCATCGTCTATGTGGTCATGAGCGACGGCGAATTGCAGGAGGGGTCGGTTTGGGAAATGCTCCTGCAGGCCCCTGCCCTCGGTTTGACCTCCCTCGTGGTCTTTGTGGATTACAATAATCTCCAGTCTCTCGATTTCACCTCCAAAACCCATCCCAATTTCTACCCCATTCAAGGTAAAATCGAAGCGTTTGGCTGGGAGGTCATGGAAGTGGATGGACACGATCAAAAGGCCGTACTCAATGCCGTCGCATCGCGTACCCGCAGAGCACCCTTCCTGCTCATCTGCAAAACCATCAAAGGCAAGGGTGTGAGCTTTATGGAAAACCAACCCATGTGGCACTATCGTTCACCCAACCCGGAAGAGTTCCAACAGGCCATGCACGAACTGGGAAGCCAGGATTGAAAAAATAACATGAGAGACTCTTTCCGCAATGCTTTGTATGATGTCATCAAAACCGTACCCAAGGTATTTATTGTCGTCGCCGACATTTCTCCCGCTGCCAGCATGGCATCGTTTCGAGCCGATTTTCCCGAGCGTTTCATCAACGTCGGCGTCTCCGAACAAAGCATGATATCCCTGTGTGCAGGCCTTGCCATGCGCGGTTGCCGTCCTTTTGCCTATTCCATTGCCCCGTTTACCATTTACCGCCCTTTCGAGCACATTCGGGTGGAACTTTGCTACCAAAACCTGCCGGTGGTTCTGGTCGGCGTCGGTGCTGGTGTCGCCTATTCGGTGCTTGGCAGTACTCACAACGCCTTTGAAGACGTTGCCGTCATGTCCGCCTTGCCCGGCATGTCGGTCATTGCCCCCTGTGACCCCGAAGAAGTTCGGTCGGCCGTATGGGCCTGCATGGAACAATCAGGCCCCGTCTACCTGCGCCTGGGCAAGTCCGGTGAACCGGTTTTGACCGCCCATGCCCCTGATCCCTTCCAATTTGGCAAAATTCGCTGCATTAAAAATGGCAGTGACATATGTATCCTTGGCTACGGCCCCATCCTGACCATGGCTCTGGAAGCGGCACACAGACATGAATCGGCCCATGGCGGTTCGGTCGCCATCTACTCGGCCCACACCCTCAAACCCCTGGACATTGCCGGAATCGGTACATTGCTGTCCCGATTCCGCCACATTGTGGTCCTGGAAGAACATTCCGCCGCCCGAACTCTGGCCGGGCAGGTCAAGGAAGCGGCTTGGGACGTTCAAAGTGGCGCAAAAATTTCCACCTGTAGCCTCAAGGACCGTTTCATCCACGTTTATGGCTCCAAAGATGACCTGCTCCGTGCCCATGGTATTTCCGTAGATGCCATCCTCGCCCTCATGTCCGACAGATCATCGTCATCAACCAGCGAAAATGAGGAAAAAAAATGGGAAAAATGATCGATTTTGTGGGTACGCTCCACAAAAGCACCAAACGGGATTATACCGAACGGGTGTGCAAATACGACAAGACCGCCCTGGTCGAGAAAGCCCTATTGTTCGACCATGATTATTGGGATGGCGACAGGACGACGGGATATGGTGGCTATCGCTACATCCCTGGGCGTTGGACCCCGGTGGCCCGTGCCATGATTGAGCATTACCGCTTGCCGGACGATGCGACCATCCTGGATGTCGGCTGCGGCAAAGGGTTTTTGCTGTATGAATTCACCCAACTCCTCCCCAAAGCCACAATAGCAGGTATCGACATCTCCGCCTACGGCATCCAACACGCCAAAGAGGAAGTCAAACCCGCCCTGAAAATCGGCAACGCCATCCAGCTTCCCTTTGCCGACCATTCGTACGACTTGGTCATTTCTTCAGGCATGCTGCATAACCTAGCCAACTTTGACCTGTTCAAAGCTTTGCAGGAAATTGAACGGGTTGGCAAACAACATAAATGGGTGATGCAGGAGTCCTATCGCAACGAACGGGAACGAATCAACATGCTCAACTGGCAATTGACGCAAAGAACCTTTTTCCGGACGGATGAATGGGAGTGGTTTTTCAAACTGGCGGGTTATACTGGTGACTTTGGGTTCATCTTTTTTGAATAGAAAGCCATGATTGATCTGTCATGAAAATCCTGCTGACGGGAGGCTGTGGGTTTTTGGGACGGGCCATACTGCCGCACTTCCTGAAGGCGGGGCATGCGGTCACGGCGGTGGTGCGATCCCAACCCTCAGAAACCTTTCACGGCGACAGACTGGATAAAGTCACCTGGGTGGTTGGAAACCTGGCAGATCCAGGGATGGTTGCTTCTCTACCCCCGGTCGTGGACGCTGTTGTCCACTTCGCCTCCAGGTTGGTGGTTTCGGATGATCGATACGATCTGTTTGCCAGCGACAATGTGTTGGCCACGGGGCATTTACTTCGGTATGCCATGGATCGGGGGGCCAAAAAAATGATCTATGCCTCCTCCATCACAGTCCATGGTACCGTTGCGACGGGGTGTATCGATGAACATACCCCCATATTTGATCCAAACCCGTATGGGGTTACCAAACATGCGGGAGAAAGGTTCTTGGCCGCCTCCCGGCTTCCTTCGGTCGCGTTACGCCTGCCAGGTATCCTTGGTCCCAATGCCCACCCGAGACTTTGGCTCATGCGCCTGCTGTCCGGGGTTCTGGCCAATGCAGATATTCCGATTTACAACTCCGACACACCGTTCAATACGGCAGTCCACGTTGCCGATCTTGGTCCCTGGATTGTCCATTTGCTCGAAAATGAATGGCTGGGGTTTCACCCCCTGCCCTTGGGGGCTGCGACCGCCCTTTCCGTAAGAGGGGTCGTTGAGTATCTGATCCAAAAAACCGGTTCCCGATCCCGAATCGCCGATCAAGGAGCCAAGGCGGGGGCGTTTTGGGTCGATTCCTCTCTGGCGCGGCACCGTTTCAATTTTAACAGCATGACGATGGAGGCCATGCTGGATCGTCTAATGGAAGATCATGGCGTGACTGTCCGCTCGGTTGCAACCATCCAGTCTCCCTGAGCGCAGCATTTTCTGTTGACTTCCTGGCCATTTGCAATCAAAGTTCGCCGGCCATGCTTGCCCAAGAGGTAACGCCTTGCAGCAAAAATATTCCCAGCCATTGAAATCCAGATGGGCGACTAAAAGATAAGGAGTCTCGCTGACAATGCAGGAAAAACCTATTGCCGTAGTCACTGGAGGTGCCGGTTTTATTGGCAGTCACATGACCGACCGTCTCCTGAAAGCCGGATACGTCGTGCGTGTCGTCGATAATCTCAGTGGTGGTCGGGGATCCAATCTGGCCCATCACTCCCGCAACCCGGATTTGTCTCTTGATACCCAGGATATCTGCAAACTTCCTGCAAACAGCCCCCTCTTCAAGAATGTCCAACTGGTATTCCATTTTGCTGGTATCGGCGACATCGTCCCCTCCATCGAACAACCAACCGAATACATGGCCACCAATGTCCAGGGGACAGTACGCGTCCTGGAAGCGACGCGCCATGGCGGTGGACGAGGAGTGCAACGCCTTGTCTATGCGGCATCCTCTTCCTGCTACGGCCTGGCTGAGACCCCAACCCGTGAAGATTTTCCCATCCAGCCACAGTATCCCTATGCTTTGAGTAAATATTTCGGTGAGCAAGCGGTACTGCATTGGGGAAAAGTTTATGGCCTTCCGGTCAATTCCATGCGCATCTTTAACGCCTACGGACCTCGTGTACGTACTACCGGAGCCTACGGGGCGGTGTTTGGTGTCTTTTTCCGGCAAAAACTGGCCGGAAAGCCCTACACGGTCGTGGGTGATGGAACCCAGAGCCGTGACTTCGTCTATGTAACCGATGTGGCGGAAGCTTTCTTTCTGGCGGCAGTAAAAGGCCATATCGGCGAAATTTATAATATAGGCGCCAACAACCCCCAGACTGTTTTGCGTTTGGTCGAATTATTGGGTGGAGAAACCGTTTTTGTCCCCAAACGTCCCGGTGAACCCGACTGTACCAGAGCCAATATTGACAAAATCACCCAACATTTGGGCTGGCGACCTGTGGTGGACTTTCCTTCGGGTGTTGCAACCATGCTGAGGGATATAGAAAATTGGCGTGATGCCCCATTGTGGGATGTCGAAAGTATCGCCAAAGCCACCCAAACATGGTTTGAGTTCATGGATCCTGGTAAGTCATCCTGAAAAATTTATTTTCTTCAAGGTCACTGTTTTTCCGATGATCACCTTGTCCTCCAACTTTTTCTCTCCCGACGCAGACCACTGTCCGTGAACAAAAATGAATCTGTCAACAATTTACGCTCATGCGAACGGCGGGAAGCCTTCGGTGCCGTTTTCTTCACCAAGGTTCCAACCATGACAGGCACAACATGATCGTTCGTCAATTATTCAACGTAATGCCTTTCTTTTTCAGGCCATTCCTGACCGCACTGACTGTCGTTTTCCTTATTGGACTCATGCAGGTTCTCTTCGAAACGCTTTTCCTTATGGTAGCCTACCCCCTCCTGACCTCCCTATTCAATCCAGGGGGGGGACAACCCTCGGGTTTTGCCATCCGCTTCGTTTCCGACCTGCTGGCCAAAATCAATCCGGATCAGGGGCTTCGCATCCCCGTCATTGTATTCCTTACCATCATCCTGTTGAAAAATATTTTCCACTTCTTGTCAGAATTCAGCTCCAGGGTTCTTGGAGAAAGAATACGCGAAAAATTTACCCAGGATATTTACAATAAATACCTCCTGGCCGATTGGGAATACATGATGGCCAAAAAACAAGGCGATCTCGTACATAACATCATGCAAGCTCCCGGAAGGATGACCGCCATAATCAGCAGGGTTCCAGTCATGGTTACCGAGTTTATTAAAACCCTGTCTATTTTTCTTCTGCTATTGACCGTTGCCTTCAAAGTGGTATTGGCAGGTTTGGTCGTCGCCATCGGCTTTGCGATGCTGGTTTACTTCGTTGGCAAGCGCGTAACCTATATTACCGGGAAATTCATGGTCGAAGCATCGGAAAAATTATCGGTCATAGTCAATGAGTCCATGAATGGTTTCCAACAGTTACGAATCTATCAGGCTGAGTCGGGCTGGATGGCCGGATTTTGGAAAAACAACCAGATCATAAGCAAAGCCAACATACGGTCAACCGGATTCTCCCAGGCCATGGCCAGAAGTGTGGAATCCTCCGTGTTTTTGATCGTCTGCTTTTCCCTTTTGCTTGTAGATCAAAAAGAAATCAATACCATTCTGCCTACCATCGGACTCTTTTTTCTTGCCATTATGCGCATATTGCCATCCTTGTCTGCTTTGGGACACGACTGGGTCATGGCGGTAGAACGCCTTCCCTTCGTCGAAACCCTTCACAGTGCCCTCATCGATAAAACCAACCGGATCCAGAATGGAACCCAACAGATTCATTCCATCGGCCGCATCCGCTTCGATCATGTCCGCTACCAATATCCAAACCGTGACGAAGATGTACTCAAGGATGTCTCTTTTACCATCATGCCTTCGCAGATGACAGCGCTGGTTGGTCATTCGGGATCTGGAAAATCAACCATCAGTACCGTACTTGTCGGTCTGGTCCAACCAAGTTCGGGAAAGATATGGGTTGATGACATCCCATTGACCGATGTTGATATGAAATCATGGCGTAGTCGAGTTGGTTACGTCAGTCAGGATACTTTTGTTTTCCATAGTACCATTCGTGAAAACATTAAATTCGGTCGCGAATACTCCGAAGGAGAAGTCATTGAAGCTGCAAAACTAGCCAACGCCCATGAATTTATTTTAGAATTGCCCCAAGGATATGACACCATCGTCGGTGATCGTGGTTTAAGGCTTTCAGGGGGACAAAGACAGCGCGTTGCCATTGCGAGGGCCATTATACGCAAACCCGAATTATTGATCCTGGATGAAGCGACGAGTTCCCTAGATCGGGTTTCGGAACGCGCCGTCCAGGAGGCCATCGATCAGCTTGCCGGTCGATACACGGTGGTTGTCATCGCCCATCGCCTGGAAACCATTCGCAAAGCCGACACCATTGTGGTGATCCGGGATGGTCAGGTGGCTGAAACTGGTTCGCACCAGGAGCTTATGGACAAAGGGGGAGAATACGCAAACCTGCACAACGTTGTCGCTTGATCCCTCTATCGAATCCGTCGCCATGGCGGCGGGATTGAAATAAAATGGGACCAGCGGGTTGTTAAATGCTGACGCGCGTCTGCGTAGCCTTTGGTGCGCCATCCCAGTACCGTGCCCGAGAAACGCAACACTTCAGGGTTTGTCAATCCGTCCACAAGGCCATCCATGACCCTGGGCAAAGCGGCTACGTCGTTCATCAGGCCCAGAATGTTTTGGATAGCCTTCAGGTTGCGAACAAACAGGCGCATCGACTCGCCAGGAAACAGCAAAGAAAAAAAGTCGGTGGCGTAACGCATCTTTTTGCATTCGATACGTAGTTCATGCAACGCCTCATCGGATAGAGTTTCCAGGCTTTCCCCATTGACGCAAATTTTACGGAAACGCTTCTCCAGAATCTTGATGGAAAAATTCCTTATCCCCTGCGTCATTTTAAGACGATCTTTGGCCAGCATATCTCTCTGAAACCAACCGCGCATCTCCAACCAATGCGAAAAATCTTTGACGAAAATTTGGTAACGTGGACTGTCCAACGTGTGCTGCACCTGGACGTAGAGTTCAGCACGTTTATTTCTGGCCAGCTCCATCAACACCTTTTCTCCGTGGGAATAAGGGGTCTTTCCCAACAGGGGAACGATGGATTCACTTATAAAAACGTCCAAATCCCGTGCCGGTCCCAAAGCTGCGGCCATCCAGCGCATTTCTTCGGACCAGGGTGACAAAACGTTGGCCGGCATGGCCCTGGAAAAAATCGCCAGTGCCGAGCGCATACGCCGCAAGGCGATACGCACTTGGTGGACCCCTTCAACATCAGAGTTTGCATACGCGACGGGGACCCAGGAAAGCATGGCCAGATAATCTTGATGTAAAATCAACCCAAAAGCATCGCCAACACCATGCCGATTTGAAAGCTGTACCTCCTTTTCCTTTTGGCCTGAGCTGGCGTCCACCTGCCCCCCCCCCGGTTATCACCTTGGCGCAACCGCCGCCAGATATTTTTAAGTCCCTTTTCAGCGCATTCATGTGACGAGAGCTGCATTTTCTCAGGCATGATGGGCCTACGTCCGATGGTGGAAACCGAGGGGCATTCAACCCCTCGGTTTCCACCATCGGCTCAGTAAGACCAACCGGGTTATCCCTTGGCGGTTTGCTCGCCAGCAGATGCCCGCCTCTGTTTCACCCAGTGGAAAGACTCTCTTGCGTATTGATTGAAAAGTCAATAGGTTTCATATCGTTGGATCGGTTTTATTTTCACCAAATTAACTTGATCGCTTCGTTTTCCGACGTTCCCGAGCCGCAGCCCATTTGCGTTTACGTTCGTCAAAGATCCATTGGGCACGTCCCTCCTATTGATCTACAGGCGTTACATATCCGACGGCCCCGTGCAACAAAAGTTTTTTCTGGCCTTCATTCAAAACCAGTTCGTCCTCAAGTATGCAGACCTTTGAAAGAGGTGGTTCCATAAACCATCGGAAACTATATTTCACTGCCAACTTCAACGTAACCGTTCACCCCCCCCTTTGACAAACGTCATCCCCGCGAAAGCGGGGATCCAGGGAAGCCCCGCAAATCCTAGATTCCCGCTTTCGCGGGAATGACGGGGTCTGAATGGTTACACTTCAACGGACAAATACAGCCATAAAACTCCGTTCCGAAAACCAGGATATTTGTCGCGGTCGGAATGCCTGTGCAGGATCCCGGAACCCTTAACTTTTTTTTCGTACAGGGAAAAATCCGGCGGTCTTGAGTGTTGTCTCCGGAGACAAAGTGAGGCAAACTTGAATCCGGGGACATATATGGACCCATCCCCCGGTGCAATTCGGGTGTGTCCCCGGATTTCCTCTTAGTCGGGTGTCCCCGGAATTCACCGGAGCTCCCCACGAAACTCAAACCCGCCGCACCACCTCAATTTTATCGTAAAACAGTTTAGCCACGCGGGCGAACGCCATAGGAGTCAAGTGAATCTCATTTAGCCAATCTTCTGATTGCGCGAAATCCCGAATGTCAAGCACAATAAACCGCGGCGATTGGTGCCGCTTCAACATTTCCGCAAAGTCATCTATCATGCGTTTGATAATGGCATACTGATCATCAAAATCAGTGATTCCCTTCTCAAGCATATAGGGTTTAATCCATGCCTTTGTCTTGAACAGTCCATGCAGAAATGCGCCACCCACGTTGCTTGGGAGAGGATAGCAGTAGGTGTGCGTAATAATTGTACATTCTCTGCAATACTTATCTCTGAGTTTTATCAGATTCACATAAGCATTTTCAACTTTTTTTATTGTGGCATCGAACACCTCCCTGTTAATCCATCCGTCGGCAGTGCTACCATTTCTCCTTTCGAGGAGAAAGCGGTCCATATCCCCTGCACCTACGATGTCGTTGCCACCTCCGGAAAACAAGAAAACATCTATCTTATTCCCGAATTTTTCAAGCAATCGACCAATCTCTCTCTTGTTGGTACCAGTCAACATCCCTACGGCTTCATCACCTGGACTGGCCATCCGCAACAAATTATAGTACGCCATCAACTCCAAATGATCTATAATATTTGCTGGTGGACCTAGTACAAAATTTTCTCGTGGATAGGAAAACCAGGAGTCACCTTCACAAATAATATTCAGAGATTTTTGGCGTATTTCCAAAAGACATTCAAAATGTTCTTCCTTTGTTGTTGACCGGTTCACCATCAAATGCGTTTTTGTGATTACATCAAGATCGCAGGACATGTGTTTCTCCTTTTGCTGATACAGTTAAAGAAATTCCCCGGGTGAACCACTAGGAATCGTAGGCTTCTTTTAGCAATTTGCACAACATTTCACAATTATTATTTAATTGTTGCCAAGTAATTCTGAATCTGTATTGTCTCTTCCTCTTGTCATAGTCTATTAATTCAATATCAAACTCATTAATATATGCATCACGCTCATCTGGCTGCAACAAACTAATGTCTAGCCTTAAGTAGTTTTTCTTCGGACAAGATACCGCAATAATCCAATTTATAGATATTCCGACCCAAGTTCCCCTCGCCTACCAATCGCAAAACAAACTGTCCAAATTTCTCTCTCTTATAAGCTGTTGTTTTTTTAATAAAAAACCATAAGACGCACGTCTGAATCTACATGTCAGAGGGACACTGAAGCAAAGAATAGTCGAAAAACCACCATTTATTGACAACTTCCGAGACCAGAATTTATCAAATTGCATTTTCTAATGCAAGACCATAATCATCGGAAGCCATGCCTAACCGCTATCCCCGACGGATGAAGACAACCAAAAACTCAGCTCCAAAACCTGGGACTATCGCAATCTGAATGCCTAGAAGGATCCCCGTATCCTTGACTTTTTGGCGTATGGGGAAAAATCCGGCGGTCTTGGTGTTGTCTCCGGAGGCAAAGTGAGGCAGACTGAACCTTTTTTCCAGTCAACCTAGTTTGAACGAATGTCGCTGGACTGCAAACCTGCCACGTTGGAGACGTTGAGAGTGTCGGATGTCCCGAAAGAAAAAAAACACATGAAGGACAGGGTTGTTTACCGACGCCTTTGGGGTATGATCCGCCCCTTTCTTTGGCAACTCGTCGTCGCCATGGTGTGCATGATCCTCATGGCCGGCAGCAACGGGGCCATCGCCTACCTGGTTCAACCCTTGGTAGACGACGTTTTTATCCGCAGAAACGCCAGCCTTGTCATGTGGATCCCCCTGGGCGTCATGGTTGTGTTTGTCCTTCGCGGTATCGCCTTCTTTTACCAGTCCTACCTGATCACCACCGTGGGTCATCGATTCGTGCAGATCATGCAGACCCAATTGTATGACAAAATACTCCATCTCGACCTAGCCCACTTTCTCGGACGCTCAACCGGATCCTTCATCTCCCGACTGATCTTCGACATCAACATGATCCGCTCGGTGGTCTCCACAACCATCGCCGACATTATTCGGGAAGTTTTTACGGTGGCTTTCCTGTTCGCGGTGGTCATCTACCAGGCGGCCGATCTGGCCCTGGTCTCGGTGATGGGAATCCCCGTGGTGGGCTACCTGATTTTTCGCTTCGGATTGATGATGCGTCGCCTCAGCCGCAACCGGCAGGAATTGATGGAAGAAGTCACCGCGCACCTGGAAGAAACTATTTCCGGGATGCAAGTGGTCAAAACTTTCTCCATGGAACGCCATGAGAACCAAATCTTTGCCAATATCACCGGACATGTCCTCAGCAACCAGATTCGTGCAACCTTCGTCGATTCCCTGGCCAAACCGGCAGTGGATATGGTGGCCGGTATCGCCATCAGTGCCGTTGTCCTGGTCTCGGCCCAAACCATCGTCAATGGTGAAGCCACACCTGGGACGTTGTTCTCCTTCTTGACCGCCCTGATGATGGCCTACAGCCCGCTAAAACGGGTTACCATGCTGTACAACAATCTTCAAACCGGCATGGCGGCGGCGCAACGCGTCTTTGAAATGATGGATACCCAAGCCTCCATCAACGAACGCCCAGGGGCCATCATTCCCCCGGCAGTCCAGGACAGCATTCGTTATGAGGGGGTCGGTTTTCGTTATGAAAGCAGCGATCAGGATGTCCTGACAGGGATTGATCTGACCGTGGGGCGTGGCGAAAAAGTGGCCCTGGTGGGACAAAGCGGCAGCGGAAAAACCACCCTGGTCAACCTGCTGCCGCGCCTGTTCGATTGTCAGGAAGGACGCATCATCATCGATGGTGTGGACATTCGCGATATGACCCTGGATGGTCTGCGCGGTCAAATCGCCATTGTCAACCAGGACAGCCAACTGTTCAACGATACCATACGCAATAACATCGCCTATGGGCGTATGGATGCCGACATCCAAGAGGTGGAACGGGCCGCCCGCATGGCCAACGCCTGGGATTTCATTCAAGAGTTTCCCGAAGGCTTAAACACTCAGGTCGGAAATCGCGGGGTCATGCTGTCGGGGGGGCAACGTCAACGCATCGCCATCGCCCGCGCACTGCTTAAACCCGCCTCCATCCTGATCCTGGATGAGGCCACCAGTGCCCTGGACAGCGAAAATGAACGCCTGGTCCAAGACGCACTCGATCACCTGATCAATGCCTATACCACCCTGGTCATCGCCCATCGACTTTCCACGGTGCGCAACGCCGATCGTATCGTCGTCCTCAGCCACGGCCAGATTGTAGAACAGGGAACCCATGAACAACTGTTGGAAAAAGACGGTGAATACGCCCGACTCTACGCCCTGCAATTTTTGAAAACCAATAAACCCTCCACACCATGAACGCCATGTCTCCCCTTCGCATTCTGCATACCGAAGCCTCCCTGGGCTGGGGCGGGCAGGAAATCCGCCTGCTCAGCGAAAGCAAGGCGATGCTGGAACGTGGTCATGCGGTTCACCTGTTATGCCCCCCAAACTCCCGAATCAGCACGGAAGCCAAACGCTATGGGGTACCGACAACCATCGCCCCCATGGGGCGGAAAAATATTTCCGGTTTGTTTGCTGTCAGATCCTGGCTTGCCACCCATCCGACCGATGTGGTGATCACCCACAGTTCCACCGACAGTTGGCTGGTCGCCCTGGCCTCGCAAACCTTGGCCAAACCAGCCCCCATCGTTCGTCTGCGCCATATTTCCACCCCAGTCCCCGACAACGCACCCACCCGCTGGCTCTACACCCGCGCCAGTCGTCATATCGTCACCACCGGCGTGGCCATCCGCAACCGCTTGATCCAGGTCAACCGCTACCCGGCCATCCAGATCACCTCCATTCCCACCGGCATCGATCTCGACCGTTTTACCCCCGGCGACCGCCATCTGGCGCGCCAACGTCTGCATCTTCCCGATGATGCCCCCATCATCGGCATCGTCGCCACCCTGCGCAGCTGGAAAGGCCATAGTTTTCTTCTTGAGGCCTTTAAAAATATTCTCAACGACCCGGATGGGGGCAAACCAAGGTTGGTCATCGTTGGTGACGGTCCGCAACAGGAAAACCTGCACCGCCAGGCCCTGGAAATCAATCTCCAGGAACGAATTCATTTTGCCGGCTATCAAAGGGATCCCCTTCCCTGGTTACAGGCCATGGATGTATTTTCCCTCCCATCCTACGGCAACGAAGGGGTGCCCCAGGCGTTGATGCAGGCCATGGCCTGTGGTCTGCCCGTCGTCAGTACCCCGGTGGGGTCCATTCCCGAAATCATCACCCCCGAACATGACGGACTCCTGGTTCGCCCCAAAGACAGCCTGGATTTGGCAACGGCCTTGAAAAGGGTGTTGCATGACAACACCTTGGGGAAAAACCTGGGAATTTGCGCCTTGCAGACGGCACGACAACGCTTTGACATCGATCATATGACTTCGGCCATGGAAGAATTACTTTCGCGTATGGCGCAGACGAACACGGTAGCCAAAGTGTGATCATGAATCATGATTCCGCACACAACGTCGCCGGCAAACAAGACGCACCCCGGCGTATCCTGATCATCAAGTTCAAGCATATCGGCGATGTGCTGCTGGCCACCCCCCTCGTGCAGGTGTTGCACGAAAATTATCCCCAGGCCACCCTGTCTTTTCTGGTCATCGGGGCTACGGGGGAGGTGTTGGCAGGCAACCCCATGATCCAAAAGGTATGGTGCTACGAACGGGGAGGCGGACTCCTCCCCTTGTTGAAACTCTACCTTTGGCTTTTTCGTTCGCGCTTCGACCTGGTCATCGATCTTTCCGGTGGTGGTGATCGTGGGGCCATCTGCACCTGGGTCACCCAGGCCCGTGACCGTTTCGGCCATCTTCTCACACGCGTCCCCTGGCAGCGAAATTTAACCAACCGCCTTGCCTACAACCGCATGCAACCCGAACCAGGGCATGATGTACATACCGTCCTGAGAGACCTTGAACTGGTCGCACCCCTGAATCTGCATTTTACCGGACTCCACGTCACCCTGCCCGTTCTGGACCTACCGCGCCAAACCGTTGCCAACCTGCTGGCCCAGGAGGGGGTCGATGATGCCATTCCCCTGTGCGTTGTCCACGCCACTTCGCGTTGGATGTTCAAATGCCCACCGCCCGGCGTCATGGCCAAAGTCGTCGATGCCATCTCCTTGAAATGGGGGTTGCGCGTTGTTTTGACCTGTGCCGCCATTGCGGTGGAAAAAAATTATTGCGCCCAGGTCCTGCGGGAGACGCAAACGACCCCTCTGTTTTTGGGAGGGCGGCTCAATCTGCAAGAAATGGCGGCCCTGCTGCAACGTGCCCATCTCTACGTGGGGGTGGATACCGCCCCCAGTCACATGGCCGCCGCCCTCAATCGCCCTTCCATGGTCATCTTCGGCCCCACCAAACCCCACCTGTGGGGACCTTGGCCCAATGGAAATCGCCAACAACCCTATCCTCGCAGCGGTGGGTCTTGTCAGGCCGGTCGGCAGCGTGTCTGTCGCCTCGATTGGGAATGTATCCCCTGTGACCGTGATGGTTGCGAGGGCAGCAAAATCAGTCGCTGCCTGACCGAAATGACCCCTGAGTTCATCATGGATAATTTGTCCGGACTCTTTACCTTAAGGCAAGACACGCCATGTGCGGTATCTGCGGAAAAGTTTCGTTAAATGGCGACAGGGTTGAACATTCCCAACTCCAATCCATGTGCCACGCCATCGCCCACCGTGGACCCGATGCCCAGGGGATCCACTGCGATACCATCATCGGCCTCGGACAAACCCGTCTGGCCGTCATCGACCTCAGCCAAGCCGCCATCCCCCCCCTGACCAATGAAGATAAAACCCTCTGGGTCGTCTTTAATGGTGAAATCTATAATTTTAAATTTCTTACGGAAAATTTGAAAGCACGCGGGCACTATTTTTCCACCCGCAGCGACACCGAAGTTCTCCTGCACCTCTACGAAGATTACGGTTGCGAAATGGTCCATCACCTCCAGGGGATGTTCGCCTTTGCCCTGTGGGACCAAAAACGCCAACGCTTGTTCGCCGCACGCGATCGCTTTGGTGAGAAACCTTTTTTTTATAAATATGATTCAAAATTTTTCATCTTTGGTTCGGCCATTCGCGCCATTACCGCCCATGGGGGAATCACTGTCGCCCCCTCCTGGACCGCCATCGACCACTACCTGACCCATCAATACGTCCCAAGCCCCTTGAGTGCCTTCGCCGGCATCGCCAAATTACCTCCGGGTCATTGGTTGCTGTTGGATCCAAACGGACAGATGACCATTCAACGTTATTGGTCCCCGGAACTCCAAAAACCGGCCTTGGGCAGTTTTTTGGATCTCAAGGAAGAACTTCTGACCCGCATGCGGGAATCGGTACGCCTGCGCATGGTGGCCGATGTCCCCCTGGGAGCACTTTTGAGCGGAGGCATCGATTCGGGAACCATGGTTGCCCTGATGGCGGATTCAAGTTCCCGCCCGGTGCAAACTTTTTCCTTGGGGTTTGCAGAGCAGGGATCCAACGAACTCCCTTTCGCCCGGGCGGTTGCCGACCGTTTTGCCACCGACCACCACGAATTGATCCTCGATTCTTCCAGCCTTGAACTTTTGCCCGAACTGGTGCGCCACTACAATGAACCCTTCGCCGATCCCTCGGCCCTCCCCACCTGGCATGTGGCCCGACTGGCACGGCAACACGTCACGGTAGCCCTGACCGGCGACGGTGCCGACGAATGTTTCGCCGGTTATGTCAATTATGCCAGGGCCATGAAACCACACTGGGGAGATTTTTTACCCTGGAAACTTAAAAAAGAGATGGGACAGTTTTTGCGACTCCTGGCCACCCCTTTGGGAAAGTCCCCTGTCAGGGCCTCCGTAGAAAAAAATATTTCGCGCATGACCGGTGGCCTGCCGGAACGTTTTTTAACCCGGATGGCCATTTTTAACGCCTGGGACAAAAAATTAATCTATAGTGAAAAAATGAAAGAACTCCTTGCCAACAAAACCGAGGCCAGTCCAGGATTGCCACCCCCATGGCATCCCTCCATGGAGGGGTGGGAATGGATGATGCGCCATGACCAAAGCAACTACCTCCCCGATTGCCTGATGGTCAAAACCGATGTCGCCTCCATGGCCCATGGTTTGGAGTTGCGTGCCCCCATGTTGGATCACACCCTGGTGGAATTTGCGGCGACCCTGCCGCTCCACTTTAAACATGATGGTCGCATGGGCAAAAAAATTGTCAGAGAGGCGGTAGCGGGGTTGTTGCCGCGAGAGGTATTGAACAAACCCAAGACCGGGTTTGGCATCCCTTTGGGTGCATGGTTGCAAGAAAGGGATGGCAAGATGCTGCGGGAGGTGTTATTGACGGAGCGATCTTTACAGAGAAACCTGTTCAATCCCGACCATCTGCATCGAATGGTTGATGAGCAGGTCAGCGGGCGACGCAACCGGGGGCGGCAATTGTGGGCACTGTTGATTCTTGAACTGTGGTTTCAGGAGTTTATTGATCCCTGACGTTTGGAAAAATCCCTCAAGATATGTGGAAGGGGCAGGTATGACCCAGGCAGGTACAGACCGACCGGTGGCTGTTTCTTTTCTGGCGACTTTTTTAAGTCCGGAAATGTTGCACGTCTACCGTCAGGTGACCTCTTTGCGTCATTTTGACATGTGGGTCATCACCCGCAGTCGCAAACATCCCGAACTTTTCCCTTACCCCAACCTGATCACCCTGAAAAAAAGTCCCTGGCGTTTTGTTGCACGGGCCTGGCATCGGCTTGCCCGTCGGCGCGTCCCGTTGAGTGCCTGGGAAACCCGACAGATGCTGGCTGCGGTGCAACGATTGCAGGCGCACGTCGTCCACGTTTATCTGGGTACGGAGGCGGTGCGCGCCTTGCCCTATCTCCGACAGGAACACCGACCCAAGGTGGTCTCGTTTCACGGGGCCGATCTTTCGGACCATTTAAAGCCAGAAGAATTTGACCAGTTGTTGGCAGCCACCGATCTGTTTTTGGTGCGTAGTGATTCCCTTAAAAGGGCATTGCTGGAGCGTGGCTGTCCGGAGCAACGCATCCGCATGAATCGCACGGGTGTCCCCATGCCGGAATCGTTTACGCCGCGCATCCCCCCGCAATATTCGGCACAACGCCCTTTGCGTCTGCTCCAGGCCTGCCGTTTTGTCGAAAAGAAAGGGCTGGACGTAACCATCCAGGCTTTGGCCCAGGTACGGGAACGGGGAGTAGCGGCCATGCTGACATTGATGGGGTCGGGTCCAAGGGAAAAGGCCTTGCGACAACTGGTCAAAGATTTAAATCTGGAATCCCAGGTTCAATTTCCCGGGTTTGTCGATAACCAGACCTTGTTGCAAGGTTTACCCCATTACGATATTTTCCTCCATCCCAGCCGGATGACCTCCGGAGGGGACCGGGAGGGGATTCCCAATGCATTGCTGGAGGCCATGGCCTGGGGCATCCCCAGCATTGCCACCCGGCACAGCGGCATCCCCGAAGTGATTGCGGATGGCATCAACGGGATCCTCATCGAAGAATCCAGCCCGCAATCGTTGGCGCAGGCCATTATCCGCATGGCCACCGATCCCCGATTGAGCGTAAAGATTTCCCAGGGGGGACATGACACCATCGCCCAACGCTTCACCATTGCCAGGTGCGTCGAATCTTTGGAGGAAAGTTATCGTTTTGCCATAACCCTGGCCAGGAGCCGAAACAGTCCCTGACCCTTAAGATAGTGACGGGAACGCAACTTGGAAAAAAAAATCTACAGCACCCCCTTTGCAGGTTTATGCAACCGGCTCGAAGCGTTACCGCTCTGTTTTGCCTTTCAGGAATATTTTGGCCATGAGGTCTTGTTGGACTGGCCCGAATTTCAGGATTTACGGGTTGTGGGTGCCCGGTTTACCCGACTGCGCCCCTGGATGAAACTGGGAGCCAAACGATTTGATTCCCCCACCCCCGAAGAATTTGTCCACCTGGGGCGACATCGTGTGCTGATCCAAAAAGGTTTGTTTGGTGGCATTCCCCAGATCAACCGCAGGCTATATCTGGCCACCGCGGCCCGATTGCGTCTCCACCCCCGCCTCATGGTTGAATTGATGGCACAGTTTGCCCCCCTGAAGGAAACGGTGGTGGCAGGCGTCCACATTCGCCGGGGTGATTATCGCCCCGGACCAGAAGAAGACATCTACGACATCAACAATCATATCCATTCCCAGGTTCCCCTGTGGTGGTACGAATACGCCATGAAAACGGTAACGGACCGCTATGGCAAGGTCATTTTTTATTTATCCCACAATGGGCTGACCCCCCAGGAGGAAACCCGTCTCAGTCATGCCTTCCCCCTGATTCAAGCTCCCAGGGATAACCCCTACCGGCCAAAACGCAAGGGTCACCAGGCCGATAGCAATCCGGTGCGCGACCTTTTTGCCCTGGCATGCTGCCCCATCATCATCGGCACCCCCATGTCCACCTTCACCCATTATCCTGCGCATGCCCTGGGGCGACCCACCCTGGTCCTCCAACCCCTCCCTCGCACAACGCGTGCGGCACCACGGATGGGATTGAGTCGTCTGTATGGAAGAGACATTCACGCCTGGATGGAAACACTGTATAAAGGCTCCATGTTTCACGCGGTCACATCGGTTTCCGACCTGCCGGACGTGGATTATTTTCAGGCATTGGATTGGTTATAGTAAGGACATGTTTCATGGGAGGGGGGGAGGGATGGAGAACCGTTTCAATCGACCGGTATTTCAATATTTAATAATTTTTTTTCTGGTTTTGCTGGCCATTGTTTCATCTTTGTATATGGCCAACTTTGCGGCTTCATGGCTGACGCCACCCTGGCCGATCATCGGGCTGCATGGGGTCAAACCCGATATGGGAATACAGGCGTGGGGACGCATCCTTGACCTTCAGGGAGGGCAGGGATTCAACTCCTGGGGACAAAGAGACCGGCAGCGAGAATGGCAGCCCGCCCCCGGGGTCAGGCGTATTGGTTTTGTGGGGGATTCCTTTTTGGAGGAATCGGTACCCATCCCCCTCCCTTTGGTGGTGGAAAAAAAAATCGGGCGCGACGATGTGGAGGTGGTCAATTTTGGAGTTTCGGCCACGGGAACCAGCGATTATTTCTATCGTATAAAAAATGTGGTGATCCCCCTGGGAACAAAGGAAATTTTTCTTTTTTTCTACGTCGGCAACGATTTTCCCCCCGACAAACTTTCCACCCGGCTCGGCATTTTTTCCACCTACCCCAAGGATTCCATCGCCGCCCGCATGGGATTGCTCGCCCTCAATCATGTGTTGACCAATCGCCACCGCAATGTCCTGCGGGTATGGAAACCCGATGCCGATGAAAGTCTGCATGTGCAGGAACAGGCGATGATGCGCCGTCTGCAAACCATGAGCGACACGGAAATTCGCGATTTTTTACTGGATTTGTCCCATTTTTCGGGTGAAAAGAGGGATCGTCTCCAGCGTATTCTGGCACGCCCTGAAAGCCGTTCCCTGTTTGCCACCTTGCGTCATCCCGATGGTGGACTGTTTCGCAGTTACATGTTGCAACCTTTGTTTCACTGGGCCGTGGGAGATACCTTCAGGGAGGAGAATTCTTCTGCCGAGGCGTTGGTTGAGGGCATTTATCCGCGCATCCTGGCGATGAAACAGGTGTGTGACAGTGCCGGCGTCGCCTTCACTCTGATACTGGTTCCCATGGGTTTTCAGGTCGATCCCAGATACGTCGAAACCTGGTCGCTGTTTGGCGATTTCAGCCGTTTTGGCGTCAACCGGCTCCAGGCAACCCGGTTGTTCAAGGAGCGTTTGTTGCGGGATGGTATTGCGGTGCATGACCTGGCACCCTTGCTCATGGGAATACGCGGAACCTATCTCAACGTCGATGGTCACTGGTCGCAGATGGGGGTTGACCGGGTCGCAGACGAAATGATCAGCAACGGCATACTGGCTGGAGCAATCAGGAATCCCGACTCGCATTCCACCTCGTCGGAGGCGATGGTTCGGTTGAAGAACAGTCGATCCGGACGCTGGCGGTAGCCCCCAGATCGATAGCGAACACCGCCTAGGTCAACGCTTCAACCTCCACGTCGGGGTGGAGCGGGACCAAATCGGACCAGGGGCAGAAGGTGCGTGCGGTCATATGCGGGTCTCGGTCCGGGAGTTGGCGGGATCCCGGCTGCCCTGATTCATGGCTTTCTCAATCCATCCTTTGACGCGGGACGTCAGTTTTCCCGTATCTTTCAACAGATTTTCCATTTGATGTCCAGTCAACGTCCGACTGACATCGAATCGTTCCGTCAGGCCATTCATGGCCGTTGTCACCGCATCGGCACTCAAGCTCTCGGGCAGAACCTGCTCGACCTGCGTTCTGGGCAACAACAGTTCCGCTGCACAAGCGTTGGCCCTTTTCTCCACCAATACCGGCATGCGTCCTCCCAGAATCTCGACAGATGGAAGCGGTTTGATGATGACGCAGGCTTGGCTTCCTTCCCAGAGGGCCACCGCATCGATCTCATCGGGGAGTTCTCTGGAGGGTTCCACCGTGACGCCCCAACTCCGCAACAATTGGTCGGGATCAACGGTCCGGTCCGCCGACACGCTCAGGGTCGAGCGCAACCACTTTGCCAATTCATACCCTTGCCGGAAATGGCGTTCACTCGCGAGGCTTTCCAGTTGCTGACCCGCCTCGCGACGTAAATTGGTGAATTCAGGCGTCGTTTTTCCCAAGCTGGCCCGTGCAATTCTGTCCATGACCATTCTGATTTCTTTGGGTTCCAGACAGTGCTGGGTCATGCGGGCGGCAAGCACTCTGGGGGATGGGGAATCCCAACCAGTATAACCGAACACCTCCGATGGATCATCATTGGCGGCGATTTCACCAACCAGGGATGGCGGCACGCCTATCAGCATGGCAAGGGCATCGTTGACGGGCAACGCGTGATCGCGCTGGCTCCACGCATCCAGGATCATACCGCCGCGCGGGGATTGTGAGTGAATCGCATCGGCAATGGCCGATCCCAGGGCTTCGAGTTGCTTCATGACCTGTCCAAACGGAAGGCGTACATCGTCTGTTTCGGTCACGATGCGCACATCGTTCCCCTCCCGCAGAATGAAGAGGGGCGGCAGAAACAGGTTCGGCATTCCGGCAGCCAAATTGTGCCGGTCGGAGAAGGCGAATATCTTGACCTCTTCCTCGACGAAGGCGTTCTTAGACAGCCCCATATTCCGCAATTCAGCCATGGCGTCTTCCAGAAATCCCATTGGGGATTCCGGATTGAAGCGGAGAGGGTACGGTTCCTCTATCCCGATAGAATGCCAGCAGCGGGCCAAATGGTCCAACAGGCTGTCCCAGTACTCCGCGATTCCCGTGATCTCAACCCCGCGATTATCGCACCAGATCCCCAGGCCATTGACGGACAGGGTCAACCGACCATATCCGGAAAACATGGGGACAGCCTCTCCGACGTCGCTATCCAATTTCTCGAAGGTGAAATCGAACATGTCCCGAGCATCCCATCAGGCGTTTTTTGGTTTGTAGTTCAGTGAATTCCATCCCTGTCGCAGATACTTTTTTGCCCAGGTCTTGAATTTACGAAACTCTCCAGCATTATCGGCGCGTTCTGCCAATGTACCAAGCACTTCATCGGGAACCAATCGTCCGGGCTGCTCCTTTTCAGGAAATCCGTGATAGATTTTCCCGGGGACGGATGGAGCTGCCCGATAAACCACTCCCTGGTAAACGTTATAGATTCTCTCCGGATGTTCCGCTTCGGGGGGCCAGGGGATTCCATCATTCAAAAGACGTTCCGCCAAGCCCGGCGTCCTGGTGACCGACGAAGGACATTTTCCGGGGGATCCAGGTATATCTGGAGGATCGAACCCCGCCTCGTCTCTCGACCATTTGTGTTTGGCTCTTCTTTCGGCAGAGTCGTATTTCCAAGGCATGGCCCACTCTTCAATCTCTATCAAATTGCTTCCGTCCCATTCCTAAGGCATGGTCCGCTTTTCCCCCATCTCAGCCAAACAGCCCTCGTCCGGTCTGCTCCACCACGGAAATCTGGGGACAGTACGGAAATCTGGTAGAGTAGAGAACTGGCGTGCCAACTGTAGGGGGACGGTAGCATGTTTTCCATATGGCTTTCGCCATGGGCCTAAGGCCGCCTCCCATGATC
>JACSDG010000047.1 GCA_015660855.1 Magnetococcales bacterium
TTTTGATTTTGACTTTGATTTTACTGCCCCCCAAGGGGGGTCTAGGGGCGCAGCCCCAGGGTTTTGATTTTGTTTTTTTGCCCGAAGGGCATCATGTTCATTGGGAATCGCTTTAATATTGGAATTTCGCCGGTTTTTGGTGCAGAATCCGCAGTAACCGTTCGGTCCCTCCGCCTTTTTTTAAAAAAACTATTGCGGGGGTCCGGGGGGATGATCCCCTCGGACCCCCGCAATAGTTTTAACCTTGGAAAAAAAGGGAGGGACTCAACGGTTACGAATCCACACGAGATGCCGCTGTTGGCCGTGAATGGTTGGTCCGAGAAAAGTTTGCCACACTGAAAGGTTGTCCATCATGTCTCTGAACTGGTCGATCCGTAACATGCTGATTGCCCTGTCGGTTGTCTGCGTTGTTTTCTTCGGTCTTGTCGTGTCTGCGACAAGCTACACCAACGCCAAGTTGGTTGATAACCAAAACTATTTGCTCGATACGGTCATTCCATTGGAAGTGGCCATGGATAATCTGCGCGACATTGTTTTCAATATTCTGAACCAGCAGCACATCATCATGAGTACCGGATCTACACAAGATTTGAAGTTGGCGGTCCCCCGCAACCAAACGGCGGAACAATTTAAAAAAGAATTGTCAAAAATTGAATCAATAAAAAACAATTTACCGCAACTGGCAACAATTTTTGAACGCATAAAAGGAACATCCCAAGCCTTCCTCGCCTCTGACCAAAAATTGCGGACAGCCAGGGAGAATGCTTTGGTACTTCAGGAAAGCTTGGCCATGCAAATCATGGAAATGGACCGGTTGGTCGAAGAAGTGCTTAACCGCAATGTCAGTCTGGAGATTCGGTACGGTGTTGTCCGGTTGGCCATGTTTGGTCATGGGGTTCTTGCTGCCGACACCCTGGAATCGCTTGACAGCTTGCACGAAATTCAGATTCGGCAATCGGTTGAGTTGGTGAAGCATTCCTTGGCAGGTATGGGAGGAAAACTGGAAGAGGGCAGGGATGCGTTGAATTCCAGCCTTGACAAGATCGCAGGCATCACCATGGGAGGGGATAACGGTCTATTGATATTGCAGAAAAGAAACTTGCAACAGCGGGACGAGCTGCTGCAAAACAGAACCTTCGCAGAGGCCATTACCAAGGAAATGATGGTGGAATTGGAGGATCTGTCCAAATTATCGATTGGAATCCGTGAGAAATCCATATCCAAATCCAACGATATTGTTTCGGCAAGCCAGAGCATTCTGCTTCCCGTTGGCATAGCGATGGTGGTTTTTGTTCTTTTTTCCAGCGTCTACGCCACCCGTCGATTGATTCAACGTATTCTGCATCTGACGCAGATACTGGACTCGCTGGGCGAAGGAAAAATTACACAACGGTTAACCCTGTCAGCACGCCATGATGAACTGGACATGATTGGGAAAGGGATCAATTCCATGGCGGAACGTTTATTCGGTATCCTTGGGAAAGTATCCGATGTCACCCAGGAGTTGAGCCAAAGTTTTTTTGAGATGTCGGCTGCGATAGAAGAACAGGCGGTCGTTTCCTCGGACCAAGCGGCGGCTGTGACCGAAATTACCGCCACCATGGAGGAACTTTCCATCTCATCCTCGCAAATTGCCCAGCACTCCAAAAGGGTTTTGGATATGTCGACCAAGGCTTTGGATGAAACTACCCAGGGGGCCGTGGGTGTGGAAATGATTATGGGTAAGATGGTTGAGATTACGGATGAAAACAGGAAGAGTACGCAGGAAATCATTCAAGTCGGCAAAAAATCCAAGGATATTGTGAAAGTGATGAATATTATCAACAATATCGCCGACCAGACCAAGCTGATCGCTTTCAACGCCGCCCTGGAGGCTTCCAGTGCTGGAGACGCCGGGAGGCGTTTTGGGGTCGTCGCTGTTGAAATTCGCCGTCTTGCCGATACCGTCATGGAATCGATTCGGGAAATTGAGATCCATATCAGCGAAAACCAGGAGGCCATCAACAATCTGGTGATACGCTCTGAAGAGGGAGCCAAACGGGTTGAAGAAGGGATGGATCTGGCAACCAAAACAGCGGAAATGCTGATAGGCATCGTCGATGATGTGCGCTCCACGTCAGAAGCTTCCAAGCAGATTTCCCTTTCCACCCAGCAACAAAAAACCGCCAGTGATCAGGTTTTGATTTCCTTGAAAGAAATCGGACATGGCACGCGACAGAGTTCCGCAGCCATCGGACAGATCAGTGGCATCGTCAAGGGACTGAACCAGATGTCGAGTAATTTGGTCTGCGAGTTGAATAAATTTGAGTTGAAAGCCCAAGAGGAAGAGAAACAACCGATCACAGGAGAGCCGGTACGGGAACACAATCCTTACGGCACCACACCATCGATAGCCTGAGAGACAACGCCCATTCATGCCCATTAATACGCCTCCAATAAATCATAAAAACAATAACGGCGACCGACCAGTCAGAGTTCTGGTCGTGGATGACAGTCCTTTTGTGCGACAGCTAATGATACATATAATCAACTCTTCGCCAGGAATTGAAGTTGTGGGCGAAGCTGAAAACGGCTTTGAGGCCATCGAGAAAAATCAAAGCCTCAAACCCGACATCATTACCATGGACATCCGTATGCCCAAAATGGATGGGAGGGAGGCCATCAGCGAGATCATGGCCTTTCATCCAGTCCCCATCCTTGTCGTCACCGATGTCGATGATGCCCATGAAGCCTACAACGCCATATCGCACGGTGCCCTGGAATTTTTGGGAAAGTCGGAGATCGATCCGGATGCCCCGGCCAGTTTGACGCAAAAACTTAAACTGTTGGCCCAGGTTCCGGTCATCTCCCATGTCAAAGGTCGCCGTCGGGTGCGTAGCCATCAGGAATCCGGGGCATCCCGTTCGGCGCGACGTGTCGTGGCCATCGCCTCTTCAACGGGTGGTCCCAAGGCACTTTCGGTGATTATTTCCCAACTGCCGGCCACCTTTCCCTATCCCATCCTGATCAGCCAGCATATCCATGCCGATTTTGTTCCCTCTCTGGTGCAATGGTTAAACGGGCTGTCTGGTCTGCGTGTCGTTGTCGCTTCTGCAAAGGATGAGCTTCGTCCCGGCTTCGTCTATGTTTCGCCAGCCGATTTCCACCTGCAATTGAGAAGGGATTTCAAGTTTGACCTGAAAGAAATCGCGGCGGGGGATCTCTATCGTCCTTCCTGTGACCGCTTGTTATCTTCCGTTGCTGGCGTTTGCGAAGCTCAAGCCATCGGCGTCGTCCTGACGGGAATGGGTGATGATGGTGCCCGTGGGCTGTCTGAAATCAAACGCGCCGGGGGGGCAACCATAGCTCAGGATGAAAAAAGTTCGGTAGTTTTTGGAATGCCTAAAGTTGCAATAAGTCTGGGCTGCGTCGATATTGTGGCGGCCCTTGGTGACATTGCCGATGTCCTGGTCAAACTTTAATGAAAACTCTAACATGAACCCTGAGGGTAAAAAAATTCCTTTAGCTGTGGATTCCATGGCCTCTTTTGAGAAGGAGATCATGGAGCGTTGTGGCTTGGTTTTTGGTGGCGAGTTGCGGGAAAAGCTGTTTGGCAGCATTGCCCAAAGAATGTCGGCTACCGGCGAATGGGATCCGAGCAGTTATTTTAATCATTTGTTGAACCATGAAGCCGAATTTCATGCCCTCATCGGCCTGATAACAAACAATGAAACCTATTTTTTTCGCGAGAGTGGTCAATTTTCCATCATTATGGATTACCTTGTGCCGCAATGGATTGACCGGCACGGCGATAAAAAGCAGATCAAAATACTGAGCGCGGGGTGTTCTTCGGGGGACGAACCGTATTCCATTGCCATCGACTTGCTTGAGTCTTTTGGGACAGAAAAAAAAGATTTATTTAATATCATAGGCGTTGATATTGATCATAAATCATTGGCCAAAGCGAGAGCAGGGGTTTATACTTCCGGGTCTTTCAGAAACAATCTGTCGCCCAACATTACAAAATATTTCACCCCGCTCGGACATAACCAGCGTGTCCTTGATAAAAGAGTTCGGGAGATGGTTTCTTTTGCTCAATTGAATCTTTGCCAGGCTTCTTATCCGGCTTTCATGAACGGAATGGATATTGTTCTATTTCGTAATGTTTCCATTTATTTTTCCGCAGAGACACGTTTATCCATATTTAATAAACTTTCAAGTTTGCTCCGTCCGGGAGGGGTTATTTTTCTTAGCGCGACGGAAGTTTTTCACCATTCCTACATGTTGCATTCAGATAGTGATATTTGCCTGGAACAATGGGGAGATTTTTTTTTCTTTCGCAGGCGTTTTGCGAATGATTTACTGGACACCCATCCTGTAACTTTGGGAACAGACCCCATCCCGGCCATTGATGGGCAGCGGAGTCTTCTGCCGCCACATCCGGGGACAGGGAACGGACACCGCCTTGATACCCAGCTTTCAGGCACCCGTGCTACAGACTGTTTTACCCGAATGTTGGAGCCACGGAGTGAAAATCAGACCCGCGACCTTTTTGCCAAGGCCTTATCTCATGCCAAGAATGGGCAATACGATGTGGCATTGGATACGTTGAAACAAAATTCATCCACAACGAACAATCCAAACGTTCTTGCATTGGAAGCCTGCATTTTGTTGAATGTTGGGAAATACCACGAGGTGGAAGCGTTATGTTGTCGAATTCTTGACCAGGAAATGTTTCACCCTGAAGCCCATCTTATTTTCGGCATTGCCGCCAATAAATTGAGCCGGTATTCGGACAGCATTTCCTATCTCAAGAAGTCGGTCTATAGCCAGCCCGATTGTTGGTTGCCGCATTTTCATCTGGCCGAAGTTTATTACACCATTGGCGAACAAAGGCAGGGGTGTAGAGAATACCAGGTTGTTTTGCATCTTCTGGAAAAAGAGGGGGCTTTTCAACGCCATGGTCTGCCTTTTTTTGATTCTTCTTTTTCGGTTGCGGATATGATTCATCTTTGCGTCGTTAAGCAACAAACTTTGGGATGTTCCAAACGGGTTTTGCTTCCAGGGGCAAGCTGATGGCTTTTGACCGCCAAAAGTTTTTACGGCAGTTTGTGGATGGTGCTCGGGAACATATCGAGGCCATCAACAGTGGCATCGTCAAGATTGAGGAAAAAACCGGAGACGCCGAGACACTCAATGAAATTTTTCGGGCAGCCCATACCCTCAAGGGGTCTTCCCGGATGATGAAACTGATACCGATTTCCCAGACGGCGCACAAGATTGAGGATGTTCTGTCATCGATTCGCGATGGAATGGCATTAACCTCCAATCTTTCCGACCTGTTGTTTGCGGCATTGGATTTTCTTGGCCGTCAGGTAGAAAAATGTTTGCAGACCCCGGACGCGCTGGAAGAGGATCCCAATCTTCTGGAACTGTTGGCCAAGGCAGCCAAGGGGGAAGAGTTCCAGTTGCAGGCTGCGACTTCGGTGCCACAACCCAAAGCCTCCCCAGTTCTTGCGGAAACTTTGGAAAAAAAAACGGCTCCTGCCGGGAAAGAACCAGAAGAAAAGCCTGTCGCGACGGTTGCTGAATCGCCTCCGCCACCAGCGGAACCGGATTCTGTGGATGATGCCAGTCCAGGCAAGACGGCGTCACAACCGGAAGTGGAAAGAAAAGAAGGGGCTACCCTGCGTATCGAGGCCGACAGGTTGAATTCGGTGATTCAGGCGACCGGGGAAGTTTTTTCTTTTAAAAACCGTCTTAAACAACGTCAACGAGATCTGCAAACATTCCGGATTCGACTTCATCAACATCGCGAGCGTTTGCAACAGTTTTTTTCCGAACGCGAATCCGGGATCCCGCATGGCTTGCCGCTGCTTGATGAAGCCACAGCCATGGATGCCGAGATGAAACGTTTGAGCGGTCGATTCAAGGAAGACATGGAACTTTTTGGAATACTCCTTGACGATTTGCAAATCCAGGCCCTTTCCATGCGTATGGTGCCCTTGGGTCATGGATTTGCAAGTTTTCCAAGATTTTTGCGCGATTTGGCCCATTCACTGGGCAAGACGGTCCGACTGGAAATTCAGGGAAGTGAAACCAGTCTGGACAAGGTCATCGTTGAAAAAATTTCCGGCCCTCTGCTCCACCTGCTGCGCAATGCCGTTGATCATGGCATTGAACTTCCTGAGATAAGAAAAAAACTGGGAAAACCGGAAACAGGGACGGTTCGTCTGCTGGCCTGGGCCGAGGGCAATGGGGTCAATATTCGCGTTTCGGACGATGGGGCGGGTATTTCCATCCCGCGATTGAAAGATAAGGCTCGTAAGAAAAACCTTGTACAGGATGCGGATATGGAAAAGAAATCCGCTGCCGAATGGATGGAGATGATTTTTTTGCCTGGATTCAGCACCGCCGCCATCATTACCGACAATTCAGGTCGTGGTGTGGGGATGGATGTTGTGAAAAATGAGATTGTCAAAGATTTGAAGGGTATTGTTAAAATTGATTCGCGTGAAGGTCAGGGAACGACGTTTTCCATACGCATTCCCCTGACCCTGGCCACTCTTGAAATCCTTCTGGTGATGGCTGGCGGACAGCATTATGCCTTTCCAAAATCGGTCGTGCGCGAGATCGTCAAAATTCCCCGAAATGAAATCATTGCTGTCGTCGGTCGCCAGGCCATACGATTACGGGAGCAGGTTCTTCCAATAACCAGCCTGAAAGGGATCCTCAGTCCGGGGACTGGCCACCCTGAAACAACTGCCGGAGTCATGCATTTTATACTGATTATCGTTTCTGACGGTTTGGAGCAGCACGCATTTATTGTTGATGAATTATTGGATACCATGGAAATCATGCTTAAAGCCCTGCCTTATTATTTGCGGGGTAACCGTTTTCTCAATGGACTGTTCATTTCTGGTCAGGATCAAATTATCGGTGTATTGAACGTGGCGCACTTGATCAAAATGGCCCGGCAAATGAATGAGACTTCGGATGTTTTGGTGGATGAACACCACAGGTCCCAACAAAATCATATTCTTGTGGTAGATGATTCTCTCAATACCCGGGAAATTGAAAAAGAGATTCTTCAATCCTATGGTTATCGTGTCAGTGTGGCAAAAAATGGCATCGAAGCCCTTGAGATTATCAACAAAACGCAATTCGATCTGATCGTTACCGATGTGGAAATGCCCAAGATGGATGGTTTTACCCTGACCGAAAAATTACGCGGGATTGAAGAGTATCGCTACGTCCCCATTGTCATTGTTACATCGCGGGACAATGAAGCAGACAAGAATCGTGGAATTCAGGTGGGTGCTGACGCCTATATTATCAAGGGAGCGTTTGATCAGAACAATTTGTTGGATACTGTACGCAACCTGATGGGTACTTGAAAGATTCAACAAGGTAAAGAGCATGATCGACGATGGTATGAAAAAATCAGATCAAACCTGGACCATTCTTGTCACCGAGGATGAAGATTTTACCCGTTCGATTTTGGCTGGCATATTGACGGAAGCGGGATACCACATTCTGGAAGCCGCCAATGGTCGGGAGGCGTTGGCACACATTGAGGGAGGAGGGCAGATTGATCTGCTTTTGACCGACATCAATATGCCGGTGATGTCGGGAATCGAACTTATCCAGATATTGCGGCAAAAGTTGGGTGACTTTCCCGTCGTTGTTCTGACCGGCAACCAGGATGTATCCATTGCCATCGATGCCATTAAAAATGGAGCCTATGATTTTCTCATAAAAGATGAAAACATTGAAGAGACTGTCCTGATTTCCATCCGGCGAATCATGGAAAAGGAGGCCATCAAGCGTCAAAATCTGCAATTATTGGAACACATGGCCCAAAAGAACCAGGAACTTGAAACGACGTTGGCCGCCCTCAAGGTAGCCCACAAGGAATCGCAAGACAGTCAGGAAAAAATGATTCACGCTGAAAAAATGGCTTCTCTGGGTCGGCTGGTTGCCGGGGTGGCCCATGAGATCAACACACCGGTGGGGATCGGCGTCACGGCGATTTCCAATCTGCTGGAGTTGACGGATGCGATCATCCGTTCTTTTGAAAATCAAACCATGAAAAAGTCGGATCTGGCGACATTTCTTTCCAAGGTAAAAAATTCCTGCACCCTGGTTATGGAACATTTGATGCGGACTTCGGATCTTATTCGCAGTTTTAAGATGGTTTCCGCAGACCAGACAAGTTTGGAGAAACGTCGATTCAACCTGAAAGCCTATATGGAGAATATCCTTATCAGCCTGCATCCCAAGTTGAAGAAAACGCACATTGTTGTCAGAGTGGACTGTTCCCCCGATATTGAAATGGACAGTTATCCTGGAGCCTTGGCCCAGATCGTGACCAATTTTATCATCAATTCTCTCATGCATGCCTATACCGAGAAGAGTGAAGGAAAGGTTGACCTTGAAATACGTAAAGAAGAAGAAAACATTGTCCTTGTCTACCGTGACGATGGCCATGGAATACCCGAGGAGCACATGAGCAAAATTTTCGATCCTTTTTTTACATCCAAACGCGGACAGGGGGGAACGGGGCTGGGGTTGAATATCGTTTTCAACACGGTTACGCAAAAGCTTGGGGGGACGGTTCATTGCGAAAGTCAGTTGGGCAAAGGGGCGGAATTTACCATTACCATGCCTTCTGTGGCTCCTGGATGATTTTTCTCCTTTGACTAAAAATAAGAAGCTTTATTGCCTGTGGGGGGGGGAGCGAAGCCTTCAAGGCGTCGATGGAAAGTCCCGCTGGCACAACTGGAAAGAGAAAACATTATGGCCATAGTCACGGGTTGTGACGATGATAACGAAATTTTCTTTGCCGACGAAGAAGATCCCTGTGTTCAATGTCCCGAGGAAAATGCCGATGCGGAAATTTTCCCGTGGAAAATCATGATAGTGGATGATGAAATCGCCCTCCACCAAGTCACGCAACTCGCCCTTGAGAGTGTCATTTTTGATGGCAGGCCGTTAGTATTCATAAGTGCCTTTACAGGAAAAGAGGCCCAGGATCTTCTCGTTCAACACCCCGACACAGCCCTGATATTTCTGGATGTGGTCATGGAAAGTGAGGACGCAGGATTGAAAGTTGCGGAATTTGTGCGCAAAACCTTGAAAAATGTGACGGTCCGCATTGTTCTGCGGACTGGGCAACCCGGCCAGGCACCAGAACGCGACGTTATTACCAACTATGACATTAACGATTATAAAGAAAAAAGCGAATTGACATCGCAAAAACTTTTTACTATTACGATTTCCTCCCTGCGGTCCTATCGTGATATTATCACCATTATTAATGAAAAAAAAATAGTCCACGCTTTTAGTTCCTACCTGGCCCCGGAATTGGTGGATGAGATCAGAAAAAATCCCGATTCGGTCAAACTGTCTGGGGAAGAGAAATTTTTAACCTGCCTGTTTGCCGACATTCGTAATTTTACCCGATTGGGAGAATATCTCACCCCAAGACAATTGGTTAACCTGTTAAACGAAATTCTGGATCCGTGTACTGAGATCATTATCCGGAACAAAGGGATGTTGGATAAATACATCGGTGACTCTCTCATGGCCCTCTTTAATGTTCCGGTGGCCATCGATGCCCATGCCCATCGGGCGTTGACTGCGGGATTTGAAATTATTCATGCGGTCGAGAATATGAATTATAATATGCAACAGAATAATTTCCCAAGAATCAGGATGGGAGTGGGAATTCATTCCGGTGTGGCCTTGGTGGGCAATATTGGCGCAGCGACCCGTTTTGATTATACGGCTATTGGAGATACCATCAATACCGCCAGTCGTCTGGAGGGGTTGAATAAATATTACGGGACTGAAATTCTATTCTCAGGGACCACCAAAGAAAACTTGTCCTCCATTCCCATGCAGACGCTCGCCATCGACCGGGTTTTTGTCAAGGGCAAGACCGACCCTGTTTGGATCCATGCCGGCTTTCCGACGGAGATTCCGGAGTTTGAAAAAATCAGTGCCGAATTTACTCAAGGCATTGATCTTTACTCCAAGAAAAATTTTCGCCGTGCCATGGATCATTTGACCAAGGCCCAAAAACTGTGTCCGTTTCGCTTCATTCAAGAATATCTCCACCGTTGCCAGCACTTGATCGAGCATCCTCCGACCGACGATTGGACGGGTATTATCCAAATGCAATCCAAATAGAACCATGGATGGCAACTAGGTGTCGTTTTTTTTATTCCACGAGGTCAGCTTTATGACAGATGAAAAACTTGTATATGCCAACGAAATAGATGAAAAAACAACGGAAACTCTGCAAAAGTCACCATGGACCATTTTAATCGTCGATGATGAACCGGGTGTCCACAGTGTGACGCGGTTTGCCCTGGAAGGTATGCGCTTCGAGGATCGGGAAATCGAGATGATCAGTGCCTTCTCCGCCGAAGAAGGGATGGAAAAACTGACCCATCACCCTGAGACAGCGTTGGTTCTCCTCGATGTTGTGATGGAGCGTGAAAATTCCGGTTTGGAAATGGTCAAAAAGCTCCGTTCGCAACCCAATCTTCAGGCATTGCGCATTATTTTGCGTACAGGCCAACCGGGGGAAGCCCCGGAACGGGATGTCATTGCAGGCTTGGATATCAACGATTACAAATCAAAAAACGAGCTGACCTCAGTTAAATTATTTACATCCGTCGTTTCCGCTTTGCGGTCCTATCGTGACATTAACCGGATCGAATATCACTTGCGCGGACTTGAACGGGTTTATCAGGCATCCATCCAGCTTTTTGGTTTGCAAACACTCGTGGAACTCGGTGCCCGTGCCTTGGAGCAATTGCATTTGATTCTGGAAATTGAGGCCGACGATGCCGCAGAATCCATTTCCTCGGCCATTTTTACCGCACCCTCAGGTGACCCAAGAATGGTTGTTCTTGCGGGAACGGGTCAATACAGGAATGATGCGGGTCGCATATCCCAGGACGTCGTGGATCCGGAAACCTATGAAAAATTGGTTAAATTAAAAAAACTGAAAAACAATCTATCGACCGGGGATGAATATGTGACAATACTGTCATCCAATTGTGGATTCGATACGCTGGTTTTTATCCGCCATCAAGGCCAGATTTCCGACATCAACAAAAAAAAATTATTGGATATTTACCTCGCCAATATTTCCATCGCCTTTGATAATGCTCACCTGTTCGACCAACTCAAGAAAGTCCATCAGACCGCTATTCAAAGCCTAGTCACTCTGATGGAGTCCGGCAACGCCGACAAAGGCAAACATTTACGCCAGGTTGAATACCTTTCAACGGGGATTGCGCAATATCTTCTTGATAAAGGACTTTATCCTGAAGAGTTGAATTCTCAATTCATCATGCAGCTTGGCATGGCCTCTGTACTGCATGATGTGGGCAATGCCGCAGTGCCCCAAGAAATCATGGGAAAAAGAGAAAAGCTCAATGAGGACGAATGGCGAAAGATCAGAGAACATGTGCATACCGGATCCAAAGTTCTTCGGGATGTTTCCCAACGGGCTCAGGGGATCAACCATCTATCCATGGCGGTGGAAATTGCTTTATTCCATCACGAACGCTATGACGGTTCGGGTTATCATGGTCTGACTGGGAGAGATATACCCATGAGTGCGCGCATTATGGCTGTGGTGGACGTGTATACCGCCCTGGTTTCCGTGCGTCCCCACAGAGAACCCATGCCGCACAAGCAGGCGGTCGAGTACATCAGGACGACATCCGGCACCCAGTTCGATCCCGACGTTGTCGATGCCTTTATCAACCTTGTCAACAATGAAAGTCAGTTCCAGAAACTTTTATGAACATTGACATGACCAACGCGTCAGGTCCAGTAGCGTAACCGGTTTGTCGTCGATCAATACCATGCCCCAATAGGCTAAAGCCTCTCTTTCCCGGGCCATCAGGGGAGGGAACGGACGCAGGTCGGCCACCGGAACCGTCAGGATATCCTGCAAACTATCGACAATGAGCACTTTTTTCATGCCGTTATCGGACTTGACGATTAAAGCCACCGATTGGGGGGGGGGAACCCTTTCGGGGGCGATAAAAGGGGGGCGAAGGATGGTGTTATGATGCAGATCATCCCGATTGGGAGGGACTATTCGCTCAATCTGATCGGCATCGATACCAAAACGACTACCGGAAAGCATGACCGACAACAAGCGAATGTAGCCATCTTTACTCGTTTTTTGTGAATCATCCGGTGTCATGCCAGCCTCGAATAAATTTGTTTCAGATCCAGGAGTGGAACGATCTGGTTTTCAAAGGACACCTGACCACAGGCTAGGCTTCGTACCGGTTCATTCAAGCTGGCAACATGGTGATCCAGAGTACGAATTGCTACATCAATGATGTTATCCACCGAATCGACTGCGATTCCGGTCCGGATACCATCCAATACCGCAATCGCGATACGGCTTTTGGGTGTTTGGATAAAAGGTTTGCAGCCCAAAAGTCTGCTCAAATGCAGCACAGAGTCTATTTCTCCACGTATGTTGATCACTCCAAGAAATAATTCTGAAACTCCAGGAATGGTTGTAATTTGCCCAATGTGTAAAATTTCGCGAATGTTGCTTCCATGCAAAGCAAAGGGATAACCACCGACGGAAAAAAACATCAATTGAACCTGCCGCTCATTGACATCGACGACGTTGTCATCGGCAAGTTGTTGGGCCTCTTTGATCAGATTGCGATATTTTTCATCGGAGGAAGGAAACATGGAGAACCACCTTGCTGGAAGGAGCAGACCTGTCAAAACCCGGGGTATTTCGGGATAGCCCGTCAGAGCGGCAGGTTGCCACAAACCCACACCGAATGCACGCGGATTTTTCTTTAATGTTCCACCCTACTTTTCGGTGTTGTCTTCCCTGTGACGATGCTGAACACGACCTTGTCCGTCGCCACGCCGAACACACGGTTGATTTTCCCTTTTCACGCACCCAGACTTGCCAAAGACGTTGGTTTGGTTTGGGTTATTGTCTACCACCGTTGTGAGTCGGAGCAATAGCAGGTATAGTGCGTCGCAGTGTGGTGCAAGATCGGTTATTCCATCCTTATTTGCGCAGGACGGTAGAATGAAATTATCCGGATATCCCAACAAAACCGGCCTCTACGATTCCAGATTTGAGCACGACGCCTGCGGTATCGGCTTCGTTGCCCAGATCAATGGTAAAAAATCCCATGAAATCATCGCGACAGGGCTCGGAGTCCTGATCAACATGACCCATCGCGGGGCCACAGGATCCGATCCTCTGACCGGCGATGGTGCCGGCATCATGATCCAAATGCCCGATGCCTTTATGCGCCGGGAGTGCCAGGAACTGGGCATCGACCTGCCGCCCCTGGGGGACTACGGCATCGGTACCATTTTTCTCCCTAAGGATACTCTCAACCGGGAATCCTGCTGTCGGTTGGTGGAAAATACCATCGCCGAGGAAGGACAAATGTTCCTTGGCTGGCGTGATGTCCCCGTCAGCGTCGATGCCCGCATCGGTTACACCGCCAAGGCTTCCGAGCCTTCCATCCGGCAAGTTATTGTCGGCGTCCGCAATCGTCCCGACGATGCCGACGAACTGTGGTTGGAAAGAAAACTGTTCATCATCCGTCGCCGCATCGAAAAACAGGTGATGGGCTACGGTGCCGAGGAAATCAAGGCTTTCCATATTTGCAGCCTGTCTTCGCGTACGCTCCTCTACAAAGGAATGTTCCTTGCCGATCAACTCGGAGATTATTTCCCCGAGCTTAAGGATCCCACCATGGTTTCCGCCTTTGCCATGGTCCATCACCGTTATTCCACCAATACCTTTCCCACTTGGCATTTGGCCCATCCCTTCCGGATGATCTGCCATAACGGTGAAATCAATACCCTGCGCGGCAACATCAACTGGATGCGTGCCCGCGAGGCGTCTTTGTCGTCGAATCTGTTTGGCAGTGATATCAACAAACTGTTTCCCATCGTTCCCGAAGGGATTTCCGACTCCGCTTCCTTTGACCGGGCCGTCGAATTTCTGACCATCAGTGGCCGCTCCCTGCCGCACGCTATGATGATGATGATCCCTGAAGCCTGGGAAAATCATCGGCACATGGATCCCGATCGCCGAGCCTTCTACGAATTCAACGCCTCCATCATGGAACCCTGGGATGGCCCGGCCGCTGTCGCTTTCGCCGACGGGCGATATATCGGGGCAACCCTCGACCGCAATGGACTCCGACCCGCCCGCTACATCATCACCAGAAACGGCCTGTGCGTCATGGCCTCCGAAGCCGGAACCGTCATGATTCCCCCGGATGAGGAACTCTATAGCTGGCGTTTGCAGCCTGGACGCATGTTTGTCATCGATCTTCAAAAGGGCTGCATCATCGATGATCGGGAAATCAAAGCGGAGATCGTGGGTGCCAAACCCTATCGCCGATGGGTCGATGAAGGGCTTTTGCGGTTGGAAAACCTCCCCCCGGGGGGTGCCGATGCGGTCGAGAGTGAACCTTTGCATCTGCGCCAGATCGCTTTCGGTTACACCGAAGAGGAGATCAGTGTTCTCATCGCCCCCATGGGACTTAATGGCGAAGAACCCATCGGTTCCATGGGAAATGACGCCGCCCTGGCGGTGCTTTCGGATCGACCCGTGTCGCTGTTTAGTTATTTCAAACAGCTTTTTGCCCAGGTCACCAACCCCGCCATTGATCCCATCCGTGAAGAATTGGTCATGAGCCTCAACATGCAGTTGGGTCCGGTGGGCAATCTTCTGGATGAAACTCCAGAACACATGTACCGCATCTCCTTGTCGCAACCCGTACTCACCAATGCCGAGCTGGAAAAAATTCGCGTGGTGAAGGACCGAAGGCTTGTTGCTGCCACCTTTTCCACCCTGTTTCCCATCCATCAGGGTGCCATCGGCATGCGCCGCGCCCTGTCGGATCTGTTCAGCCAGATTTCTCAGGCCCTGACCCAAGGGGTCAACCTGATCATTCTTAGTGACCGTGGTGTTACATCCGACCTTTTGTCCATCCCGATTTTGTTGGCCACATCCGCTGTCCACCATAATCTGATCCGCTCGGGAGACCGCAACAAAGCCAGTATCATCGTTGAATCGGCTGAGGCGCGTGAAGTCAACCATTTTGCCTTGCTGGCAGGGTATGGTGCCAACGCCATCAACCCCTACCTGGTTTTAGAATCACTGGCGGATTTGTGCGAAAAAAAGCTCTTCTTCGACGAAATGCCTTTGAAAACCGTTCAATACAACTACATCAAAGCCATCAACAAAGGCATGTTGAAGGTGTTCTCCAAAATGGGTATTTCTACCCTGTTCAGCTATTGCGGGGCCCAGATTTTTGAAGCCATCGGCCTGGATCACTATGTGGTGGAGCGGTATTTTACCGGCACGGTGTCGCGTATCCAGGGGATCACCCTGGATCAAATCGCCGAAGAGGCGGTTCGTCGCCATCAAATGGCCTGGGGCGATGATGTCACTCCTTTGCAGGCCCTTGATGTTGGCGGTGAATATAAATATCGCCAGGGCGGGGAGCGGCACCTTTGGAACCCGGAAACCTTGACCAAGCTGCAACATGCGACCCGCAATAACGATTATCGCACCTTCAAGGAATTTTCCCGCCTGATCGATCATCAGGCCGAGAATCTGTGCACTCTGAGGGGATTGTTCACCCTGAAAAGGGCGCACACGCCCATCCCATTGTCCCAGGTGGAACCGGCGTCGGAAATCGTCAAGCGTTTTGTGACCGGGGCCATGTCCTATGGATCCATCTCCAAGGAGGCCCACGAAACCCTGGCCATAGCCATGAACCGCATCGGCGGTCAGTCCAATACGGGTGAAGGGGGTGAGGATCCGGAAAGATTTCAGCCCCGTCCCAACGGTGATATGGCGCGCAGTGCCATCAAACAGGTCGCCTCCGGTCGCTTTGGTGTCAGCAGCCATTATCTGGTCAACAGCAATGAGATGCAGATTAAAATCTCCCAGGGGGCCAAACCTGGCGAGGGTGGGCAGCTACCGGGATACAAGGTCAACGAGGTTATCGCCAGGGTGCGCAATACCACTCCGGGCGTCACCCTGATTTCACCACCGCCCCATCACGACATTTACTCCATCGAAGATTTGGCGCAATTGATATTTGACCTGAAAAATGTCAATCCCGAGGCCCGGGTTTCGGTCAAACTGGTGGCGGAGGTCGGGGTGGGAACGGTTGCCGCCGGGGTCTCCAAAGCCCATTCCGACATGATTCTTATCTCCGGTGGGGATGGTGGTACCGGGGCCAGTCCCTTAAGCTCCATCAAGCATGCCGGAATTCCCTGGGAACTGGGGTTGGCAGAAGCCCAGCAAACCCTCGTCCTCAATGATTTGCGTGGCCGAATCCGGTTGCAGGTGGACGGGCAGTTGCGTACCGGTCGGGATGTGGCTGTCGCCGCCCTGCTGGGTGCCGAGGAATATGGTTTTGCAACCGCCCCCCTGGTGGTCGAGGGGTGCATCATGATGCGCAAATGCCATTTGGGGACCTGTCCGGTGGGTATTGCGACCCAGGAATTGGAGTTGCGTAAAAAGTTTACCGGAAAACCGGAATACATCGTCAATTATTTTTTCTTTGTCGCCAACGAGTTGCGCGAAATCATGGCGGAAATGGGCTTCAGACGTTTGGATGACATGATTGGTCGCGTGGATCGTATCCAGGCGGATCGGGCGATCAGCCATTGGAAAGCCAAAGGTTTGGATTTTTCCGCCATACTCAAAAAACCCGATGTCCCTTCCAACATTGCCGTCCGCAAGGTTCAAGATCAGGACCATGGCATTGATGAAGTGTTGGATCACAAACTGGTGGATCTGGCCTACCGGGCGTTCGACACCGGGCAGCCCCTTGAAATCCGGCTTCCCATCCGCAATACCGACCGCACGGTGGGTGCCATGTTGGGAGGCGAGATTTCTAAGCGTTTTGGCGTCGATGGACTCCCTGACGATACCATCAACATTCAATTCAGCGGCGTTGCCGGGCAAAGTTTTGGTGCTTTCAACGTCCGTGGGGTTTCCCTGAGTCTGGAAGGGGCGGCCAACGATTATGTCGGCAAGGGGATGTCGGGGGGGCGAATCAGTATTCGTTTCCATCCCAGTTCGCATTTGATTCCCGAAGACAATATCATCGCCGGAAATACCATTCTCTACGGTGCCACGGGGGGAGAGGCTTATTTCAGCGGCGTGGTGGGGGAACGCTTTGCCGTTCGCAATTCCGGTGCGGTTGCTGTGGTGGAAGGTTTGGGTGACCACGGTTGTGAATACATGACGGGGGGGAATGTGGTCGTCCTTGGGAAAACAGGTCGCAACTTTGCCGCCGGAATGAGTGGTGGTATCGCCTATGTCCTGGACTCGGGTGGCCGGTTCAAGACCATGTGCAACACCGCCATGGTCGCCCTGGAAAGCATGGACCCCAAGGATGAAGAAACTGTAAAATTTTTGATTGGAAAACATCAGCGTCACACCTCCAGTCGGTTGGCCGCACGTCTTTTGGGTGATTGGGAAAATGTGCGCGGGCAGTTCATCAAGGTCATGCCCCATGAATACCGAAGGGTTCTTGAGGAAATGAAAAAAAAGGAGGCCGTTGGTCATGGGTAAAGCAACGGGTTTTATGGAAATCAATCGGGAGACCCCTGACGAGAGGGATGTCCACGAGCGTGTTCGCGACTACAAGGAGCTGTATCACCCCTTTCCCATGGAAAAGTTGCAGGAGCAGGCCTCCCGTTGCATGGATTGCGGCGTTCCTTTCTGCCATACCGGTTGCTCCCTCAATAACATCATCCCGCAGTGGAACGATTGGGTTTATCGGGGTCGCTGGGATCGTGCGGTGGAAACCTTGCACCGTACCAACAATTTTCCTGAGTTCACCGGTCGGGTCTGCCCGGCTCCCTGTGAAAGCTCCTGTGTTGTGGGCATCAATCGCGAATCCGTGACCATTCGAGAGATCGAGCGCACCATTGCTGAAGAGGGATGGCGACGTGGTTTGATCGTCCCGGTCATGGCCTTGAAAAAAACAGGCAAACGGGTGGCCGTCGTCGGGTCGGGTCCCGCCGGTTTGGCAGCGGCGCAGCAATTGGTCCGCATGGGTCACGAATGCACCGTGTTGGAAAAAAATGAACGCGCCGGGGGGTTGTTACGCTTTGGTATTCCCGATTTCAAGCTGGAGAAGGCCATTATCGACCGTCGCCTTGAACAATTGATCGCCGAAGGGGTCGAGATACGGACCGGTATTCATGTGGGGCGCGATGTTGGCGTGGAGCAATTGCAGAAAGATTATGACGCCCTGATTTTGTGCCATGGGGCCGAGGTTCCGCGTGATCTTCCCATACCGGGACGAAATCTGGCTGGAATTCATTTTGCCATGGACTTTTTAACCCGGCAAAACCGCCGCGTTGCCGGGTTGGCTCTGGCCGATGCCCAGGAAATGACGGCTACAGGTAAACACGTCGTGGTTATCGGTGGCGGAGATACCGGTTCCGATTGTGTGGGAACCTCCGTGCGTCAGGGTGCCCTGTCGGTGACCCAGATTGAACTCCTCCCCAAACCTCCCGATCGGCGGGCACCGGAAACTCCCTGGCCATTGTGGCCACACATGCTGCGAACATCCTCTTCCCATCGCGAAGGATGTCGGCGGTTGTGGGGCATTTTAAGCAAGGAGTTCACGGGGACCGAGGGAAGGGTGCAGCAGTTGACGTGTGTTCGCCTGTTGTGGGAACAAAAGGAAGACGGCAGCCAGCCGAAGATGAAAGAGGTGCCGGACAGCCGGTTTTCCTTAAAGGCCGATCTTGTGCTCTTGGCTATGGGGTTTGTGCGTCCCGATGCGCACGGATTGCCTGCGGAATTGGCTTTGGATGCGCGAGGCAACGTCCAGGTTGACCGCAATCACATGACCAGTCTGGCGGGTGTTTTTGCCGCAGGAGATATGGCAACGGGGCAATCGCTGGTTTTGCGGGCCATTGCGGGTGGCCGAGTGGCGGCTCAGGGGGTGGACCAATGGTTGCGAAAGAAAGAATTGGCCCTGGAATGATAATTGTGCCCCCGTCCTCAGGTTTAAGGGTTGATGTTTGCTCCTGACTTTCATAAAATCCATGGAGATTGAATCATCAACAACCTGAAAAATTTGGAGCTTGAAGCTCATGGATGGACACGGCACAAACGCAACGCCACATCAGGGCGGGCAATCCCATAACGCCGCCGGCCAGGGTCATCTGGAACAACTGCTGTCCCAATTGGAAGATCGTTGGGGAAAAATGTCGGAGATGGTCGGCAAACTTAGGGATGAAAATTCATTTCTCCAGGAGCAGTTAAGGGATAGGGAGGAAAAATCGGGCTTGCTGGAGGCTAGGTGTCATGAAGCCAATCAGCGCGCGGAGGGGTTGATCCGGGAGCGGGATCAGTTGGCGGGGCGCATCGAGTCCTTGTTGACACAGATGAAGCATTTTGAGAACAACCACTAGGGACAACGGTTGCGTTGGCAGAGGCCATGTCGGATATTGTAGAGGTTCGTATTCATGGCCAGGTTTTCAAGATGCGCGCCAGCGGTGCGGATGGATACCTGGAGCGTGTTGCCCGGTATGTTGATGGTGTGCTGTCCCAAATGGCGGGTCACTTTGGAAACCAGCCCAGCCATCGTTTGGCCATCATGGCCGCTATGCAGATTGCCGATTCGCTGTTTCAGGAGATGGAGCGAAAAGGGACCGGCGGTGTCGGGGATGTCGAAACGAGAAATGTCGAGGAGTTGTTGACCCGATTGATTGCTGAAAGCGACAGTCTTTTGGGAAAGTCGTGACTTTAGCCCCCTGCGGTGTTCGAGAGGACCAGACTTCCTCCTGAGCCGATAACTTCGAGCCCTGGGATCCTGCGCTGTCCGTGGAGTGTTTGCCTTATGGCCGACCAGAAGCGGTTATCGGGAGCCCACTTTATCCCAAGGGTTCAGAGAGAGCGCGTCCAACGGCACATGTGGGGGATTTTAAGGTGCAAACGGGTAAGGATGTTTTGCGAAAGAGATTACGTGAAAGGCGTCGATCTCTGTCGTCCCGTGAGTCCGCCCGGCTTGGCGGCGTCATAGCCCGGTTCGCCATTGCGCTGCCGGACTATGCCCGTTCCCGGTCCATAGGCGTTTACCATCCCATCGATCACGAAGTTGATCCACACCCCTTGGTTGTTCATGCGGTTGCGGTCAATAAGAAAGTGTCCTTGCCGGTCACGGATGTCGGGAAGGGACGCATGGGTTTTGTGGCATGGCGACCGGAGGATCCTTTGGTTGCGGGGCCTTTTGGGACTAGGCAACCCCGGTGGTCGGGGGATGTCCGTTTGTTGGTGGCCAAAGGGGCGTTGGATTGCATTTTTCTTCCCATGGTTGGTTTTGACCGGCAGGGGTGGCGTTTGGGGTATGGCGGTGGTTATTTTGATCGCTACTTGGCGGCAGATACCGGGGAGAACCCTTGTTTGGTGGGGTTGGCTTACAGTTTCCAGGAGGTGGAAACAATTTTAGCCGAACCGCATGATTGCAGACTTCATTATGTCATTACGGAAAGAGGGGTAACCCGCTTTCCTGGGTAGTTTTTTTTAAGGGGGCAACATAGAAGACGTTTTTGTTTGTGCAATGGAATCAACCCATGACGACCGCAATGGCTTAATAGTTGGAAAGCTGCGGTTTGGAGAATGTAGGCCATGAATATTTCCGCCCTTTCGTTTGGCATTTTGTTGGGGGCGGTCATTTCCTTTGCCGTTGTTTTTTTCCGGCAGCGCACGGTGCAACAGGTGCTGCGCCAAAGGGAAGAAAAAGCAGAGCTGCTACTCAAGGCAGCCGAGGAAAAAACCGCCCATATCGCTGGGGAAGTGGAACTTCGCAACAAGGCAGCGCGACTGAAGATTGAGGAGGAGACAAAAAGTAAATATCAGACGGTTGAAGAGGAGTTGGCCAAGCAAAAAAGTCGCATGGACAAACGTGAAGAACAGTTGGATCGTAAATTTGACCAGCTGGACCAGAGGGAACGGGAACACGAGAAGCGTAGAAAACAACTTGAGGATATGAACCAGGCCCTCCTGGCGCAAAAGAAGCAGCATGATGATCTGGTGGATCAGGCGCAGCTTCGGTTGGAGCAGGTTGCGGGGATGACTTCGGAAGCGGCGCGTGCCCAGTTGATGGCCAAGTTTGAGGAAGATGCCCGGAATGTTTCCGGGCGTTTGTTCAAGCAGTTGGAAACCGAGACCAAGGAAAATGCGGAGCGCAAGGCGCGTGAGATCATAGCCACCTCTATTCAGCGTTTGGCGGGGGAGTTTGTTTCCGAGCAAACGGTTTCTGTGGTGGCACTCCCTTCCGAGGAGATGAAGGGACGGATCATCGGTCGGGAAGGGCGCAATATTCGCGCCCTGGAGACGGCCACCGGTTGTGATTTGATCATTGACGATACTCCGGAGGCGGTCGTCATTTCCGGCTTCAACCCGGTGCGCCGGCAGGTGGCGAGGCGGGCGTTGGAGGAATTGATCAGTGATGGGCGCGTTCATCCGGCCAGGATTGAGAGTGTGGTCAAAAAAGCGGCCCAGAATGTTCAAAATGAAATCAAGGAAGCGGGAGAGAAGGCGGTTTTTGACGTTGGCCTGACCGACGTTCATCCGGAGATCATCAAATTGTTGGGTACATTAAAGTTTCGCACTTCCTACACCCAGAATGTTTTGTCGCACTCGGTGGAAGTGGCTTTTCTTTGCGGAGCCATGGCGGATGAATTGGGCTTGAATGGCGGTATTGCTCGCCGTTGTGGTTTGCTGCATGACATTGGCAAGGCGGTAGACCATGAGGTTCAGGGTTCGCATGCGGTGATTGGCGGGCAACTGGCCAAAAAATATCCCCCTGACCAATTCAGCCGATGCCTTGTCGGCTGCCCGACCTGGGGCACGGCGGGAAAATGTGGAGACCTACCTGAAGCGTTTGGAGCAGTTGGAGGAGATTGCCACCAGTTTCAGGGGGGTGGAAAAGGCTTTTGCTATTCAGGCGGGGCGTGAGGTTCGCGTGATTGTGCAGTATGACAAGGTCAGCGATGAGGGTTCTATGATGTTGGCTCGGGATATTGCCAGCAAGGTGGAAAATGAAATGACCTATCCGGGGCAGATCAAGGTCACGGTGATTCGGGAAATGCGTACCACCCACGTTGCCAATTAGGGAGGCGGGTGGGACGGGTTTAGCCCCAGCATCAGCGGGATGTTTTTCATGACGAAATCGGATCTTGTTCGCGTCATCGCCGAACAAAATCGACTGCCGACCCCTCATGTTGCGGATATTATTGACGCTGCGTTGGAGGCCGTTATTAAAAGCCTGGAAGAGGGTCAGTCGGTCCGTTTGCGAGGGTTTGGTCAATTTGTTTTAAAGCTTCGACCGCCACGTAAGGGGCGAAGTCTGGCGACAGGAACTGCGATGGTTATCCCAGCCAAACGTGTGGCCGTTTTCAAGCCAGGGATGGAAATGCAACGCCGTTTGGAGGGTCATTTGATACCGGACGAGCAGCCAAAATCTGAAGGAGGGGAGAAATTGGTTGCACCGAAGGCGGATTCCGGGAAAAGGTTGAAAGAGGCTTTTATCAATCTGCGCGAAATCAGGGACAACACCACTTTTCTTTGGCGGAACATTCAGGGATTGAAAGGTGGTGGTCATTCCTTGACCTGCCAAATACGCAGGAGCACCTTTTTCCAGGTCGAAGAAAATTTGGCATGGCTGCAAGGTCAGAATTTTTTTAAATTTTCTGTCAATCAGGGTGCTGATATTCGGGATGATGGTATTTTGCAATTGCGTTTGTATGACATCAGTGAACAGTTTAACCAGTTGGTGTCACAAATGGTGTACAATTCGGATTGATGCTATGTAAGTGTAACCATTCAGTCCCCCCTTTTTTTTAAGGTTGAAATTATTGTGGGGGTCCGGGGGGGATCATCCCCCCCGGCGGGGTTTGGGGCAGCGCCCCAAGGTTTTGTTTTTGAATTTAAACAAAAAGCTTCATTGCCTAT
>JACSDG010000003.1 GCA_015660855.1 Magnetococcales bacterium
ACCGGGTATCGTTGGTTGGTGGGGATACCTCGTCCACGGCGGGTCCGGTGGTGTTGACCATCAATATGTTTGGCGTGGTTGGTAATGATCGGTCTCTGACCCGTTTGGGGGCTGAGGTGGGTCATCGTGTTTTGATTTCGGGCACGGTGGGGGATGCGGCTTTGGGATTGCGCCGTCTTTTGGGGGTGGATCAGGGAGGGTGGGGGGAGGATGCGGCTTTCCTGGTCAATCGGCATGTGTGTCCCAGTCCGCGTCATGTTTTGGGGATGGCCTTGGTGGATGCGGCGGTGGCGCGTGCGGCGATTGATGTGTCCGATGGTTTGCTGGCGGATATGGGGCGATTGTGTGCGGCTTCGGGGGTGGGGGCGGATTTGGATTTAGAAAAAATTCCTCTGTCTCCGGCTGCGAGGCGTTGGTTGGGGCAGGGAGGGGTGGATGCGTGGCGGGTGCTTTTGACGGGTGGTGAGGATTATGAGCTTTTGTTTACTGTCGTCCCCGGAGCCATGGATCAGATCCCTGCCATGGCGGTCAATACGGATTTGGCGTTGACTGAAATTGGAGTCATCACCGAGCGCAAGGGGGTACGGATCCTTGACCGGGGCAAGCCTTTGGATATCCCGATGACTGGTTTTAAGCATTTTTGAAGGTATCGGAAAAACATTGTTGGGGTTAAGGGGGGGATCATTTCCCCCCAGTGGGGTTTGGGGTAGCACTTTGAGGCTTTGTTTTTTGCCCGAAAGACATGATGTTTGAAGAATCAAGACCGGCGGGCGCATTCATGGGGTTTTCAATTCAATATTTTCTTCCTGTGCCCATTCCCGAAATAGGGTCAGGGCGGAATCAAAATCGTATTTTTCCAATATTTTTCTAATGGGAACCATCTTTTCCCTGCGCTGTTTGTCATTAACCAAAGAATCGAGTTCCTCTATGACTTGTTCTACCGCCGAATCATAGTCTGCGAGAAACTCTACGGCTTTGACGATCAGGGCAGCCAAAACTTCCGGTCCATCGGATATCTTGCTTTGAACCGGACGGGTTGGATGCAATGGCTCGACGGTCAGTGAACTTTCGATGGCGGCGACTACCCGCGCCAACTCTTGGTTCAATTTTTCGACCGGTTCAGTCAATGTATTAATATCTTTTGTGGTTTTGGCTTCTTGTTCAACGGCGGCAGCCCATTGGGTCAACACACTGGCCCCCAGGGTGGCACTGACTCCTTTGAGGGTGTGGGCGGCCTGCAACACCCCATGGATATTCTGGCTCGCAAGAAGAGCATCCATTTCAAAATATATCCCATCTTTATTTCTTGCAAACCTGGATAAAAGAATCTTTAGTAATTTTACATTACCGCCGACGTGTTTTAGTCCGACTTTCAAGTCAATGCCAGAGATGGGGGGAATGGCCATGTGTTCTTTCGTATTTTCGGGAGGGGGAGAAACGACTGTGGGCAAGGCCGTTTTGGGGGTACAGCCAACCCAGTGTACCAAGGCGGCGTATAAATCTTTGGGAACGACAGGTTTGACCACATGATCGTTCATCCCCGCATTTAAACATTTTTCCCGGTCGCCGGTCATGGCATTGGCCGTCATGGCGATAATGGGCAATTCATGGGCCGTTTTATTTTTGCGGATTTGCCGTGTGGCGGCGTAGCCATCCAAGACAGGCATTTGCACATCCATCAGGATGGCGGAATAGTGCTCCTTGTTTGCCGACGCTACCGCTTCGGCCCCATTGTGGACGATGGTGACTTCGATACCGACCCTTTCCAGCAATTCTTTGGCAACCTGTTGATTGATTTCGTTGTCTTCCGCCAATAATATTTTGACGCCGGAAAAATGGGGTGAAGACTCTCCTTGAGGATCAAGTGCATTGCCCCCCATTTTTTTCTCCAGGCCAAAAACTGCCGCAACATGTTGAAGGAGAGATTTTCTTTGAACTGGTTTTGTAAGGAGATCATCCAGGAGGCGTACATGATCGTCATTCATGCTCAATTCGTCACGATTATAGGCGGTAATCATGATTATTTTTGGGACTTTATCCGGGGTTCCTTGTGCCCGGACCTGCTTGGCGACATCAAGTCCATCAAGACCTGGCATTTTCCAATCCAACAACACCAGGTCGATGGGATGGCCGGCTTGGTGGGCTTCATGGAGAAGGATCAGGGCTTTTTCCCCGCTTTCAACGCTGACGGCGTGCCAGTGCAGGGCCTTGCAATGGTCTTCCATGATCCGACGGGCACTGGCGTTGTCATCGACGATAAGGACATGTAAGTTCTCAAGATGTATCAACGGCAGGGATGGACTGTTCATGGGAATATTGGTTTTATTGAAGCGGGCAGTGAACGAAAAGCGACTGCCAACTCCCGGTTCGCTTTCTACATGGATGGAGCCGCCCATCAATTCGACCAATCGCTGGCTGATGACCAACCCCAACCCCGTTCCGCCATATTTTCTGGTCGTTGAGGTGTCCCCCTGGGAGAAAGCCTTGAACAGATTGGCGATCTGGGAAGGATTCATGCCGATGCCGGTATCGCGGACACTGAACAGCAGAAACAGGCTGTCTTCGGTTTCCTCCTGAATGGCTACATGGATGGAGACCTCGCCGGAGTTGGTGAATTTAACGGCGTTTCCGGCAAGATTGGTCAGTATTTGCCCCAGACGATGGGGATCGCCCAGCAGCTGGAACCTGATGTCGACGTTGGCGTCGATCAACAACTCCAAACCTTTTTCTTGAGTTTTGACCCCCAGAACGGCAATAACTCCTTCGAATATATCGTCCAGAGAGAAGGCCACGGTCTCCATGGCCAGCTTTCCCGCTTCTATTTTGGAAAAGTCGAGAATATCGTTGATCAGGGTGAGTAGATTATTGGCACTCAGGTTGACCTTGTTTAAATAATCCCGTTGTTGTTGGGTAAGTACGGTTTGCAAACACAGGTAAGTCAAACCGGTGATGGCATTCAGGGGGGTACGAATTTCGTGGCTCATGTTGGCCAAGAATTCACCTTTGGCATGGCTTGCCGACTCGGCGGCCAGGCGTTGGCTCATTTCTTTAGCATTGTGGATGGCCAGTGCGGAAATGGAAGCCAAGGCTTCAAGGGCGATCAAATCGCGTTCGGTGAAGGTGCCGGATCCACGTTTGTTGAGCACCTCCATGGCCCCGATGGTTTTATCACGAACGATCAAGGGGGCGCACAGCAAGGATTCGGTTACAAATCCTGAAGAAAGATCGATATGTTGCGCAAATCCCGCATCCTTTCTTGGATAATGGACGATTTCGGATTTTTTTTGGGCGATGGAGCGACCAACAATGCCTTCCCCCAGTGCCAGACGGGTACCCAAAATATTGACTGGTCCCGTGCATGCCCGGCAGACGATGTTGGTCTGATCGTCTTCCAGAAGAAACAGGGAGGCCGCCTCGGCCAGCATGTAATTTTTGATGTGGGATACGCTGGTTTGCAGCGTTGTTTCCAATTCCATCGATTGGGCAAAGGCACTGTTGGTGCGTGTAATGAGGCCGAGGGTCATATCATGGCTGATGAGCATGCCAAACTCAGAATGTTTGGCAACAAAGTTGACACCAACGCCCTGGTACGTCACCCGAACGACCACACATGGAAAGTCGACGTTCATGTGGGTGATTCTCATGACCAGATTTCCTTCCACCCCCAGGGCTACGTTGTCTGGTGGGGCATCGGTCTGAAGAAAAACCCCCCCCAGGCTGACATCCAGGGTATGGCCGTACAAAACCCTGCCGTCATGCAACTGCAGGGTCATACTGGTTTGATATTCTTGCCGTTCCCAGTGTCTTTTGCCTTGCCAATCCAAAAAATTTTCCATTTGGGCACACTCAGTTTACGTACAGGTTGCATCCATCACCTTGGGAACTGCCTTTCTGCGATATCCAAGCTATCTTGTAAAAATTCATCCCGTGGCCCAGGGTGCTTGTCTGCACCAATTTTTGCCAAACTTTATTTTCCCGATAAGCCAAAGGAAAATCACCACAACCCAAAGAGCATCCTATGGTGGCACCCTTTTTATGGTATCATAACGGGCTTGACATCTCTACTTTGTTGCCGACACAATCTCGGAAGATGCTTGGCAATTTCGTCAATCTACGTAATGGAATTTAGTGGAACTCTTATGAACACCCCCATAGAAGGTCAAGAATCGAAAAAGACTATACTTATAGTTGATGATGTCCCTGACAATCTCTACGTTTTGCAGCGTATGCTTTCATCTCATTATCGGGTTCAAATTGCCACCAACGGTCGGATTGCCATCAAGATTGCGTTGTCTCCAACCCAGCCCGATCTTATTCTGTTGGATGTCATGATGCCGGAGTTGGATGGGTATGAAACCTGTCGTTTGCTCAAACAGCAGGAGCGCACCCGGGATATTCCCATTTTGTTTGTGACTGCCAGATCGGAAGCGGAGGATGAGACCAGGGGATTTGAGCTTGGGGCAGCCGATTATCTGGTCAAGCCCGTCAGTCCTCCTGTGGTGTTGGCCAGGGTCAGGACGCATCTTTCCATGCGCGATCAAAGAAAACTTTTGGCCGACCAGGTTGCCTTGCGCACCGCCCAGCTCCAGGTCCGCAATATGGAGTTGGAAGAGACCCGCATGGAAGTGATTCGCCAGTTGGGGCGGGCATCGGAATACCGGGACAATGAGACCGGTCTGCATGTGGTCCGTATGAGCCGTTATGTTCATCTTTTGGCTTTGAGGTCGGGATTGAGTGAACCGGAGGCGGATCAATTGATGCAGGCGGCTCCCATGCACGACCTGGGGAAAATTGGCATTCCCGATCATATCCTGCTCAAACCGGGGAAGCTTACTTCGGAGGAATTTGACATTATCAAGACCCATGCCGAAATCGGGTATGAAATTATTGGCCCACAAAAATCGGATCTTTTGAATATGGGACGGGTGATTGCTTTGACGCACCATGAAAAATGGAATGGTACGGGCTATCCAAAGAGAATCGCAGGGGAAGTTATCCCTTTGGCTGGGCGTTTGGTGGCTATTGGTGATGTCTTTGACGCCTTGACGTCTTCCAGGCCCTATAAAAAGGCTTGGACGTTAGACGATGCCCTGGGTTTGCTTGCCAAGGAGTCCGGGGAACATTTTGATCCCAGGCTGGCTCAAATTTTTTCCGGATTGAGGGATGATCTTGCCAAAATCATGGAAAAATACCAGGACGGACATGTTATCTATTCGGTTTCCACGGGATCTCCGTCGAATCCGGCATGATGTCCCCTTACTTTTTTTGTCCGCTGGGCGTGGTGTTTTCCAACCATTTTAATAGTTGTTTTTGTTTTTCTGGGGTGCGGAAGGCTTGGGTGTGTTCGACATTTTCCGGGAGCCACAGTTCACCCAAAGAACCTGCAAGAGTCAGCAATCGTTTGGAATGTTCACAAGGAATCGTGGTGTCGGCACAACCGTGAACCAACAGCAAGGGGATATCGGTGATCAGGGGAACCGATGTCTTGGCGGCGTAATGGTCGCTGAGGGTCAGGTTGGGTAACCATTGAAATGACCACGCAAACCACAAATCGGCCATTTTTTCCTGCGCGATCACACGATAACTTGAAAATGTTCCCTCCAATACCACGGCGTGAATCCGTTTTTTAATATCTGGTGGGGCGTGTGCTACCGTGTAGGCGGCGATGCTGCCTCCCAGACTTTGCCCAAAAACCCACAAAGATCCTTCGGGAGGGGCCAACGCCAACGCTTGGCGCAGGGCAGCGGCACCGTCCTGATGGACTCCCGCAAGATCGGGTGCACCCGAAGAGCGTCCGTAGCCGCGATAGTCAAAAATCATCACCGAATGGCCCTCTTTGGGGAGCCAGTGGACGTTTCCGATATGCGTACTCACATTTTCAGCATTGCCGTGAAAAAAAAGTACCATGTCTTTCGTGGGGGATGTCATGGCGGGCAAAAACCAACCGTGCAGCAGAGTCCGGTCATCCGACTCAAAGAATACATCCTCATAGGTCAGGTCGATCCGATCCGGTGTCATACGCAAAGGCCCCTCCTCCGGGAAGAAGAACAGGGCTTGGCAAGCCGTCAGAGGCAGCGTCAGAAAAAAACATCCCAGCCATGCCAGCATTTTTATTACAACCGGACTGCGTCTTGAAAAGTAAAAATACGATATGCTCAAAAGTAACGTACCCATGAAAGTTGTATAACGTCTGATTTGCGCTCGTACTCATGTCCCCGGTAGGTTAATACACGTAGTGCATCGTTGGCCGATAAACGGTGACTCAACTCCACCTGGACCCTGTCTTCATCATGACTTTCGCCCAGGAAAAAAAAACGTGCCTGAGCCGAAATCTGGGCAGACCATTGATCCTGGGAGTCACGAAAATACACCCCAGCGTGAGGACCTGCACCCAGGGCGTAATGATCCCGCAGTGCATCCGCTACCTGTGATTCAATTTCCCCCATGAAGTAGCCCCATACATGGTCAGTCAGAGCCAATGTGATACCTCCCCCCCCTTGAGATCGCCAGACCAACTGATCCTGATCACCGCGTTCCGCCTCTGGACGGTTACGGCGCTCAAAAGCCGTCTGTAAACGCCAGGATGGATAGGAAAACAAACGATTCATGGGCGTTAGAGAGAGAATATCCAACACATTCAACGATTCTACAGTTCCCCGATGGAACTGAGGTTCATAACGCAATGTCATATCCAGAAAATTGATCTGCGCTCCTGGGGTGAACCCCCCCTGGGGGTCCAGAATATCGTGCAGGGCGGGGCGGATACGCAAGGTTTGGAACGGACGCCCCTCTTTCCACCCAACCCCCAACGCCAGTCTGGCGGTGAGATGTCCCTGGTCCGGTGGCGAATCGGGTGAAGGTACATCCAGCAATAGTTGTTTGTGCTCAATGCGACTGCGCGCGGTCAGAATGCGGTGTGAACGTGGTTGAGCTTCTTTGGTTTCCAATTTGTTATCCAAAAAACGGAAACGAAGATATTGGTAGGAAAAATCCAAAATACGTGCCCGTTCCGTGTCGGGCAAGGTGGTGAACTCCGCCTCTTCCAGACCCGTATCCGTGTTGGCGATGTGCAGTGCCATTTTCAGAGAACCGGGGGAAAGATCACTGGCCCATTTGCGCAGTCGGCTTCCTGGCGATGGACGGTACCGCACCTTGCGCACCAACCCTGGAGTGGATGTCACCGCCCTTATGGTATCCACCGGAATGGCGTGGCTGAAAAACCCTTTCTGCAACCCTGTTCCTGGAATCGCCACCTCCAGCAGTCCCAACAGTTCGTAGGAGCAATTCCGGGTGAAAAAATAGTAGGGCACTTCAATTCTTCGCATCTCCCACAAATGGCGCAACAACAGATCCATATTCGCAGGGGCGACATTCAGCGAATATTCCCATATGTCCCGGTTTTCCCAGTCGCTATACTCGGTGATCTTGTCATAGTAGGGCGACAGAGAGAAGGTACCCATGTAGCCTCCAGCCAACCCCTTCCATATGAATACCAACCCACCGTCATCCCCGGTGTTGGCGGCGAAATTTTCCGCATAACCCAACATTCCGGTTCCCTCACCTTGTTCTGGACTGTCAAGACGCAGAAGGGTGTGTCCAAACATGGAGGATGGATTGTTCATGTAGGCTTCGGAGAAAATCAGACTGATCCCGGAGGGGGCAAGGGTTTGTCGCCATTCTTCCATGGATGGGCAGGGGTGCGGCGGCAAACGTTGTGGATCGAAATCCAGTTTGTTTTTCAACCAACTGTAACGGGCGGCAAAACGGCATTGGGCATGTTGATCCTCAGGGGCGATCACCCTGGTGTCAGCAAAAAAATAGTTGAGAGTGGCGTCCAATTCCTGGTCGGGACGGGTTCTACCTTGCTCGGACAGAAAAAAGCGGGGGTCGCTCAATGTGCTTTCGCTTTCCGAACCCGGCCAGGTCTGAAAGTGTAACAAGACGAGCCAGGTGGGATCCTCGTGCAACGAAAGCTTGCGGGCACGATCTTTCAACTCAGTCAAATAATTGGAGTCGGACTGCGGAGGGGAGATCTTCCTTGCCAGAGTTAACAAGGACGAAGACTCTTCGCCGGAAGCGGCCAATGTCGTGGATCTGCAAAACACCACGGAACCAAGCAGGATCATTGTAAAAAAGAAAAAAATATTTATTTTCAATAAGCTGGGATGCAATCTATGATAAATCATAATTTAAAATGACTAATAACATTATGCAACCCACAATTAAAAAAAACGTTGCCAGAGTGATTCTCTGGCAACGCTTGAAATATCGTTTTGCAAAATGGCGTGATTACGCGCCCTTGACGTAGACAGCGAGGCGTTGATCGGCGGCCATGAATTTGTTGATGTTGGTCAAAACCTGACCGGCGGTTACATCACTGGAGGGAAAAATTTGGCCGTAATGGTTTTTGGTCAAATTGAAGAAAGCCCCCTGGTCCTGTTGTTCGATGCCCATGATAGCAGCCATGGAGGAGAGGGTTTCACCCTGACCCATGGCCATCTCGGCGGAAAGCTTGTCCAGGTTGGCCCCAGTGAACATATTCAGACGGTTGGAAGCGGTGATGACATCATTTTTGCCACAACCGGAGGTGCCGGAGGAGACGGCAAACAGTTGGCTGGAAACGCCGTTGGTGGTCAATCCCAGAACTTTCCAAACGACGCCAGACTTTCCTTCCATGACTTGGGTGCCAAGTCCGCAACCGATATCGTTGTCAGCCCATGCAACCGAGGAAGAAGCGGCCATCAGGGATGCTGCGATGAGAATACGGTACAATTTCATATGTTTTGCTCCTTAATGTATAGAGGACAGGCCCGCGCCTTGAAGGTCACGCGATGTAGCATCGCACTTTATACCGGAAGGGGATGTGACACAAGAATTTCATTACATCAAGTCAGAATAATTTTGTAACCATTCAGTCCCCCCCCCCTTTTTGTTTAAGGTTGAAATTATTGCGGGGGTCCGGGGGGGATCATCTTCTCCGGTGGGGTTTGGGGCAGTGCCCCAAGGTTTTGTTTTTGAATTCTATTGATAATCCAAAAATTTCGGACAATGGTGTAATCTCTAATTCATGGATTTCCGTTTTCGACCACTAGGATCCACCTCAGTTATTATGCTATACATCAACTTTTTCCAATTCATTTTTTAAACGATCCTGAAACGCATTTTTGTCCGACGGCAAGGATTCTGATGGCTGAGATTCGGGTTGGCGCCATTTTTTCAGGGCGGACAACAATGCTATGGCCCCAATCAACAAGGCTATGAACGGTCCGGCCCACAACAACCAGTTACCCCCGCGAACCGTCGGCTCAAGATAGACATAATCACCATAGCGTTGGAAAAAATAATCGCGAATGGCCGCTTCTTTTTCTCCTGCGGCAACTTTGGTCCGAATCACCGCCAACATATCCTTGGCCAAGTCGGAGTTGGATTCGTAAACGGACTGGTTCTGACACACGGCGCAACGCAAAGCTTTGGCAATGTTGCGAACAGAATCTTCCGTGGGATCTTCGATTTGGTCCACCGCAATCCCAGGAACACTCCAAACACCAATAAAACACATAACCATCAATGTTAAATATATTTTTTTGATATTCATGGTTTCTTCCCCATGAGGGGCAGGGCGACCTGCTCAAACCAACCCGGATACAACGGCCCAACATGTTTGTGGCGAATGATACCCGCCGGATCCACCAGATAGGTTTCCGGAGCACCATAGACTCCCCAATCTATGGCAACTTTTTGTTCGGGATCAAACACTTGCCGATACCCCGGATCTCCCAGATTGGCCAGGAACTGCCGGGCACCCTCCCGGGTATCTTTAAAATCAACCCCGATCATAATAAAATCGTCGCGACCGGCAGTCATCCGGGCCAATTCCATCAAGTAGGCATGTTCACGAACGCACGAACCACACCAGGATCCCCAAAAATTGACCAGAACCCACCGCCCCCGGAAAGATTCCAGAGTGATAGGAGGCCCTTCATCCAGGGCGGGGGCGGTAAAAGGTGAGGCGGGCCGACCCACCAAAGGCGAGGGAATGTTGCGGGGATCGTTTCCCAGACCCAGGGCAAAGAGGCCAAGAATGATCACCACCACCGAAAGAAGGACCACTTTCCACAAATTTTTCATACCCTCAACTCCCGCTCACACCGTTTTTTTACCCAGACGTCGCCCCTGCATCAAGGCAAAAAAGACCCCCATGGCCATGACCATCGATCCACTCCAGATCCAGGACACCAGAGGGTTGCGGTAAATGCGAAAAGCCCAGGTGTTTTCGGTCACGGCATCGCCCAGGACGATATACAGATCTTCGCGCAAACCTGAAAAGATGGCTGCCTCGGTTGTCGGCATCGCATGATTTTCGTAAACCCGTTTTTGGGGATGCATGGTCATTTTAACTCCAGGTCCATCCACCTGGATGATCCCCTCCTGGGCGTTCCAGTTGCTGCCTTTGACCTCAATGAGTTTTTCAAACGTGAGACGCCAGCGACCGATGACCACGGAATCTCCCTGGGCCAGGATCAAATTTTTCTCCTCCTGGAACAACCCGGAGCCGACAAAGCCCGCCGCCATCATTAACACCCCGAAATGGACCATGAAACCACCATAGCGGCGTTTGTTGCGGATCAGAAGCCCGAAGACGGCGGCAGGCAAGCTTTCCCCTGTATTGGTTCTCCTTCGCGCGACACCACCCCACACGTCGGTCAAATGGGAAAAAATAACGAACAAAAGAAGACCCACCGTAGCCACTCCGTAGGGATGGTTCACCCCAAGGAAGATACAGGCGACAAGGCCTGCCAAACCGGCAGCCAAAGGTTTTTTCAGGCGTTCGAACAATCGCGCACCATCGGCACCGCGCCAGGCCAGCAAAGGCCCCACCCCCATGAGAAGCAGGGTTCCCAACATGATGGGGATGAAAACCTTGTTATAATAGGGTGCCCCAACCGTCACCTTGGAATTGCCCAGGGTTTCCACTGCCAGGGGGTAGAGCGTCCCCAAAAGAACAGTCACCCCGGCGATAACCAGAAAAAGATTGTTGAACAGGAACGCCGCCTCCATGGAAAAGGGGCTTTCCAAACGAACTTCGGTGCGCAGGCGATCCGAGCGAAACACCAGTAGTCCGAAAGAAAAAATCAGCACCACCGCCATGAACATCAGGATGTAAACTCCACGCCCCGGATCGGAGGCGAAGGCATGGACCGACGACAGCACCCCCGAGCGAACCAGAAAGGTACCCAACAGCGACAGGGCAAACGTGGTGATGATCAAAAACAGATTCCATATTTTAAACATGCGCCTGCGTTCCTGGACCATGACCGAATGCAGGAACGCCGTGCCGATAAGCCAGGGCATGAAAGAGGCGTTTTCCACTGGATCCCAAGCCCAATAACCACCCCAGCCCAACTCATAGTAGGCCCAATAGGCCCCGAAAATAATACCTGTGGAAAGCATGGCCCAGGAAAACAGGGTCCAACGGCGCGTGGCCAGGATCCATTCATCGGAGATGCGACCATTGATCAGCGCGGCCATGGCAAAGGCAAAGGGAATGGCAAACCCGACATACCCCATGTAGAGAAAAGGCGGATGAAACACCATGCCCGGATCCTGGAGCAAAGGATTCAGATCACGACCATCGAAAGGGGGCTGAAGGAGGCGTTCAAACGGACTGGAGAGAAACAGCACCAGAACCAGAAAACCCGAGTTTACTACACCAAGAATCGCAAGGATCCAGGGGATGGTGCGACCATGGGTTGACCAGTGCCACCAGACGGCGATGGCGGTGAAAAGGGCCAGAAGCCAAGCCCAGAACAGCAACGAACCTTCATGCCCGCCCCACAAGGCCGTGACCAAATAAAATATCGGCAAACTGCGCGAGGCGTGTTCAGCCACATATTTGACGGAAAAATCGTGGTGCAGAAAAGAAAGGGTCAATCCGACGGTGGCCAGCGTTAACAATGCGGCAATCACAAAGGCCGCCTGTCGTCCCACCCTGATCCATACGGGCCGTTGCAAACCAACGCCAACCAGGGGAGCTGCCACCTGGAGCAAAGCCAAAAGCAAGGCGATAATCGTCGAAAAATGGGCAATTTCAATCCACATGGTTCATCCTGTTAGCCATGGATTAAGGCGTTTTTATCCTGCGTCGGTTCAATTTTTTCCGGCACCGAAAAAAAACACAACACAGCGTTATTTCAGTGTGCGCAACATGGATTCCTTGGACCGGGCGATTCCCTCCTGGGTCATTTCGACCGGAATATAATCTTCGGAATGTTTGGCAAGAATGCTGGTGGCGACAAAGTCCTGGTTTGGCTGCCACGGTCCCTCGACAATGACCCCCTGTCCTTCCCGAAACAGGTCCGGAGTCATGCCGTCATAGCGCACCGGAAGCTGACTTTTTCCATCGGTGACAATGAAGCGGATTTTTAACGTCCCTGGTTCCTTGACCAGGGAGCCTTCCTGGACCATGCCACCAATGCGAATTTTCTGTCCCGATTTGGTGGTCGCCGCCTGTTCCTGAATTTCGGTGGGGGTGCGGAAATAGACCAGCGATCCGGTAAACGAAGTCCAGACCAGGGTTCCCAAGGCTCCGCAGACCACCACGAGAGTCAGGATGAGAAACGAACGTCTGTTTGTCGGCATGGCGTTCAGGCCTCTTGCACTCTTTGAGGAAAACAAACCACAGAACAAAAAAAGGTCAGAAAAAACACTTAGAAAACCGGAAAAGCTGCTTTAAACCTTCAACAAGAGGTGATGTGGTACCATTCTAATTCAGCGCTGCCAGCACGGGAGACCAAAAGCAGCCGCCGCCTCACCCCAGCCATTGTCACGGATGGACAATCCCCCGGTCAACCGCAATTCGCACCGCGCCTGTTTTTTTTGTTGGCCTTCTGCTGTTCCGATTTTTGTTCTTCCGAGTCTTTAGAACGGTCAACCCCCGGATACTCCGCAAGAAGGGAGTCCAGGGGTGACGGAAATTTTGAGACAACTATTTACAAAGGCTCACAAAGGTGCTGTGCTTCGGATGCGTTGTGGACCGGACAAGGCTCGCTCCGGGGTGCGGCGACGGCGTTTGGGCGTTGGTGAAAACTTTCTGCGTGCGGCGGGGGAGGGTTTTTCCGCAGGTGGTGTGCAAGTCTCATCATGAAACGGATGATCCTTGTCCAGGGGAACCTTGCCGCGCAGAATGCGTTCGATGGCGGTCAGATATTTTCTTTCCGAGGCATCACAAAAAGAGATGGCGGTCCCCTTGCGCCCGGCCCGGGCGGTGCGTCCTACCCGGTGGATATAATTTTCCGGCTCGATGGGCATATCGAAGTTGATGACATGGCTGATTTCGCGAATATCGATGCCGCGAGCGGCAATATCCGTGGCCACCAACACCCGGATTTGTCCGGTTTTAAATTGGCGCAGGGCTTCGGTTCGGGCATTTTGTGATTTATTGCCGTGGATGGCAGCCACCATGACCGATTGTTTGATCAATCCTTTGGTTAGCCGGTCTGCACCATGCTTGGTACGGGTAAACACCAAGGCTCGTTCAATATCTTTCTGTTCCAAACACAGTTTTAACAGTTGGGGTTTTTTGGCTTGATCCACCAGGAGGACTTTTTGGTCAACACCCTCGACCAAAGTTGCCTGGGGGGCCACCTCAACGTGCAAAGGTTCGTGGAGCAGGCTGGCGGCCAGACCGGAGATTTCGGCAGGCATGGTGGCGGAGAACAACAGGGTTTGCCGTTTTTTCGGTAGCACAGCCGCGACTTTGCGGATGTCGTGGATAAACCCCATGTCCAACATGCGGTCTGCTTCGTCCAGGACAAAAACTTCCAGGTTTCCCAAACGCACATGTCCCTGGTGCATCAGGTCCAACAAACGTCCGGGGGTGGCTACGAGAATATCGACGCCGCGCTTGAGTGCCTTGACCTGGGGGCCTTGTCCAACACCGCCAAAAATCACGGTATGGACTAGGCGCAGATTTTTCCCCAAATCGTGAAAACTTTCGGCAACTTGTGCAGCGAGTTCCCGGGTTGGAGTCAATACGAGACAGCGAATGGGTCGGTTACCGTCCGTTGGCCGCTTGAGTGCGAGCCGATCCAAAATGGGCAAGGCGAAGGCAGCGGTTTTACCGGTTCCGGTTTGGGCTATCCCCAAAAGATCCCGTCCCAGAAGCACTGGCGGGATGGCCTGGGTTTGGATCGGGGTCGGTTCCTGGTAGCCAAGTTTGGCAAGGGTGGATTGGATGGTAGGGGAAAGGTTCAGCAGAGCGAAAGGGGACACATGATTCCTAACAGCAGCGGGTGGGTGCAAAGGATAATCTGGAACGCCCAACCCCACCTCGGAATAATCAGCCGCCCATCCGTAGCAGGCTAAAGCATTCAGGACAGATTGTCAACCGTCACCCTTTGAGATTGCCGCACTCAAACGCCAATGGTAAATAACCTTGCCCCTCCTGGTTATTGGGTAAAGAAGATCCTTGAACTTCAACCATAAGCAAGGAGACTCTACGGTGAAATGATTTTCTGTTGCGGGAGAGTCGAATTCTGCAATAGGGGCAGAACCGAGTGATCCAACCAGTGAGTCAACTCCGCTTCGCCGCTGACTACCTGGACCCCATGGACAAGGGGAGCGACCGAAGAAACGGTGCCAACGGCATCAAAGAAAACCGATGGCTTTCCAGCGGCTTTTCCAATCACGGCCGTGGAAGTATACGGCATGGAAACCACCGCAAGGCAACGCTCGATGACTCGCTGAGCGGTTATTGCAGACGACAGAACGGTAATATCCGGATCATTCCGAAAGGATCTTACAAGATTAATATAAGACTTTGAAAGATACATTTTGTCATTGTGAAGTTCCCTTTTAGCTTTATATACGACCTTTAAACCCCGATCTTTTATAGCTTTTATTGCTAGACTAAGAAACTTGCATGTTGCATCACTCCCCACGCAAGGGTTGTTGGTCCCCAATTTGGCCATGAACAGGGGTCGCCAACCTGCAACATCAAACAGGGCAACGAATTTGGACAAATCGACCGAATCCAATGATTCCCCACTGTCAGAAAACGCCACAAAAGGGTCAACTATGACTGGAATCGGTTGTCGGCGCAACTTTTGAAGCCCACGTTTATGGTCCTCACTCATCGAGATATAACAAGGCCAACTACTTAATCCTTCCCCTCCTCCAACAACGGGTTGAGGAGCTTTATCAGGAAACACGGCCCACGAATTGACACTGTAGTGGAGCATGCTGATGCGCGCCCCTGCCGCTTCAGCCAAGTAACTCCAAAGAGGACGCACAAACGGCGAAGAACAGTGAAATATATACTCACGTCCCCAATGATTTTCAGGTATGTGAAGCCCGTAGACGGCATGGACGATGTCTTGCAGAATAATAGCGTAATGCCATCGCCCCAGCAGCATGGCCATCCCGGAAAAAACCACAACCCATATAACCTTAATGGACACCAATAACCGAAGAGATAATGAAGAAAGCAAGGGAAAGGGGTGTTCCCCTTGGACCACTGTGATTCCCTGCTGGTTGGTTTCACCTTTGAACTTATAGCAATGCGCCCAGATTTCTTCGACCCGAGGGTCTCGGTCTTTCCACCCCTGGTACCATGTTATGAAATTACGCCGATAGGATGAATCTCTCACTTTTGGGCATTGATCCGGTGCCATCCGCATCAGAACACCATACGGCTTATTGACTCGCGGTAACTGCGAAGACAACAAGGCCCTCAACATGAACAAACCAGATTTTACCCCCTGCAAATATTTATAAATGAGAAATCGAACAAAATAAAATCCAGACCTTACCCGTGAAATACGGCAACCTTTTTCTGCAAAGACTTTTAACCATGAGGAAGGCAATGCCAATACTAGATGTTTTTCGATGCCTGCGCCATAGTAAAGAGTGAACCGCACTATTCGATCATCAAAACGAGAAAACTCAAACAAAATTTGCCGCATACACAGTTCCGCACCGGCCTCAAGGGCCTTTGGTACGCAGAAGGTGAAAGTTTTTTTTTCTATGAGGTCTTGATTCCTTTCTGCAATTGCCATAATGTCTGTACTTAAGCAGGGGCCGAATCTTTTCAATTCTCGCCAACGGCGCAACCATAGGCGATATTTCTTTATGACTAAATTTTTATACATTCAAAATCCCCAGACGTTGAATAACCGCCAGACGAAGCGCAACCGCTCTCGAGGTAACCATTTAGTCCCCCCCCTTTTTTTTCTCAATGGCCATGTTGTCGGTAACGTAAGATTCCTGTCGGGCTTCAGATCTCAGTTGAAGAGTGAATTCCCACAACGGGTAATCGTGCAGCAACGTCACCCAGCGAGTCAACGATTTTGAAAAGGTAAACAACGACTCTGGAGAATAGTGAAAGTTCTTTTCGGCCTGGTAGTCTACATAACTAGTCAAGAAATTAACCGCCATGACCTCGCGACTCAAACTGAACATACGTCGCAGCATGGTCTGAGTGAAAGAAATATTATCCCCAATCCGAAACGAAAGAGCCCCAGACATAAGCACGACATCAACAGGCGCCAAGTCGTCTAATTGCAGAATATCTCCCGCTAGAAAACGCCGACGTGGACCTCCATGGATTCCCCTCGCCGTTTCCACAAGCTTTGGCGCAAGATCAATTCCAAGATATTCGTACTGCCCATCCGTTTGTTGGTCCAGAAAAGGCACCAGATCACCGAGTCCGCAACCAATATCCATGACGCTCCGCCCCTGGAGTTTGACTCCACGAGTCAGTACATGAAAGCGTAGCATCTGATCTTTTTTGGAACCCCATCCGACAGTCTTCACGTCCGTACCTGAATCTTTCAGTCGGCTTTCATAGAGATCTCGAATCCGGTTCGCTTCATCGTCTGTCAGATATCGGTCCATTGGAAAAATTTCCGTGCGTTTTCATAAAACAGCTTACGCTGATCTGTCGGCAAAATGCCGCACTCTGTGAAAATCGCCCGACTGGCATCTAAAACATCTGCTACAGGACGATCAGGATAATCGGAGCCAAAAAAAATACGTTCATATTTCATACTTCGAAAACAATATAACAGACTTTGAACAGTCGGAGAGTCATAATAATAAAGGAGAGAATATGAGAAATCAAGATAGAGGTTTGGAATTCGCTTGGCGATCATCATGAAATCGATACAATGGTGACCACCAAAGTGGGCAAGTATTATTCGTGTTTTCTGGCACTTCTGAGCCATCCGGGCAAAGACAAGCGGACTAAATCCCATAGCCAACCAGTCTCCGTCAGGAAACGCATCTACAATGACCGCAACTCCCATCTCTCCGGCTAGGCTTACCAGGTTACGAGACCTTTCTTCTTCAAGATCAAAATGTTGCAGTCTTGGGTGCAGCTTTAAACCAATGAAACCTAACGTCTCAATGGCGTGCCTGAGCCTTTTGGCGCAATCGGGGGCGTGTGGGTGAATATTGACAAACCCAACCAATCGGTCACAGCCCGCAATGGCATCGGCAACCTCTTCCACTTGCCATGGTTGAGACTCCAGATGGAGCACCACCGCCCGCGTAACGCCCGCACCAACCATAAAGTCGTTTAGTTTTCGAGCCGCCAACGCCGCCCCGCCCTGGATCCTTGAATCCAGATGCACATGCGCATCAATAATCGGAAACTCACACAAAGGCTCAATTGATTTCGACATGGATCATCGCTTCCGCCCGGTCGGCTAAGTCCCGAACGACCTTGAGCGTTTCAGCACCGGCCAAAATATATCCCAAACGATCCCCATCACTATCAGCCTTGCTAACCACCTTTCCGATTTCCATGAAAGGAGCCGCCTCAACTCCTGGCAACCGACTGGCGGCATCAAAACCATCCAATCGACGGACAACCCCTGGCACCGTTGGAAAAAACCGCAAGACAACAGCTTGCCGTTTAAAATGGACCTGTGGTGGCTCTCGTCCAACCGCCTGTAACGCACAAGCGGTGGCAAGATCATAGCCACTGGCTAAAGGAACCATCTTGTCAAACACCATAAACCCCCCACCGCGCCCCGCCGTCTCAACCAACCCAGGTCGGTTGCCCTCACAAAGAATAATTTCCGTGTGGCCAGGGCCTTCCTCGTACCCCAGAGCCAGTAATGCATCCACGGCAGTTTTGCCAATAGCATCGACAACCGCCGGATCCAAATCCGGGCTTGCCAACTCCATCGCCACCGTGCCACCGCTCCCGGGCACTTTAACCTTGCCGGTTACAGACAATATCCATGCTTGCGACTTGTGGAAAAAAGTGTCCACAGCATATTCTGTCCCCACCATCAATGACTCCACTAATATTTTGCCGCTTGGAGAAAAGGATAATGCCTTCTCTACGGCATGCGGGATCATCGCCAAATCATCGACACGGGAAACCCCCCGGCTTCCCGCTGAATCAACTGGTTTGATGATCGCCGGTAAACCGATACTTTTCAAAGCATTTAAAACTTGATCAAGATTCTCAGCCATGATCCACTGTGGATTTGGCAGACCCGCAGCGTCCCAAATACTTCGCTGCTGGTATTTATTCAACAAACGCTCTGTCAATACCCTTTTTGGCCCAGGAAGATCCCAAATCTCACGCAAATGACCCGCCGAAGCCATACCCGCTTCCGAAACAAAAGCAATGGCACCACCCGGTTGGATTCCAGAATCACGCAATGCCTTTTCAACGGCATCGGGAGAACGAATATCCACAACGGCAAAGGCATCTGCAATGGCAAGCCCCGGCGCCGAAGCATCGCCATCCAAGGCCATCACGCGCAGTCCCGCCGCTTGCGCCGAACGGATACCATGGGTCTGCCAACGCCCAGCCGTAACCGCTACCAGCCATGTGTCGTGGTCTCTTTTCATAACAACGCCATCCCTTCATCGGCTATCCGCTTCAAACCTGTACCATCCACCAGTCGGCTGGCACAAATAGCTGTTGCCGTGCATTGCTCCAACGTCGGAACAGTCAATCCTTCCAATCCCACCCCAAATATTCCCCCTTGCTTGGCAATCAAATTTGCCAATCCCGCTTCTGCATCCGTCTGTGGAACAACCCATGTTGGTTTACCCAGAAACATCATCTCCATCATGGTAGCACCTCCATTGGTGACCGCCCAGGCGCAGTTTGCCATACGCTGCGGCAGGTCGATGGGCGTTCGAAGCCGAACGTAGCCTTTATCCTGGTATGAACTCCGGACTGCATTCAGTGGACCTTCAACGAGAGTGACTTCTTGACCCATTTCCGCCAAGCGACTGGCGATGACAGGGCCGAGTCCTTTGATGTCCTGCCCACCCACAATCACCAGAACCCCGGAGCCAGTTTTCTGTGCTGCAGGATAAACCTGAATAATTTCCTGGCGAATGATGGCAAACTCAAGACCAATCTTCTGGAGTGTTCCTGCGGACGCACTCCCTCGATCCCAGATACTGATATCCAGATCTGGACGTGTCGATGAACCAATAAAATCAAGAGTCAAAACCGGAACCGCCAATTCCCTGGCCATTGTGATCCAGGGATCGCCGTTGTATGGCAAATCGATAATGACCAGGGACAAGTCACCGTCATCGTGAGGCACACTCGGATGCTTACCTGCCACATCGGGGGAAAGTGCCCGGAAGCGGACGCCCAAATTTCGCGATTTTAGTTCCCACGCTAAGGCTGCTGATCGACACAAATGCCCATACCCATAGTCCTGGCCTCCATCACAGATGATCTCTACCAGTGGCGGATGTCTTGGACTGCACGAGGCAACCAATCCGTGGTTCATTTTACAAGACTTTTTTTCTTTCAACATCTATTCACCGATTAGAAAATCTTCCCACACCACCGGGTTTTCCATCTCCACCGATCGATGAATCTGCCGATGAAGCAAAAGTTCCAGAAAAACTGGTTCCAAACCGATACCAGGGCGTAAAACTTTGAAATCACCGAGTGTAACGATTTCTCCCGCCTTGATGGGTCGTGCGTAGAAAAGGGAGCGGCGCCCACGGCGGGCATGCTCCTCTTCTTCTGGCTGACGCCGTTTGCGCGAACCACCAACAGCCAATTCAGCCGTGTGCATCTGCGTTACCATTTCTTTCAACTCGTCGGGTTCCAACGCAAAGGGATGATCTGGACCGTCCGAATTGCGGTCCAAGGTGAAATGTTTCTCCAGAACGTTGGCTCCCAAAGTGGCCGCTGCAATCGGCACCGCGATACCCAGGGTATGATCCGAGAAACCTACCGGCGTTCCAAAGGCCCGACGCATCGTTTCCATGGATGCCAGATTGGCTCCAGCCGGTCCCATGGGATAGTTGGAACCACAGTGCAAAAGTATCACATTTTTAGCCCCGCCCTGAGCGGCCGCGTTCAAAGCCCGTTCAATATCCCCGAGGCCAGCCATGCCGGTTGAGAGAATCAAAGGCAAGTTTGTGCTTGCCGCATGGCGAATCAAAGGCAGATGACCCAATTCAAAGCTGGCAATTTTCAATGCCGCAACACCTAGGGCAACCAAACGATCAACGGCGACCTCACTAAAGGGAGAAGACAAGAACAAAATTCCCCTCTGTTTAGCGTGTTGCGCCAGGGCTTCGTGAAAATTATCGGGCAGGGAACAATTTTTATAGAGTTCCTGCAAAGTATTGCCCCAAACCCGAAATTCTTCTGGCAGTCGGGTGGCAGGATTTTCAAAGTTTGCCGCCAGATCTTCTCCAGTGAACGTTTGAAATTTGACTGCGTCACATCCTGCATCGGCTGCCGCATCGACGAGAGCCAGGGCGGTATTCAAATTTCTACCATGGTTGGATCCGGCCTCGGCAATGACGAAACACGAATGACCTGGTCCAATAACGTGGTTCCCCAGAGGTACTGTCGAAGACCAATCGGACAAAACCGGACTGCTGATGAAAAACATGGCAGATTTCTCCAATTTGAAGAATCAACGTACTTTGAACAACGGCTGCAAAGGTTCACACCGCAGAAATCGTGCCATCTGTTTATTATCTACAGCATCTTTAATGATCGGAAAAACCTCTCCATAAACGGAAATAAGCCTCTCCACATCCCCAACGCTGTGTGAGTAGCTCACGTTGTGGGAACCAAGACCAAGAATTCCACGAGCCAAGATTTCCTGCATGAACAATGTCCGTATTTCAAAGGAGGAGTACCCCCCAGCGTCCCGCATCAGGAGAAAAGACCAGACCGGTTGGCCTGCTGCCTCGAAAATGTGCTCCATCCCGTGCAGGGCGATCATTTCTCGGACACCATCCAACAACTGTTTCCCACGAGTCCACATGGTTTCAAGCACCGGTTCTCGACGCAACTTGTCAAGTGTAGCCCGGGCGGCAGCCAGTGACAGGGCTTCGCCACCAAAGGTAAAAGAGAAAAATATGTCCTCCATGAAACGCATGATTTCCTTGCGACCTCCAATCGCCGACAAGGGGTAACCGTTGGCCAACCCTTTACCGAAAGTCGCCAAATCGGGAATAACTCCAAAGTATTCCTGAGCACCACCTATAGCATAGCGAAAACCGGTGATGGTTTCATCAAAGATCAGGATCGCGCCGTGCTGGTGTGTTAGATCTTTCACCTTTGTTAAAAAATCATCTTTTGGAAAGGCAACGTTCATCGGTTCCATGATCACTGCCGCCAACTGATCCGGATAACGGGCAAAAATTGTTTCCAATGAGGCCAGATCATTGTAAGCGAACGTATGGGTCAGTTCACGAACGACATCCGGAACTCCCAAATGACGGGCTGTGGAACCAATGTACCAATCTTGCCAACCGTGGTAACCACATACTGCGACATGGTTACGTTTGGTATAGGCCCGGGCCAGACGAATAGCTCCCGCAGTGGCATCGGATCCATTTTTTCCAAAGCGAACCATTTCCACGCAAGGAACCATCGCCACCAACCTTTCCGCCACCTCCATCTCCAATTTGTGGGGTAGTGAAAATATGATTCCTTGTTCAAGTTGGGCGGCTACGGCACGGTTAATGTCCGGATCGTTGTATCCCAGGGAAATGGCTGCAAGGGAATTGATAAAATCGATGTATTCGTTGCCATCGACATCCCACACCCGGCACCCCTGACCTTTTTCGATGAAAAATGGGGCCGCTCCGTAGGGGAACTGTACTTTGCTCTTGCTGAAAGTCTGCGAACCCAGGGGAATAGTCTGCAAAGCCCTCTGCAACAACGCTTCCGATTGCTTGTATCTATGTCCTTGCGGATGAGATGGTTCTTCTTTAACATGATCCATGGTCATGGGATTACCTTCCAGATTCTTTCCAATGCGCAGTTAACCATTATTTTTCGGAAACTTTTTGTACAACCAACAACACTATGATAACGGACGGAAAAATAAATCACAGATCATAGTCGAGACAATTGCGGCACAAATCAACCTCATTAAGGCTTCCTGTTTTATTGAGTTCAATCAACTTTTTCCTTAGATAAGAATTCCATATTTCCTCAATGGTTTTTTCTTTCGCATTACCCAATGAAAATTTACCGTTAAAATCGGTATCGCAAAAGGTTGTTTCCCCATTGGAAAAAATAAAAAGATCGCTGCGATTAATACGGTGACAGCTCTTTTTCTCCTTTCGTTGGCGGAGAATGGCATCTTCCTGATTCGGTTCTACATTTTGAGAAAACGCTTCCAATATATTGATTGCAAGGATATCTGCATGTCCCGTGAATCGTTGGAGAAATGGGTCAATTTCATCTCTGGCGCATTGTTGATCGATAATTTGAACACGCGTGAACGGTGTACGTCGGCCTGAAGCTTTTTTTCGTTGGATCAGGTCGTTAAAATTGTCCATGTGTTGGTTGAAGTTTGATTTTGGTGAAATAATTTCGTAGGTCTCAGGACGGTCTGCGTTAACGGACATGTTCATGAACGTTATATTGGATTGGACGATCATCTCGGCAAAGCGGGCGTTGAGATCCCGACCATTGGAAGAGAGCCAGATTGGCCCCAAGTTTTTCTTATCGGAAACATATTTCAGCAGTGATGGAAACTCGGGGTGAAGGATGGATTCTCCCAGGTTGAAAATCCATATACCATCAATGTGGATCGCATCCAGAGCATCCACACACTGTTTGAACAATGTGGGATCCATATCGATACTTTCCCGCTCCAAACTTTGTCGTGGGCACATGTGACATTTCAGGTTGCATCGACTGGTCATTTCCAGCAATACCCGTGTTGGCAGGTGGAGACGATGCGGAAACTTGGGGTTGGAGCGGACAATGGGAACCAAAGGCATACCGCCTTGGATATAGTCAAAAAACAATTTAACATTATCGTCGTTAAGATCTAACTTTAGACGATTATCGACCTTGACCGGGGCAATTCCTTTCCATTCGGAGTAAGTTACATATCTGCCTTTTCCTGCTATGGGTAACGTCTCTAGAAATTCGATTTTTTCTGGTTGAACAAGCTCCATTTATTTCCTCCACTATGTTGATTCAAGACTTGCTGAATTCCCTGATTGTCAAATCCAAAGCGAGTATGGTCATCATAAAAGAACTGCAAGAGACATCCTCAACGGGTGTCCACCTTTAAAAGGAAAGCCTAAGATTTTACTGTCTTTTCTTTTGAAACAATCTCTCTGCCAATTCCCAATCTTCCGCATCATCGATATCCACCGATTTCCAACGTGGCAATATCAGACCAACAAAGTTTCCATCATCCCCAGAACCTCCACCAAGAACCTGTTGCACCGGAAAAAAAGTGAAGCAACCGGTTTCATAGTATCTTTTTGGCAAATCCTGTGAACGAACTGCAAACATGCCCGGTTGCACAGGCTCCAACAGGCCATCCTCTCGCCGCGAATAGGCCCATTCCACAGGCACCGGATACGATGTAATACTCATCACCGCCCGTTTCCCTGAAAAACGTTCAAACAACAAAGACCCCTCGCGTAAATCCGATGCTTCAATCAGTGGTGCACAGGCCATCAGTAAAACGACCTGATCAAATATTCTTCCCCGCTCTTTGAAGGTATCCACCACATGCTTTAATACTGGCATGAGGGGGGTGTGATCATCGGCCAATTCGTTTGGCCGCATGAAATCAACCTTATATCCGAGTTGGTCAGCCACTTCCATGATATGGCCATCCTCGGTAGATACATGAATGCAATCAAACAGTTCCGACTCTCTTGCAGCATCCAATATATGCCCCATCATTGGCTTACCATGAAAGTTCTTTATGTTCTTGTCCGGCAGACGTTTACTGCCACCTCGCGCAGGAACAACGGCGATACGTCGGGGTTTCATGGATTGGATTTCCTCATTTCCAGTATCATAAGGCACTCACTTTCAAAGAAAAACAAATCTTCCTGGCTTTTTTTTGGGGTTTCCAGGCTGACCATGGCATTGTCCGGAAGCAGATTCACAAGGGATGGAAGGTTATAATCTCCCTCTCCAAGGTGAAGGTGTTGATCACGAATACTTCCCATGAATCCATCGCACAAATGATAAATTTGCGGGTTTAACTCCAAAAAGTTTTCCAAAACCCGATGATGGTCCAGTTGTGCGTAGGCTGAATAACAAAGTGCATGACTGAAATCCAAGCAAAAACCTGAGCCAAGCAAAGATTTCGCTTCCAGGATGTCATCCGGCGTCACTCCAACACACCTAGACCCATCCGTAGACAAACACGGCTTATTTTCAATCCACAGGGGACACGGAGGCGTGGCGAAAGCCCCAAGCTGACGTACACTTTCAGACAAATTTCCACTGGTTCCCAAATGAACGATCAACCCCTCTGGATCGAAACGGTCAGCATAGCGCATCACCTCGTTCCACATTCTCCTGTTGGAAGATTCCTTTTCTTTGAGCGACAGATTAAACCCAGCCCCAAAATGCGGGGCATGAAGAACTTTCGGGACACCATGAATCTGCCAGTCATACCCGTACTCTTTTTCGGTTCCAGGAACGATATACAATTCAACATAACGAATGATCTCCGAGTCGTAAAGACGCCTGACTTCGGAAATCAAAGGCTTGTTGCTGGTCCATATCTTAAGGCCCAAACAAACCGAATTCCACAAAAACGGCTGCGCCTCGAAATTTAATCCACCTTTGGCTTGGCTCACCCTTGATTTTTCCCTAACACGCATCGCTCCGGCAAATGTTCGTTCATTGGCCGACCTGCCAACACGCTGGATTCAAATAATGTGCACTCTCATCCGGTACTGCCGGAAATGTCTGCCTGTGGTAATCATTATCGCACCGTTGCACAATAGCCACTATTTCTTCCAGTTCATCGACCCCGGTAACCCCCGTTAACACAAAATCCAATTCCGGTTGCTCCATGGCAAAGCGCAGACACCCCTCCAACGGCGACCATCCCTTTGCATCAAAGGCAGAGTGGATGGCGGCAAAATGGTGGCGGACCGGCGAAAAATAGTCGGGCAACTTTTCGGGAGGCATGAGGAGGAGTCCCTGGAGAAAAATGGATCGGGCATGAATTTCCACCCCTCTCTTTTTCAGTTTCTCCAAATGGCCGGAATGAATTAGGCGTTGATCGGCTACATTGATGGGCAATTGTATGACATCGGGGGTAAACAGATCGAGAATGCCATCAATTTCTGTCGCAGTGTAGATGGAAACTCCGATCTTTTGCGTCATTCCGGCATCCCGGCAGGCCTCCATCGCCCGAATCAAACGATGCCCGTCAGGTTTAAGCAGGTCGGTTGCATGGTGGGCCAATAAACCATAAACCGCAGGCAGACCCAGGCGACTCAATGATCGAGTCAGGGCTGCCGCCACATTTTCACCATCCTTTTCGCTGACCTCGGGACCTGCTGCCACCGGCAGTTTGGTAACCACCCGGAAAAACCCCGGACGGGCCGCCATGATGCCGCCAAGAACCAACTCACTGTCACCGTAACCCGTGGCCGTGTCCAGCAGGGTCACGCCATTGTTTGCTGCCAGTGACAAAATATCCCAGGCCTCCCCCTCGGAGACGCGACCTCGCTGATTGGAAATGCCATAATCCAGGCCAAACTGAACAGTCCCCAATCCCAGCTTTTGTATTTTCATCGGTTTGGTTTCTTTGTCTTGGCCAACGCACAAACCTCCCGGATCACCGTTTCCACTTCGGCGTCACTCATCCCAGGAAACAACGGTAGGGAAAGACAGGTTTCGTAATAGTTCCATGTATGGGGAAACGCCGTTTCATCCACTGGAAACCGTTCTCGATAATAGGGATGGGAAAAAACGGGAATATAATGTACCTGGGTCAAAATCCCCCGATCCTTGAGGGCACCCATCAACTCAATCCGACTCATTTCCAAATGAACAAAATCGCACCGAAGAACGTACAAATGAAAATTGGCCTCACTCTGCGGTGCTTCGTAGGGGGGGATTCCCCATGACAGCCCAGAAAAAGCTTCGTTGTAGCGTTGCACAATCTTTCTACGGCGATCCCGAAACCAGTTTAATTTTTTTAACTGGGAGATGCCCAGGGCGCATTGAAGATCGGTCATCCGATAATTAAATCCCAGGGCTACCTGTTCATAATACCAAGGTCCATGGTTGGTCGCGTCAAAATTTTTGGAAATGCCGTGGGAGCGCAATATTTTTAATTTTTTCTCCAAAGCCATATCATTGGTAACCACCATGCCGCCTTCACCTGTGGTGATATGCTTGACCGGGTGAAAGCTGAATATGGTCATATCCGAAAAACGACCATCGCCAACGGGGGTTCCAAGATAACAAGACCCCAAGGCATGACACGCATCCTCAATCAGGGTGATTTTCCGGCCAAACTCAATTTCCTTCTTACGGACAATGTCATGAATCCGTTTCATGTCACAGCTTTGCCCGGCAAAGTGCACCGGAATGACCGCCCTGGTTCTGGCAGTGATTTTTTGCTCCAGGGCGTCGGGATCCATGTTGTAGGTTTGTGGGTCGATATCCACGAACAGCGGTACCGCCCCACAATAGACAGCGCAATTAGCCGAGGCCGCAAACGTGATGGGAGAAGTGATCACTTCGTCCCCCGGTCCCACACCGCAGGCCAGACAGGCGATATGCAAAGCCGCAGTACCGGAATTTACCGCGACGGCATAGCGAGCGTGGACGGTTTGGGCCACGTCTTTTTCAAAGTGATCAATCGTCGGTCCCTGAGTCAAACTCCACGAGTGCAATACTTTCGTCACTGCTTCCATGTCATCGGCGTCAATCAACTGACATCCATAGGGAATCACATCCCTTTGCGGCAGAATGCAAACAGGGGCGGCCACCTTTGCACACTCCTTGAGCCGATTTGGAAAACCATCACGCCAATCCCGGAAGAAAGCGGCCAAACCTTCCCGAACCGTCGGTACCTGCCCCCCCCCGATTTCATTCAGAAGGGTGGGTTGTCCGTCTGTAGGCAGGCAGGCTGCGTTCGCGGGCAGCGGCAAACGCACAATTCTTGGTTGAATGAACGCAGGATCCAGCCCAAAAATCCTGGCCAGCTCCTGTCCGAATGAATAATTCGACAGGTCATCGTTGCCAATCACTCGAAAAAAACCGGTCACTCCCTGACGGAGACACCGACCCAGCAATTCGGCAAAATCAAGGACATAAATGGCGGAGAAAACCCGCTCGGTAAAACAGAAAACCGTCTCCTTATTGAAAAGATTGCGCAACAACCATTCGGGAAAACACTCCACATCACCCACATTCCAGCCAAACAACCTGGTACGCAAAACCAAAGACTCCGGGTGGTCCATGACCATCCGTTCCGCCTCCGTCCTGTCAGACACATACCAATTTTCGGGATCACCAACGATTGGCACTTCTTCGTTGAAAGGGGAATCTTCAGCCTCAATGGAGATAAGAACCACACGGGCGTGAAGATCCCTTGCAGCGTCGAGAATCACCCGCGTCGACAGGACGTTGGACCTCCAACTGCGCTCCTGGTCGGCAGGGTCGTGGCCGTAATGGACAGCAGAAATAGTGTGAATTATGACCTCTGGTTTGAACTGCGTCAGACACTGGCGGACCCGGTTGTAGTTCTGCACGTTCAGCGCGGGCGTTTCTACGTCAGGGATGGCGACGGGATGCGTGCGAGAAATACCCAAAACCCGCGCCACCCTGTCTTTGAAATACCAAGCCAGATTGCCCCCAGTCAGACCATCGACTCCGGTTATGAACACCCTCATAGTCTCACCGTTGGGATAAAATCACCGACCCGTCCCCAATCCTGTCCAGACGGTCACTTGGGATTGACGACAGGAGACCAGCGGCTCTCTTCAATCCGATAATCGTCGGAAATCTGAACCAACAGCTTTTCCAGGTCAGCAACGCGCATAAAATCGGGATTGGTGTCGGAGACATAACGAAAATGTTCCTCGCACGGTTTTCCAACGCCATCCGGGTTTTTCGGGTCCAACAGTCTGGCCCGCAGGGTGGGTTCGGACTGGACCACATAATGCTTGTCAAATTCGACGGCATTCCGGGCTTCATCCTCGCTGATCAAAACTTCATGCAGTTTTTCACCAGGACGGATGCCGACGGTTCGCTGCTCGCAGTGTGGTCCAATGGCGGTAGCCAGATCGGTGACTTTCATCGAGGGAATTTTGGGAACGTAGAGTTCACCTCCCTGGCAATGGGCCAGTGCATACAAGACGAAGTGGACCCCCTGAGATAATGTGATCCAAAAACGGGTCATGCGCGGGTCGGTGATGGGCAGAACTCCCGTTTTCACCCGCTCCTGAAAGAAGGGAATCACCGATCCCCGGCTGCCAACGACGTTGCCGTAGCGAACAACGGAAAAAATGGTTCTGAGTGATCCCCTGTAAACCTTGGCGGCGGAGAAAAGCCGGTCGGAGCAAAGCTTGGTGGCACCGTACAGGTTGATGGGGTTGCAAGCCTTGTCGGTGGATAGGGCCACTACCTTTGTAACATTGCTGTACAGGGCTGCGTCGATGACGTTCATGGCCCCAAGCACATTGGTCTTGATGCACTCTCCAGGATTGTACTCGGCTGCCGGAACCTGTTTGAGTGCTGCCGCGTGGACGACATAATCCACATCGTGGAAGGCGCGCTTCAGCCGATCACCATCACGAACACACCCCAGCATGTAACGCAGGCAGGGATGTTCTTCGACAGTGAACCTTTGGGCCATCTCAAACTGCTTAAGCTCATCGCGACTAAAGACAATCAATTTTTTTGGCTTATATTTTTGCAATACGATCTGCACAAATTTTTTGCCAAATGACCCGGTTCCCCCCGTGATCAAGACTGTTTTACCGTTTAGCATGCTTGGAAAACTCCATGGCTTCGACAACCTGAATAAACTTCGGAATCCAAAGTTTCGATCCCGTTTTTGCAAGGCTGGCAACCTTGTTTAACCGGGGAGCGGAAAATACGATGCCCTTCGGGCAGGAAACAGATTTCCCTCCAAACCGGGCAGTCTAGGTGATCCATTCAATCTGCGTCAAGGGCATAGGCATTCATCCGATGGAAAAATTCAAGTTTGGCGGAGAAAAAAACGAGTTTCCCTGCGCCATGCCCGACGCGTACCCGTTCAGTCCCCCCCTCTTTGTCCCAAGACGAGACACCCGACCTGTGCGATCTGGACAGCCCTGGTATCTTAAAAAACACGGTACCATTGCATTTTTTTTTAAACTCAATTAGCATTTCTCCCCTTGATTTTCCGGCTTGGTGTCGTTGCGTGAACAATATGGCTTGGCGTGTGCATGCTGGCATCGGGCGGTCTTGTGGTGTTGGTCCAGGTCCGTTGTGTGGGCATTCCAACGTCTGTGACTCCCTCCTTAAGGCAGGCTTTCTGCGGCTTTCTGGCGACCGTTGACTGAAAGCAAATGAACTGTGTGCCCCGGATGAAAAAATGTACATCCATGTTGTTATCACCTGATCCATTGGAGCGTTGGTTATGGTAAGAACCAGTTACGGTGCCTACAGTTCATTCAAAATTATCCACCATCAGGACCGTCTGGAGGATTTCAGGCAGGGACGCCAGCCTGTCCCCTTGCAGGTTGAGTTTGTCATTTCCGATATCTGCAACCAAAACTGCTCTTTTTGCGCCTACAGAATGGACGGTTACACCTCCAATATTCTGTTCGGCAAGCCTGATCTTATCACGGGCATCAGCAATAATAATCCCAACCGCAAGATTCCATTTGAAAAATGTTCGGAAATATTGAGTGACTTGCAGGAGATGGGGGTGAAAGCTGTGCAGTTTACCGGCGGCGGTGAGCCGACATCCCATCCGCAACATATCGAAATATTTAGAAAAACGTTGGATCTTGGACTGGATTTTGCCTTGATTTCCAACGGCACCATCGTGAAAGACGCGCTCCCCGAACTTCTTTCTCATGGCAAATGGGTTCGTTTCTCCATCGATGCCGGAAACACGACGACCTATTCCAGAATTCGTGAAGTCCCCTCAGGGACTTTTGACAAAGTCCTGGCAAACGTCAGAAAGGTTGTCGATGCCCGGATGAAAAATCGGGATTCGGGATTGATCATTGGTACTGGTTTTATCGTCACCAAGGATAACTACAAGGAAATCTATGAGGCGACGAAAATTTACAAGGATCTCGGGGTTGACAACATTCGCATTGGGGCTGCTTTCACTTCGGACAATTATGCCTACCATCAGGATCACTACGAAGAGGCCCGAGAGTTGGCATCCAGGGCCAAAGAAGATTTTCACTCCAATGATTTCTCTGTGTTCAACCAGTTCGGTGATCGTATCCAGGATTTGCTGGATCGAAGGATTGAAGATGATTTTTGCGGTTACATGTATCTCAATGCTTATATCGGGGCCGATTTGAATATCTACACCTGCTGTAACAACGCTTACAGTCCCGATGGAAAAATGGGAAGCATTGATGGCCGGAGGCTGAAGGATTTTTGGTTCAGTCCCGAGAAACAACAAATTTACGCCAATTTTAAAGCCACTCGTTGCGCTCGGTGTATGTTTATCGAGAAAAACCGTTTGATCGCCTACGCCCTCAATAAAAATCCCATTCACGTCAACTATATCTAAGAATGCTGATTTTTCCGACAAACCAGATGGCCAATACATTTGCGGCAACCGCAATGTAACCGACTTCGGGGTATCCAACGATTTGTCCATGCTCGCCATGGGCGATGATGAATCCCGCCAATAGGGTTGCCAATCCCATGGACAGCGACTGGGTGGTTGAATTCAGTGACATGAATGTGCCACGCAGGTTGGGCTGTGCTGCCGAGGTGATGATGGTCATGGCAGGAATCATGCGACCGGAGATCAGTACAAAAAAGGATGTGGTGCAGATCAGCCAGACCGGCAAAGGAACCGCGCCGATATGCGTCACCAGCAGGAGTGGTATAATCGCTCCAGATGCCAGCCTGCGATACACCTCGACTTTGCCTTTTCGGTCGGCCCACATTCCGATCCGCCGAGCGGTAAAAAATGTCGCAGCCCCTCCAACAAGATAAATGATCGGTATCTCCTGTTGGTGAATGCCGACATTATTGACGGCGTAGATGGTGATATAGGGAATGATGGTGAATCCAGAAAAAATGATCAGTGCCGAGTAGAGCAGTGCCCGCAGATGGTTGGGGTCGCGCAATACCGCAAACATGGCTGAGAAAGGATGGACGTGCCCCTTGTGGTCTAAATGTTGTCGCAGCTCCGGCAATATTTTCAAGCCAAGGAGGAAGAACAACAAGGCCAGTACCACGATGAAAATGAATGGCGCACGCCATTGAATGTTGCTGGCAAGCCACAACGACAGCGGAATTCCTGCCACGGTGGCGATGGAAAAGGCGGTGGATACCATCCCGCCGGCCTTGGCGCGACGGGCGTAGGGAATGGCATCTCCGATCATGGTTTGCACCAATGCGCCGATGATGCCACCGAAGGCTCCGGCGAAGCCTCGGGCAACCAGCAACGTGTAATAGCCCGACGCCAGACCGCAGGACAGCGTGGCCAGGGTAAACAGTGAAAATATGGCCAGAATGAGTCGTTTTCTTTCAAAGCGGTCGATGAACGTGGTGGCCAATATGCCCGAAATGGCGGCACTGAAGCTGTAGGAAGCCACCAATAATCCAAATTCATGCGCGTCGATTTTCAGTGCCTCCATCAAAATGGGTCCGAGAGGCATCATGATCATGAAATCGAGCACATGACAGAATTGAATACCAGAAATGACAAAAATCAAATTCTTTTCATTCTGTTGTGATTTATGTTTTTGCAAGTCACCCTATCCTTGAGGTTAAAAAGGGATCGCCCTGGTCGTCGTTACGGTCGGAGTGCCGCTTCTCCTTGAGGTTAGCACATGATGCCCTTTAGGAAAGAAACAAAACCTTGGGGGGGATAGGATCCCCACCTTACCCCCGCAACGATTAAAATCCTTTGATGAAAAGGGGGAGTGGATAAACCCATAACAGATCTTGGTTTGTGGGGTATGATGGGGTATTTAGAGGGGGGTAGCCATCGAGTGTCGCGGATGGCAACGGTTAGAACGACAGTGGGAACCGACTGCAAAAACCGTAACCTGACATCAAGGAGAAAACTGGACACCATGCACACACCATTGATGCCCGCATGTTTCAGGGTCCGGCCATGATCCGGTTTTTCAGCCGCCATCCTGTAAAAATCCTGGGGCTTTCTCTTATTGCCGGATTTTTCTGCACTTTTTTGCCGTTGTATATCGCCTGGGATCATTCTTTAGGCCAAAATCGCAAATTGCTGTCCAGAGAAAACGAGTTGTTGGTGCAAAATCTTTCCGGGAGTCTGGCGTCCGGGATTCAGCATGTCCAGGATTTGGCACTGCTGACGCAGATTACAGGGCAGGTGACGCGGGATGATTTTAAAATTTTTTCCAAAGCGTTGCTCGCACGCCGTTCCATTTTGCGGGTCACCCTCTACATGCCCCTGCTGTTCAGCAAGGATTTGCCCGCTTTCAACCAGAAAATGACGGAACTGGGGTTTGCACAGGCCCAGGAAAAGGATATGCAAGGTCCATGGATGGCCAAGCACTCCGAGGAAAAGGTTCATCTACCCATCGAGTATATTGAACCATTCACCACAAAAAACAGTGAACTCTTGGGGCTGGATTTTTTTTCTCATCCCGACATTGAAGCCACAATCGAGCGTTCATTGGTCAGTGGTTTTCCTATTTTTTTACCTAATTTCAATCTTTTCCCCGAAGCAAAAAACATGCTGCTTGTACAGGCTGTCTACTCTGGGCGTAAAGAACCTACAACCTATGAGGAACGAAAATTACAGTTCTCCGGCGTCATGGCACTGCTGCTGTCAACAGAAGATCTGATAACGGCAAACATCTCCCCGGAATTGGATATCAGCCTGTCTCTGGAAACCGTCCCTATCCCCCCGGAACGGACCATTGGACACCAGAAAATTTTTCATCGATTGGACTCTTCGGACAGCCATGGCAAAATTGTTTTTTCCAGACTGGATACACGCCAACAATTTTTTTCAACCCCATGGCAATCATTCCATTTGAATATTACCAAAAATATTCACTGGGAAGAGATGGATGTTTTATTTCTACTGACCGCACTGATTATGGGTCTTGCCTTTGGCGTATTGGGGTTGCTTTTTATTGGGGGAATGATTGTCAGAACAAATCTGTTAACGCATCGTAACGAAGAGGTTGAACAGGAGTCCCGACGACAGGCTACCATGTTGAAACTGGTATTGGATACCATTCCGGTACGCGTCTTCTGGAAAGATATACATGGGTGTTATTTGGGATGCAACCAACGGTTTGCCCTCGATTCGGGTTTCCAATCCACAGGAGAAATCCTTGGAAAAACCGATGCTGACATGCCCTGGCGCGAACACGCCGGGAACTATCGCCTGGATGATTATAACGTCCTTTCCTCGGGCAAGGCCAAGTTAAATATTGAAACCATGCGAACGACCCAGTCTGGAAGGGAATTGTGGCTGCGGACCAGTAAAATTCCTCTACCGGGGTTGGACGGAGAACTTCTTGGAATTCTGGGTGTTTACGAGGACATTACCCAGCGCAAGGAAATCGAAGGATGTTTGCGGGAACAGGAAGGGCGGATGCGCCTGGTACTCGACAACGCCGGCGAGGGTATCATCACCATCAACTATTCCGGGATCATTGAATCCTTCAATCTGGCGGCCTCAAGATTGTTTGGTTATGCCGCTGACGAAGTCATTGGATTGAACGTCAAGCTATTGATGCCCGAACCTTATCGCAGCAAACATGACGATTATATCCGCCAATATATCAAAACAGGCACCGGAAAACTTATTGACAACGGGCGTGAGGTGGAAGGGGTGCGCAAGGATGGAACCGTTTTTCCCATTTTTTTGACGGTCAGCCAGTTGAAGGTCAATGAGGAACTTTTATTTACCGGCATCATTCGTGATCTGACACGGGAGAAAGAAAAAGAAACGGAACTCCTCAAACTTTCGAGCGTTGTCGAAAACAATCCTAACGCCATCATTATCACAGATCTTAATGGCAATATTGAATATGTCAATCCCCAGTTCATGGAAATAACGGGATATGGTGCCAGGGAAGTTCTTGGGAAAAACCCAAGGATACTTAAATCGGGTCTTGACCCGGAAAAATATAAAAATCTATGGAGCACCATCCAATCGGGACAGGTATGGCGCGGCGAATTTCACAATAGAAGGAAGGATGGCACCCTTTATTGGTCCGGGGCCACTATTTCTTCCATTGTTGATAAAGAGGGGAAAATTATCCGTTTTGTGGGGGTGTCCCGTGACATCACCAAACAAAAAGAGAATGAAAGAAGGGCAAGAGAGGCCGAAAATCGTAGAGAAAAAAGTGACATGCTGTTGATGATGTCCCTGGAATCGATTCGGGATGGGTTTGCCATTTTTGACGGCAATAATCGCTTGGAAATATGGAACAATGCCTTTCACGAACTGCACGACAAGGTGGCCGACCTGATCATTGCTGGTACCACCTACGATGAAATTCTCCGGGCGGCGGTGGAACGGGGACAAATCACCAAATCGACCGAATATCGGGATCCCCTGCTCAACGACCGGGTCAAACATACCGATCGGTTGATTCAAACCTTTGAAGAGGAATTCAGCGGCAATCGTTGGATACGAATATCGGAAAGTCAGATGATGGATGGCAGCAGCGTGGTGGTGTATTCGGACATCACTTCGCTGAAAATTGCCACTGCCGAAGCGGAAGCGGCGGCACGGGCCAAAAGTGAATTTTTGGCCAACATGAGCCACGAAATACGTACCCCCATGAATGCCGTCATCGGTTTGTCCCATTTGTGCCTGCAAACCCCTTTGGCTCCCAGACAAAAAGATTACATCCAGAAGGTTTACAATTCGGCCACATCGTTGCTGCGGATCATCAACGACATCCTTGATTTTTCCAAGATTGAAGCGGGCCGCCTGGATATGGAGGCCATCGATTTCACCCTGGAAGAGGTGTTGGGAAACATGGCTGCGGTAATGTCTCTGAAAGCGCAGGAGAAAAACCTTGAATTCATTCTCGATACTGCGGCCGACATTCCCCCCAGTCTGGTGGGGGATCCGTTGCGATTGGGGCAGGTATTGATCAATCTGGTCAACAATGCCATCAAGTTTACCGAGGCGGGAAAGGTTGTCGTTCATACGGAAGTGATCGAAAAAAGGGAACACCAGGTTCGACTGCGGTTTGTGGTGAGCGACACCGGCGTTGGGATGACCTTGCAACAGCAGGAGCGATTGTTTCGTCCTTTCCACCAGGCCGATTCATCGACGACGCGAAAATATGGAGGTACGGGGCTTGGGTTGGCCATCAGTCGCCGCCTGATCGAATTGATGGATGGAAACATTCGGGTGGAAAGTGAGCTTAATGTGGGATCCCGCTTTTTGTGTGATGTCCGTCTGGGAATTTCCGCCCAGGCGAAGGAGAGTCGGTTACAAGCGGGCAGCGAAATCAGGGGAATGAACGTATTGGTGGCCGATGACAACGAAAGTGCCCGCAATATTCTTTCCGAGTATCTCAGGTCGTTTTCTTTTCGGGTCACCGAAGTTGAAAGTGGATTGGCGGCTTTGGAACGTATCCAGAAGGCCGACAAGGGACCAGACCCGTTTGCCCTGGTGGTCATGGATTACATGATGCCGGACCTGGATGGTATCAACGCCGCGAAGAAAATACGTGCGGACCTGGGTTTGCTTCATCCTCCGGTGTTGCTCATGGCCACGGCCTATGGCAGTGATGATGTCGTCAAGCGTGCCCTGGCGAATGCGTGTGTGGACGGCATTCTGGTCAAGCCCATTCAACAGAATGTTCTCTTTGACACTGTCATGGAAGTTTTTGGCAAGTCCAAGCCGGGAGGTGGAACCCACACCTCGACCTATGGCAGTTATCGGGATTTTGGGGCCATTTTGTCTGGTGCTCGGATCTTGTTGGTGGAAGACAATGAAATCAACCGGCAGGTTGCCAAGGAGTTGCTGGAGCAGGCCAACATTACGGTTTTGATCGCGGAAAACGGTCGGGTGGCGTTGGATATGGTTGCCAGGGAGGCTCTTGATGGGGTGTTGATGGATGTGCAGATGCCAGTGATGGACGGAATCACCGCAACCCGAGAGATTCGCAAAGATGCTCGGTTTAGATCCCTCCCAGTGTTGGCCATGACGGCCAATGCCATGTCTGGTGACCGGGAGGAGTGCCTGGAAGCGGGAATGCAGGAGCATATTTCCAAGCCGGTGGATCCGGGTGAATTGTTTTCCAAGCTGATTCGCTGGATCAAGCCTGCGGTACCGCAACCCATGCCGATAAAAATGGATTTTTTTCCAAAGGGGGATCGCGGTCAGGAATCCAGGCTTCCGGAAATCGCGGGCATGGACATGCAGAGCGGGTTGCGCCGCATGGGCGGAAATGTGGGTAGCTACCTGGGATTGCTGGCCAAATTTTGCGACAACCAACAGGGCATTTGCGACGCCATCCAAAACGCATTGATTCAGGGCGACCAGGGGACGGCACGACGACTGGTTCACACATTGAAGGGAGTTTCAGCGACCATCGGAGCGGTTGAACTCAGCGAGGGTGCCAAGGAATTGGAAGAGGCCCTGCAAACAGAGAGTTATTCAGCCCACGCGCGTCATTTGTTGGACCTGATCTCTGACAAGGTTCGTGTCACCATCGAGGCTATCCGTGAAGCCTTGGCCAAAAGCCATAAGGAGATGGCTATTGCCCACATCATGAAAGAGACACCCGAAGTTGCCGCTCGGCGTCGGGAATTATTGATGCAAGCGGCCAGACAGTTGGCCTTTTACGATGCCGCAGTGGAACAGACCCTTGCATCTTTGCGAAATGGCCTGGTTTCGGAGGCGATGGGAGAGTGGATGGACAAGATGGAGCGTCAAGTAGCCCAATATGACTTCGATGGGGCACTCGATACCCTCAGTCGATGCGCCGAGAGTTTGGGAATTGCCCTGGGGGATGCTTGACAAGAACCCGTCAGGCACGACGCAGTGCGAAGCGCAAAGCCCAGTCCGTCGATTCCAGAGCACGTTTGTTCAAGGAAGTCTGAAAGAAGTTTGCTGGAAAGTAACCGAACCACGCAACCGCCCGCACTGCCTCTCTATCAGAGGTACTCCGTTTATTCTGTTTTATCAAGCCATAATTATTTTCCATGGTGTTTTTTCCCCGGAAAATTTTCTCGCCTCAATTTTGACGTCCTCGGACGTAACCGTTCTGTCCCTCCGTCTTTATTCTTCTTTAAAAGTATTGCGGGGGTCCGGGGGGAGGTTCTCCCCCCGGCGGAGGTTTGGAGGCGGCAGCCCACCAAGGTTTTTCTTTTGACTTTGATTTTGATTTTGATTTTCCTGCCCCCCAAGGGGGGTCAGGGGCGCAGCCCCAAGATTTTGTTTTTCTTACACCTGATTTTTTATTTTGTCACAGCATCTTGATAATAAGGACATTATACCCGTCAGGCAAAAGAATCAAAACCAAAACCCTGGGGCTGCGCCCCTAGACCCCCCTTGGGGGGGAAGTAAAATCAAAGTCAAAATCAAAGTCAAAAGAAAAACCTTGTGGGCTGCTGCCTCCAAACCTCCGCCGGGGGGGATGATCCCCCCCGGACCCCCGCAATAGTTTCAACCTAAAAAAAAAGGAGGGGGGAACTGAATGGTTACCCTCGGACAGGCCACAAAATGGAAGATTTTCCCGCAACCACTTGCTCCAACCGGTGGGTTACTTGTGCCACCACACCCATCCAATCACCATGCGCGGGTTGGCGAAACAGACGCAGACCGGGATACCAAGGGCTGTCTTCACGGCCAAGGAGCCAACGCCAATCCGGACTGAAAGGTAAAAGCACCCAGGCAGGACACCCCAAACTTCCAGCCAAATGAATCACCGACGTGTCCACCGCCAATACCAGATCCAAATGAGCCATCAACGCAGCCGTCTCGGCAAAATCAGTCAACTTGTCCGAATGGTCAATTAACCTCCCCGAACCGGCAAGCAAATCCAGTTCACTCCGGTCCGCCCCTTTTTGCAGATTGAAAAAACAACAACCGGGAACATTTAATATGCGGGCAAATAATTTCGGATCCATGGAACGATTGTGATCGTTTTTATGTTGACTGTTGCCACGCCAAGCCACGCCAACCTTCAATCCGTCAACCCCCTCTAGATACCGCTGCCAGGTTGCAACCGCCACGGAATCCGCTGCCAGATAGGAGGGACGACTGGGAATGGTTTCCACTGTGACTCCCAATACCAACGGTAAACTTTGTAACGGAATCTGCAAATCCACAGGCCCCAATTTTTCGGTTTGAATTACCAAACGATCCATGCCCTGAGCACTGGTAAACAATCTTCCCAAGGAGCGTGGACACACCACCGTCACCACCCCCCCGGCCGCTTTGACCATGGGGGCAAAGCGAATGTACTGGATACTGTCGCCAAACCCCTGTTCGCAATGTAACACGATGGACTGCCCCTCCAGAGGAGAACCATCCCATTGGGACTGGTCATACCCATGCCCGCCAAAATGCGGCATACGCCAACGCCACTCATAACCAGGCCACCCCCCCTTGAAATCACCCGTCAATAACCGCACCAAACTTTCATTAAACCAGGCCTCGGCAAAGTCGGGTTGGTAGTGCTGCGCTGCTCGACAGGCCGCAATCGCCTCGGCAAACCGCCCCAGCTCCATGTAAGCGACCCCCAGATTGGAATAGGCCTCAAAATGTTCCGGTTTGAGGGTCAACGCCTTCTGATAACAGGCAATGGCTTGGTCAAGCTTGCCCTGAAAGCGCAGGGCATTGCCTAGGTTGGACCAGGCTTCTGGAAAATTGGGCTTGATGTCGAGTGCTTGCCGATAAAGAGCCACGGCCTCATCCAGCCGTTTCAAATCCTGGCAGGCATTGCCCAGGTTGGACAGGGTTTCGGGATGATTGGGCCTGAGTTGTAATGCCCGTTGAAAATGGGCAATGGCCGCTTGAATATCTCCCTGTTTATGCAGCACCGCTGCCAGATTGACCAGGGCTTCCGGGTAATCCCTGCGTATTTCGAGGGCAAGGTTAAGGTTGGCGACAGCTTCATCCCGGCGTCCAAGTTTATGGCAGGCCAGTCCCAGGTTGGCCAGGGCTTCATGGAAACGTGGCTGGATGGCCAAAGACTGGCGGTAATAACCGATGGCCTCCTCCAAGCGTCCCATTTCTTGGCAGGCATTGCCCAGGTTGGCCAGGGCTTCAAAGAAGTCGGGTTTCAACGTCAAGGCCAGACGAAACCTGGCCATGGCTTCTTCTGGTTGTCCCTGTTCCAAAAGGACAACCCCCCACATGGAAATCGCCTGGGGCATGTCGGGTCGGATGTGCAACGCCTTTTTAAATTCCTCGATGGCCTCCGGCAGTCGCCCCTGTTTACGCAAGGCATTACCCATATTGCATAAAGCCTCCGGGTGGTCCGGTTGCATGGCCAAAACTTGGCGAAACTTATCCTTGGCGGCTTCCATATCGCCTTTTTCCAAAAGCAATACCCCCAGGTTGCACAGGGCACTGCTGGCATCAGGCTTTTGTTTGAGCACCTGTCGATAGCACGCCATGGCTTCGTCCAACTGTCCCATGCCCTGATAAATGGCCCCCAGATTAGCCAAGGAACCGGGATCATCCGGTTTGCGTGCCAGAACCTGGAGATACCGCTCCCGTCCCTGTTCCATTTCACCCAGATGTTGATGGGCCAATCCCAGATTGAACATGGTTGCCGTATCATCGGGAAAACGTGCCAGGAGAGACATGAACGCCTGCTTGGCTTCACCAAATCGCCCCTGGGACAACAACAGCCCCCCCAAACCGGCCAACGCCCCAGGAAAGTCCGGGGTCTCTTTGATAACCTGCCGAAAACAATTTTCCGCATCATCCGCCCGCCCCAAAGATTGAAGTATAAACCCCAAATTATTGCGTGCATGGACAAAATCAGGTTTGACCGTCAATGCCAACCGAATGGTTTCGACGGCTTCTGCATTGCGTCCCCCCTGGTGCAGGAGAATCCCCAATAGGTGCAAGGTTTCGGGCTGATGGGGATCTACGCCCAGAATTTGTCGACAGATGGCCTCGGCCTGGGCTGTTTGACCACTATCGATGGCCTGGTGTGCAAGTTCCAAAGCCTGTTGCAGATTCAACATGGTTGGTCTCCATCAAACGGGCCACGCGGGATTGCCAGATTATGCCATGATCCCTGGCTCTTTTTTTCACGGAAATGGATAATGCCCGGCAACGATACGAGGGCAAGGTATACTTTTTCCAGGGGCCGATCGATGGATGCTTCCGCTTTGCTTACCACAGTAATTCTCACCGATTCCACCACGATCAATTTTATCATTAAAAGTGCCCTGGATTTGGATAAATTTGACGTTCACATTTTAAAATCGGCGGATCCTGATTTTTTCGCCGAGATTCTCCGACTCAAGCCCAGACTGGTCTTCATACGCACCGAACTCAGCCATGCCAAGGGAATCGATGTTTGCGACCTCGTTAAGAATTCGCCCCTATTAAAAGAAACCAGTGTTATTTTTCTATCCTCCAATCATGATATTCGCGAGATAGCCATTGAACATCGGGCGGACCGATTCCTCAAAGTGCCATTTCAGCCACAGGACGTCAGAGACGTTACCGCCCATTTTACCGCTAGGTTGGCAACCATCCTTTACGTTGACGACAGCGACATGTTTCACAAGGTGGTCGTTCCGGCCTTGAAGGATGAAGGCTACCGGGTTTTGGAAGCCTGGGATGGGCGTGAAGCGTTGGACATCATTGATCGCCGGGAAGAACCCATTCATCTGATCCTTTCGGATGTGGAGATGCCCGAGGTCGATGGTTTGGCCTTGTGTCAAAACGTGCGTAACAGCCTGACCGAAGACATTCCCTTTGTGTTGTTGACCTCTCTGGGGACTGAGGAGGCCATCAGCAGAGGGTTTGCGGCTGGAGCGGACGATTACATCATCAAGCCTGTCGTGATCCCGGAACTGTTGACGCGTGTAAAAAGATTGTTGACGCCTAACGCCACCAGCGAGATGGCGCGACCGGAGCGAATTTTGGTCGTTGACGATTCCGAGGTCATTCGCAACATGATTGGCAAGGCTCTCAGAACCCATGGGTTTGAAGTCGAAGAAGCCGAACATGGTTTGGCAGCTCTGAACAAAATCAGCCAGCGCAAGTATCATCTCATGGTAACCGATTATGAAATGCCCCAAATGGATGGGGTGGAACTTTGCCTGAACCTGAGAAAAATAGAAAATACATTCAACAGAATGCCCATTATTTTTGCGACATCACGGACCGGTCGGACCGATCTGGTCAAAATGCGCTCCATTGGGATTCAGGCTTTTGTGGCCAAGCCGTTCAACTCCGACCGCATCGTTGCCGAGGTGGAGCGGGTATTGGCCGAAGCTCGATTGGAAACCAAACGCACGGTTTTGAGTCATTATTTTGAGCATGGAAAGATTCCTCGGCTGGCAGATGCCCACAGTGGGGAAGAAACCATTGCGGATGATCAGTTTCGGATGATCCTGTATGCGGGGATCGCCAATTTTGCGCAGTTGGCCCGGAGTATGAACTCCTTGGAATTGGTGGCATTGATCAACCATTATTTCGACTGTATGGCGCAGGTCATGGCCCGGCATGATGCCAGTCCGGAAAAATTTGTGGAGGATCGTTTTTTTACCTCCTTTGGTTGTCATGATGATGGCGGACTCAGAGCGGTATCTACGGCGGTGGACATGCTTGAAGCGGTGCAGGGACTCAACGGGAAAACGGGACACGAAATTAAAATTCGTATGGGATTACACGCCGGGCACGTCATTGTAGGCAATATCGGTCCGCAACCCCATGATCGCAGTCTGACCTTGTTGGGCGAAAATTTACGCATCGCCCGATCATTGAAAAACGCAGCCAAGGAGAACGAAATCCTCCTCTCCGATACCGCTTTAAAGATAGTCAAGGAGGTCGTTACCACCGGGGCGGAGCAGGAAGTCCGGATTATGGGAGGGGGAACAATCCTGGTCCACCGGCTGGAATCGGTTCGTAAGGAAGCAAAGTAAACGGGGGGGGCATCGATTTTCCGGATCGAACCCTCACGGGGGTCCAGGGGAGATTATCCCATATGCGCTGACATGGACCTTTGAATAGGGCCAGCTGTGGTGGATATGTTTTCCAAAGTTTTATTTTCCAGACGAGAAAAATATAGAAAAATCGTTTTTCTATAGTAGCATGGAAGTTGCATATGCTTGGGCCAGTTGGGTCGATTCCTTTCCTATAGCCTGTGCGGTGCATGAAAAACTTCCCATCCATGAAGAAACTTTTATTTTGTCCCCGGCGATTTCTCGGGATGCGGCTGGCGTTGCTCTTGCCTCTGGTTGCGGGGTGCGCCATCAGGACGACCCCTTTGGATCGGGCACAACTGGATCGTCGGGTCGCTTGGGACATTCGGGCCATATTTGACGACATGGTTTTTCCCAAGGAATCTCTGACCTTGGAACAAGCCATGTCCCGGGCTGTCAACCACAATCTGCAACAGCGGGTGGTGGCGTTGGAGGGGGCGTTGGCGTTGGGACTGTCTGACCTTGCGGTCCATTCCCTGTTACCCCAGGTTCAGGCTAGCGGCGATTATGTCCAACGGGACCGGACGACCTCTTTGACCCAGGATTTTTTTCAAACCTCCGCATCCCTTGAGGCGACATGGAGTGTGTTGGATTTTGGCGTCAGTTATATCAATGCGCGACAAAAATCCGACGGGGTGCTTATTTCTGGGCAACAACGGCGAAAGGCGGCTTTGGATTTAATCTTTGAGGTGGAGACGGCCTTTGGGCAGGCTTTGGTGGCCCAACGTTTGGAGGCATCCCTGGGGTCGTTGTTGCTTCGGGTTGAAAAAGCCTTGGAAAATGCCCGCGAAGTGGAACGTCAGGGGATCCAACCAGCCCGAGAATCTTTGGATTTTCAAAAAAAACTCCTTAAAATTCTTGATCAGTTGCAAAAGTTGCAACGCCAGGTTTCTGGGGCCAGATTCAGATTGGCGGAACTGCTGAACCTGAGTTCTGGTGCGTTGCCCCCGTTGCAGGATCCTGGGTTTGTACTGCCGTTGGATATTCGGGCCTTGCCGGGCACCGCCGAACTGGAAGAGTATGCGTTGATAAACCGGCCAGAATTGTTGGAGCGGCACTACCAGAGACGCGTCCAAGCCGATGAAAGCCGCAAGGCGTTGCTGCGTTTGTTGCCTGGGGTGGAACTGTCCAGCGGTCATCGGTATGACAGTGGTGGTATCTACGTCAACCATCATTGGGCGGAAAATGGTGTCAATCTGGCCTGGAATCTGCTCAAAGTGGTGACAGGTCCGGATATCCTCGACCAGGCGCGGGTGGAGGAGGCCCTTGAGGAGCGCAAGCGGTTGGCTTTGACCATGACGGTGATGACCCAGGTTCGGGTGGCGCATCTGGGATTGATGGAATCCAGGATAGGCTATGAAACAGCACTTGAGTTGAGCAAGGTGGATCGGCGATTGTTCGACCACGCCCAGGCGGGGCGGGATGTGGCGACGATGAGCGAGGCGCAATTGATTGAGGCTGAGGCCGACTTGCTGCTTCAGGATGCCCGGAGAGATTTGGCCAGTGCCGAGTTGTCATCCGCAGCGGCGCGTTTGTTGGTCTCGGTGGGGTTTGACCGGCTGCCGTTCGGGTTTGACACCATGGATACCCAACAATTGACCTGGGCGTTGGAGGAAATCGCCCGGCGTCCGGCTTGGGCTACCTACACTCCTCTCCGTCCCCAGGGCGAACAGGCCGGTGGCGGGGTGAAAGAATCCAAATTTCAGGGGGAGGATTCGGGGAAATCTTCCCAACGCAAAGATGCGCGAATGGCCGATCCGGTATGGACCCTGGAAAAGCCCGGTCCCACGGACCCCACCGGGGTTTTGCCGAAAAAATCCCCAGCGGATCCGGGGCTCAAATCCCGTGAGAATTCTCGGAATGGCTTTGATGGTGGGGCCGGAATGGAGGGTGGCGTGGTGTTGCGGGTTGGGGCTTTTTCGGCACTGGAAAATGCCAGAAATCTTTATTCCAGGCTTGCGGAGAAAAAATATCCGGTCACTTTGCAGCCCTTTGCGGATTCGGGGGGGCGTGTTCTCTATCATGTCAGCGTTGGACCGGTGCAGGGGGTGCGGCGGGGCCGCAAGCTTTTGGCTGACTTGAGTGATCGAGAAGGAATCAAGGCCCAGCCTGTGTTTCTGGCACCGTTTGTGGCAGAATCCCATGGTCGGGGCAGGGTGTCCATGGCCGCGCTCCATGGCGTTGACCAAGTTTTGGTTGCCAAAATGAAGGGACCATGAACAGGCGGTTGCTGATTTTTGTTGTCATCATGCTGGTGTCGGCACTTTTCTCCTGGTTTGGCGTTCGCTATATCGTGGTATTGGGGATGGTGGAACATTGGTTGGAGGATATTCGCATTGCCACCCTGCAACCCCCCGAGCCGCAACACCCTGATATCGTCATTTTGACCATTACCGAAGAAACCCTGGCCCGTTTTCCCTATCGGTCCCCGGTGGATCGGGCCTTCCTGGCCGACACTCTGGAGCGATTGGAAAAAGCGGGGGTTCGGGGGATTCTCGTGGATTTGTTGCTGGACCAGCCTACCGAACCCCTGAAGGATGCCCGCCTCAAGACCACATTGGTACGATTATCGGTCCCGCTGATGGTGAGTTATGGCCATGCCGAGGCGGGGTTGACCGAGGCGCAGATGGTTTTTCAGGATGAAAACATTCCTAAGGGTAGCCGGGGGTTGGCCAACCTGATGAAGGATTCCTACGATCAAATGGTCCGTTGGATTTACCCTGGCCAAAAAATGCCCGATGGGACGTTCATCCCGGCGGTTGTGCCAGGGTTGGCGGTCAAGTTGGGGGCCACCCCTGCGGTGGGGATCATTCCTATGGCCTGGCGTGGTGCGCCGGATGCGCAGACAGGGCCTTTTCGTTTCTTTCCCTCCCATATGTTGCCCTTGCTGCCGGATGTCTGGTTCAAGGATAAAATTGTCCTGATCGGTGCCGATCTGCCCATGACCGATCGGCATCGCAGTCCGTTCTCCCTCAAGGCGCATGAAATGGATGGTCCCGATCGGTTTGGCACGGCAGGGGTGGTCATCCATGCCCATGCGTTGGCGCAACTCTTGGATCATCGTCCATCGCCGTTCATCGCCCAGAGTTGGCAATGGGGGTTGATCGTTGTCGCCACCTTGGGCGGGGGGGGCATGGTGGCGTTGAACCTGTGGACTGTGGTACGTTTGCTGATCATTGCCATCGCAGTGGTACTCTATTGGGTGGGTGGTTTTGTCCTGTTCAAACATGGCGGTGTGTCGTTACCGCTCCTGACACCCACCTTGGCCTTTTTGTTGGCGTTTGCCATCTGTGAAATTTATGAACGGCAGCGCGATAGGCAGCAGAAAAAATTTCTCAAGGAAGCCTTTTCCAAATATCTGTCGGCCAAGTTTGTCGATCATCTGGTCAACAATCGGGATTTTCTGGCACGCCGCGCCCAGCGTCGGGAATTGACATTGTTGTTCACCGATGTCGAAGATTTTACCACCATGTCGGAAAAGGCCGATCCTGAAACCATGGCGGTCCAGATGAACCAATATCTGGATGGGGTGTGCAATCTGTGTCTCAAGCATGGTGGCATGGTGGTGGACCTGATGGGGGATGCCGTTTTTTCCATGTTCAATGCCCCGGTCGATATTCCCGACCATGCCGCCTGCGCCGTGAACGCGGCCCTGGAAATTCGCACCTTTGCCGCCGGTTTTCAACAAACCCCGGAGGCACAAGCCTTGGGGTTTGGCCGTACCCGTATTGGTATCCATACCGGTGTCGTCCAGGTGGGCAATTTTGGTTCCACGCAGCAGTGGAAATATACTCCCCTGGGCGATGCTGTGAACGTCGCCTCCCGTATTGAAGGGGTCAATAAATTATTTGGAACCGACATCTGTATTTCCGAAATCTCGGTCCGCGCCGGTGGCGTGACCCAAAGTCGTCCCTTGGGCCATTTTGTATTGAAAGGCAAGGGAGAGGCGTTGACCATCCACGAAATCCCCCCAGAAAAACTTTATAGTCCCGATTATCTCCATAGGTATCGGTTGGCATTTTCCATTATGATCGAAGGCCAGCGTCAGGCCGAGGCACTGGAGGCGTTCTCCTCCCTGGCCCGGGAAAATCCTTTGGATTCATGCGTGGCCTGGTATTTAAGTCGGCTGCGGCAGGGGTTGGATTGTTCCCGTGTGGTGATGATGAGCAAGTAGCCTGCTGGCAGGGGGATGTTTTGGATCTTTGTGTGTGTAAAAAATAGGGTGTATTTGATTGCGTTATGCTTTGCTATCAGGATAAATGCTTGTTAATATATAGATGTAGGTGCCATGCCGAATTGACTAGGGGAAGGTTTCCATGAGCCGTCGCAAGGATGTGCAACCGTTTTCCATCTCTTCTGGCCAGGCAGCCCCGGAAGATTTTGCGGGGCTGCATACTTTCCAAAAACTGACCAAGGTATTGATTCGTCTTTCATCGCAGGATAGTGGTTCGGGGCCGGTGATGCCGATGTCCGGGAACGGTCTGCCGTTGTCGGAGGTGGTTGAAAATGGGGTGGAGGATCCCATCAAGGAACCATTGACGGCGAAGGTTATGGAAGGGATGCAACCGCCTCTCCCGGCCCTGCTCCCGGGGGTGGTCGCCGCAGGGTTTGCGGCACCGCCTGCCGAGCGTGCGTCGGGTGTCGGGCCGGTGCATGGTTCGGAAAAGGTCAATCCATGGGGCCGGACCTTGCTGTCGGATCAGGTTGCGACTTCGGAGTTGCATCCGGCTCCGACGGTGAACCGGATGGCACGGCCTGGTATCGATATGACGCCCCCCCTGGAGGTTTCCGGGGGCGGTGTTCGTCAACGTCGGGGGGGGACTCTGCCGGAGCGTATTGTGGCGGTGGCGTCGGAGCTGAATCGACACGATACGGGAACGCGTGGGGAGGGTGCGGTCGTATCCACTCCGTTAAGGAAGGAAATCGGGCAGCGATGGGAAGGGGCGGAGTTGATCCGGGTTGTCGCGGGTGCGGTTGTACCTGCCCCTTTAAGGGGTGAGATCAGGGACAGTGGGCGGGTGGTGGATGGGCGAGGGGAGCCATCGGCTACGGTCCGGCATCGTCGCCCAGGGAAGTTGCCTGATACCTTGTCCGTTCATACCCCCCCTCCGGTGAAGGCCGTTGATTCGCGTTTGGAAGCGTCACCGGTCGCGCCGTCGCCGTCACCTGCCGGCAACGTGCGGATTGTCGCCAAGGTGGCCAGGAAAATGGCCCCCCCCGATGCCATGGGGCAGGAATCGAAGCCCGGGATGGTCATCGAACCGGTGCAAGCGGTTGGCGTGAAGCTTCAGGCCAAATCGCCTTTGCCGAAGGGATTGAGCGATGCCGATCGTCGCTGGCTGGTTGAGATTATTCGCGGGGTGGTGCGGGAGGAAGGGGAACGCTTTCTGGGGCAGCATGAATCTTTGATCAAAGGTTTGCTTGACGAGGTCATGGGCAGGTACACGGAGGTTTTGCGCGGTGTGGCAGAAGAATCGTTGTCTGAATACCGTTCCAGCCCCCAGGGTTCCCTGCCTGCATGGCAGGATGTCACATCGTGGATGGTCCAGGGGCAGGTTGAACGGATGCAGAGCCTTTTTGAGCAGTATCTGACCAAACCGTTTGACCATACTTCACAAGTTACCGTTGCCGTGGGTGGTGATGGTGTGGTGTCTGATGTGGTGCGGCGGGAAGATTGGAACAGGATGGGGGAGGGAAGTGGAGGCGATGGTTTGCCGACCATGGTGCCGGCGTCCCGGCATGAGGGGGATGGTGTGGTGGTGGAGGGGCTGTTGAACGGTGTTGGGCATTTGGTGGTGGATGTGGCCTTCGGTGTCAAGCGTGGTTTGGATCAGGTGGGGCGAAAAATTGTCGGATTCTGATGGGTCCGGCTGAAAATCCGGGTTCTGCGTTTTTTTTTATGGCTATGGGGACGGATGGCAAGATGGAATACAGTGCAGAAATATCTTCGGATAATCCGCTGTTCCGGCACTACGGACGGTTGGCCGAGGCGTGTTTTTCCGATGATCAGGCACCGGGGGCACCTGTTTCGGTGTTTCCCAAGGGGATATCGGGTATTCATACCGGTTTGGATTCGGGGGGGTATCGCACGGGTCATCTGGAGGTCTACGCCGATAAGGAACAACTGGCCTTTGTGCAAAAGGCGGTGGATCGTCTGCGTCAGGGGTTGATGGCGGAAGCGGCGTCTTTCGGGGCGCGGTCAGGCCCGTCCGTGTCCCTTCAATTCAAAGCTTTCAGGGAAGCCCTGGTTTCTGGCCGTGAGGCCATGTTGAACGAAAATCCTTTCTATGAACTGACGGGATTGATTTTTCGCCTGAACCAGACGGCACTGAAAAATGCTTTGGCTGCCGATCTGGAAGGTGCCGACAGTGCATTGCCAGGGACCATCAAGGTATCCCGTTCATTGCGGCATCTTTGGGGCCGGGATGGGGGTATGATCCGTCGCAGGGAAAAAGTCAGGGAAACTTTGGGAAAGTTGCTGTCGGTGGGCAAAATTGGCGTCGGATTGATTTTGTTCGTCGGATCATCCCTGACGACCGCCAAAGCGGTGTCGGACATGGCACAATCGGACTGGTTCATGGCTCATATCAGTGCGGCCTTGAGTGGTTCGGCCCATGAAAATTTTCGCAACGGCGTTGCTGTTTTGATCGGGGTCTTGTTCTCATCCGTTATTTTGGATTTTAAAAGCCGGTTGTTTCAGGGCGTTGCCGAGTCGGGACGTGTGTTTGCCGGAATGTGGGAGGCCTTCCAAAGGTTTCCCCGATGGATGTTTTTGTCTCTTTTCCTGACCGCTTTTTCCATCTGGACCAACTATGATGGTATCGTCCTGCTGTTTTCCAAAACCCAGGATCTGGCTTATCAATGGGGAAAGATTGAAGGGCAGGTGTCGATTGCCCTGGGTGATCCGAAAAATCCCAATGTGGCGAATCCAAACTCCCTGGCTGATCTGAATGTGGCGATGGAAAGGACGGTCGCCGATGCCATTGTCCGCTTCAACCAAGTTGTGCTGGATGAAATGTCGGGGGCCGCCTCCAGTGGCAAGGCCGATAAAGGTCCCCGGTACTGGGCTAAATATTTTATTGTCCAGGGGGGGTACGTTCCCGGAACGACCGATGTGACGCGCTCTTACAAAAATTCCACCGCTGCCGTCGGCATCGATAAACTCCTGGTGGAATCAAGATTGGACTTTAAAACACCACTTGAGGAAAAATTAAGAAAAATTGTAAAAAAATACGCAGATGAATATGAAAAAACACGGGAAAATGTATCAAGGGACATGTCTGTCCTGGGTCAGCAAATGGTTATGAAAAATTATTCCCTGGCCGAACTGAATGCCCTGTTTGCCCTTGAGGCTTATCATGTCAACGAGAGTGTAAAAAAGGTGGTGGCGCAACTGGAGGCCAACACTAAGGCCTTTGCCGAGGTAACTCAGGAACTCAAGCAGGTGGTTTCTGAGTATGTGGCCTTGTTGCGCAGGATAGATCAATACGGTATACCCACCAACACCCAGTATACCATCGACATACCTGTGGTTGTTCCCCATGTGGAAGCCATCGACCGGTTGAAACAGGGAGGTATTTCCGAGGCCAAACGGCGCAGTCTGGAGGAGCTGCGGCAGTTCCTTTTTGAAGTTTACGGCACCATTCTTGGGGCGGGAATCCTGGGTTTGATTTTGTTTTTGGCCGTGTTCATGGACCTATCCGACCCCATTCTCTACAGCACGATGGTGGCACGCTGGGGGCGGAGGGACCGGCATTTTCTGGAAGATAATCAACAGCATTTACAACTTTGGGAAGATGTTTTCGTGCGTCGGTTGCGCAGTTTTTTTGTTCGTCCCGAAATACGTCCCGTGATGCCTTCGCTGTCTTGCCCTGGGCATTTGGTTTTTCACTATGTTTTTCATCACCACCTTGAGGAAATTTATCCCCACACCAAGGATCCCAGTGTTCGGACTACCGTGGAAAGTCTTCGTTTTTGGTTTGCCGAACTGTTTTCCAACACCCGGATGATTGGGGTATTGGGTTACAACAACCGGCAAATGGCCATTCGTCGGTTCATCAGGAACAGGGAAGTTTACGCGCCGCAGTTGATTAACCGTCTTTTCCCAGGTTTTCTGAGTCCTTTTACTCCGGGGGCCAACCACTTTGATCTGTTGCGCCTGGAAATAGCCAGCGGAATGGCAGGTATGGAAAAACGGTTTCATGCGGAGTTGGAAGAGATACAGAAAAGGGTGGGGGCCGGAGGATCGGATTCGGGGGGGGATGGTCAAGCGAAGAAGGGAGTGGCTTTTTGGATCGGGCGATTGTTGACCGGATCCTTCAGGGGTCTCCCGGATCCCTGCCCCATGACGCGCAACAGTTGGCTTGAGCGTGTGGCCAAAATGCGCAGTGGAACCGAATCCAGCCAACATTATCTGGCCTCGTTTGTCCCCATCCTCAAGGATTGGCTGGCTGTCAGCAAGTTTCCCCATCTTCAGGAGGCAACCATCCAACCTTTGGAAAGGTTGCTTCAGGGGATTCCCAATCGCCGGATGTTGGAAGAAGCGTTGGACTTGCAGGTCGCCTACGAACAACTGGAGCAGCTTAAGCGGGCACTCACGGATATCGTAGGGCTTTCCATGTTTTATGGGGAGGTGCTGGATGCGGCGGGTATGCAGGCCATTTTGTCCTCGACCGATTTCCCGGAAATCGCGGAAATTTTTCTGTTCCGGCGGCAGGATATTTCTGTTCTGGAAAAACGATTGGAGGGCATCAAAGTCAAACTGGACTCGGTACATTATGTCCTCAGGGCGTTGGTGGAGAATCAGGAAGCCGTTGTGGAAGTGTTGACCCGGATTCGCACGCATCATCTGAGTCCCATGAAAGTCATTCTGGAGCGTATGGAGAGTCGGTCTTTCTTTGAAAAATCTTTGCGGTTGGATGTGCTTTTTCGTGACCTGATCGGTATGGAGCGTTTCATGATGCGTTTGTGGGATGCTTTGGATGAGGAAGATGTTTCGTTGCGGGAGCAGGATGTTGTGGATTCGGGGGGAAAAGGCGCCCATGCCAATCCTTTGTTACGCTATCTGGTTTGCAGCCAGGGAGCGTCGCAGTTGACGTTGCTGGATCAAATGGGACAACTGGAGGAGCATGCCGACGAAACCCATAAAAAACTCAATGCCATCGTCTTTGTGTTGACTTTTGTGGACAAACTGGCAATCAAGGTCAGGGGGCAGTTGGAGGAAATTCTTGACATGCAGCATTCGGTGATAGAAATCGATCATCGTAACAGGGCTATGGTGTTGGGTGGTGCGGCGGCGGTTGAACGCAGGTTTTTGGAGTTCATGGAGAACAATCGTTTGTTTTTCCTCTCCCTCCCTGGGAGGGTCGGTACCCTGTTTGAAAAAGTTGACTCGTTGCTTCAGGATCCTGGGGTGGCTGAGGCGCATAATGTGGAATTGTTTCGTGGGGTGGAAAGCCGGACGTTCAAGCTGCATCAATTTATGAAACATTCCCTGGAGTTCTTTGATGGCCGGCGTGATCGGTTGGAATTGCCGCCATCATTCGCGTTTTCCGGCACGGTGGAGGGGGATGTTTCCGGAAACAGGGTGTTGGAAGGTACGTCATTGGGTGCGGATAGCGACAGTCCTGAGGTTATTGGTCAAACGGTCAAGCGTATTCGTACTTGTTTGCGGGAGATCAGTCTGGCGGAGTGGGATCTCCTGAAATTGCCGATTCCGCCGCAGTCCGTCATGGAAATATTTGAAGCCAACAGAAATTCTATTGAACGCTCCTGGGTGGAGACCGAAAGGATACAATCCGCGCTGGAGCGGGGTTCGACGGAGGGGGAGCCGGTCCATTTTGCGTTATTGGGTGAAGATGCCCGTGCCCTGCTGAACACTCTGGATTCCATTCAAAAACAGGTGGTTGTTTTGCCGATTGTGGATCGTCGTTTGTCCAGTGCTCACGCTGTGGATCCAACAACGGGACGGCGTTTGGTCGATAAGGTGGATGATTTCTGCAAAACCCAGGTCAGTTCTCGACGATCCATGGAACGGGTGGTGGCGCATCATCCGGTGGAGCTGCGTTTTCCCGGTGTGGGGACTTTCAAAGGGGTTATCCACGATGTCAGCAAAACCGGGGTTTGCGTCGAGACCGATCAACCGCCGTCAAACGGCCTCAAACAGGAAATGGACGGATCCATCCGTCTGATTTCCGACAAACAAGGTAACAAGATCAACTGTCGGGTGAAGCGTTTGACTGGACACATGCTGGGTTTGGCGATTGATGAGGCCAGTCAGGCTGGATTTTCCCAGGTGGTGCGCAGGGAAATTACCGGGGGTAAGGCGAACGTCGGTTAGATTATTGCGGGGGAACGCGCTTGTCGGTGTACTCCGGGAATACGTCGATTTCCATGTAGCGACCGCCCGGCAGTTTCGCCTTGATCTGGTGGCTGACCTTGCGGAACCTGTCAATGAAAATGATACACTGGGGTGTAAAAAATTAGTGTAGATCCCCAGCGACTGACCTACCTCGGACTGCGTTTTTTTAGGCATGGT
>JACSDG010000048.1 GCA_015660855.1 Magnetococcales bacterium
AAAATCAAAGTCAAAAGAAAAACCTTGGTGGGCTGCTGCCTCCAAACCTCCGCCGGGGGGGATGATCCCCCCCGGACCCCCGCAATAGTTTCAACCTAACCTAAAAAAAAGGGGGGACGGAATGGTTTGGCTGGTTTTTTGCATTCAGACCGGCAACACCTGTTGATTTTGGTGGGAGAGCAAACAAAATGGCGCAGCTTCTCCCTTGGGGTTTCACCATCCGCAATCGGATCGATGGTTTAAAGTCACTGACCTTGAGTACACCTTTTCCCCCCCCCCTTGATTTTGACACCCGCCCCCCCATAACCTTTTCAAGGTCCGCAGGGGGCTGTCGATCGTTGCACGCCATTGTACTTCTGGCCGCATGGATCTTGCTCAACATGAGTCAACCTTCCTTGAGTTGGGCCGAAATATCGGGTTCATGCACCGTTGCCCGGGAAATTATCGTCAAAGGGATTGAACGTTTTGACAACCAACGCGACTTGGCCATTACCGCAATTCAGCGCGCCTCCGACATGTGCCAAACCGATCCGAGCATCACCTTTAATCTGGGTCTGGCTTTGTATCTTGACAAACAATTACCAAAAGCCAGAGAAATTTGGGAAACGCTTTACAAAACCACCAAGGAATTACCCGCCACCGACCGCTTGGCCATGAAAGTTCATACCAATCTGGCTTGGCTGCGGTTTGAGATGGGTGATGATGAGGAAGCGCATCTGCTGGCCTTCGAGGGGGTTAAAAAATATCCTGGCAACCTGCCTTTGGCCCATACCAAATTCATGTCCCTGGCGCGCCAGGGGCGTTACCTGGAAGTCTATGATTGGCTGACCCGGGAACGCCTTCCCGGTAGTTTGCCCGTGGAATGGAAACAACAGGCGGCGGAATACATGGTGGAAAACCTTTGGCGCGACTTTCGCTCCGGCAAACGTTTGGCATCCATAAAAAATGCCGTTGACTTTTTAATCAAGGAATACCCCGACGAAAAAATTTTCATCCTTGCCAAAGAGCAATTATTGCATGCCGAAGTGGATCCCAATGGGGTCATTCCCCCACCCATCGAACTGCCCACCAACACCTGGCCCAAGAGTGGCAACGTGGGTGATCGGGTCATGGAGCTTGACCCGTTATTGGCGGCACTGCCGGGATTGGATCCCTGGAAAAAACGCGAGGACGCCTTTGCCGTCCTGGTGGGAATTGCCCGCTATCAAAAGATTGAATCCCGCCATTACGGCAATCGCGACGCCGCCAACATGTACACCCTGTTGACCCATCGGGGGATGTTTTTTGCGGACCCGGACCACACCCGGTTGCGCACCGACAATCAGGCGACCCTGGAGACCATGCAGCAGGATTTGGAATGGTTGGCCAACAAGGGGAAAACCCATCCCAACGCTGTATTGCTGTTTTATTTTTCTGGGTTGGGGTCTGCATGGACTACCGGTGCCGCCCCAGGGTTCAGCGATGGATTGTTGTTGCCGGTGGGGGTCGATGGTTTGAACATCAATCCGGAGACTTCCTATTCTTTGAATCGACTGAAGGGAATGTTGGCCAATCTTCCGGATCGGGAAATTGTAGTCATATTGGACACCTGTTTCCATAATCAAGGTCGCTGCGGCACCCGGCTTTCTGACCGAAAGGCATTGCCGACGATGAACTTTTTTTCCAACACCCGGGGATGGGCGGTAGCTTCGCTGCAAGGAGACGCCGGTTTTCTCGACCCGGCACGACAAGGGGCTTTTACCTATGAGTTGATCAAAGGATTTCTGGGGCAGGCCGATGGAATGAATGGAACCAATCGGGATGGTTGGGTCAATCTGGGAGAGGCTTTCGAGTTTGCCCAATCCCGATTAAAAACCCGCAACCCCGCACCGGATGGATTTTTAACCGCCCCGGCTTCCATCCGCCTGACCCGTATACGCGGGGAACAATAAATGAATGTTTTTGTTCATAGCTTATCGATATTGACCTTTTTGGGGTGGTTGATTTTGTTTCCTGTCCATGCCCATACATCCATGATCATCGAGTGGGAGCGTCTGGAGACGGCGGGAAAAGACAAAAAGGCCGATGCCGAACCGGTTCCGGGAAAAAACTGGACCGATTCCCTGACCGGTATCCGTTTTATCTGGATACCTGGAGGTTGTTACGACATGGGTTCTCCCCCATGGAAGGAAGGGCGGGAGCACGATGAAGGCCCGGTCCATGAAGTTTGTGTGGGGGATTTTTGGCTGGGGCAAAACGAGATAACCCAGGGACAATGGCAAGCCATCATGCGTATCAATCCTTCCTTTTTTCTCAAGGGGGATGCTTACCCTTTGGAACAGGTTTCCTGGATTGATGCGGATGTGATCAGTACCAGTTTGAACGAACGTTTCAAAGGCAAAGCCCGGTTTCGCCTGCCTACCGAGGCGGAATGGGAATATGTCTGCCGTGAGGGTGGAGACAGCATTGATTTTGCCGGGCGGGCCGATCTTTCGCAGTTGGCGTGGATGGGAGAGAACAGTTTGCAGACGACCCATCCTGTCAAGACACGCAAGCCCAATCGTTTTGGCATGTTGGATATGAGTGGCAATGTTTGGGAATGGACCCAAGACAATTATCGGCCCGACGCCTATGCCCATCACAAAAAGGACAATCCGACGGTGATGGACGAAGGATTTTTCAAGGTGATACGCGGCGGTGGTTGGAAAGATGCCTCAGGGGCCTTGCGTTGTGTCAATCGCGGGTTTGAACGCTACACTAGCAAGCGCGCAGACCTTGGATTTCGACTGGCTGCGGTTGTTGATATGGAAGAGGAAGGCAAACGTCCGCCCATATTTGGAATCCCGTTTTAAAACGATTGAAAACATCCTGCCCTTCGTAACGTAATCGTTGAGTCCCCCCCCCCCTTTTTTTTTTATGGTTGAAATTATTGCGGAGGTCCGTGGGGAGGTTCTCCCCCCGGCGGAGGTTTGGAGGCGGAGCCTCCAAGGTTTTTCTTTTGACTTTGATTTTGACTCTGATTTTGATTTTGATTTTCCAGCCCCCCAAGGGGATCTAGGGGCGCAGCCCCAGGGTTTTGATTTTGACTTTGACTTTGATTTTGACTTTCCTGCCCCCCAAGGGGGGTCTAAACCTCAACCAGCTTGGGATACGTAGTTTTCAAACGTCATCCTAAGCGAAAGCGGGGATCCAGGGCGTTGATCGGTAGCTTCGAGTACTGGATCCCCGCTTTCGCTTAGGATGACGGAAACTACACATCCCAAGCCGAGAGCGGTTTAGAGGCGCAGCCCCAAGATTTTGATTTTCTTACACCTGATTTTTTATTTTGTCTCAGCATCTTGATAATAAGGACATTATACCCTTCAGGCAAAGGAATCAAAATCAAAACCCTGGGGCTGCGCCCCTAGACCCCCCTTGGGGGGCTGGAAAGTCAAAGTCAAAGTCAAAAGAAAAACCTTGGTGGGCTGCTGCCTCCAAACCTCCGCCGGGGGGAGAACCTCCCCCCGGACCCCCGCAATATTTTTAAAGAAAAAAAGGCGGGGGGACTGAACGGTTACGGCAAGGTTGATTCATGAACGAATAAATGATCCACTATCTGACATCAAGCAGTTTTCATGATTTTCTACCCTATTCAGGGGATGACAACTTGCTTGCGATTTTATAGCGTAGTTGCCAGTGATCCTTTCAAAGAGGGGGGGGGCCGTTGGTTCCGAGAGATTTTATCATCGAAGTTTAAATTTTTAAATTATAAATAATTCCTTATAGGACGCCATGTTTAACAATTGGTCGATCAAAAGGCGCATCGCGGCGACTGTCACAGGTGTTTTTTTACTGACCAGCCTGTTGATGGGGGTGCTTTCGTTTACCGTTCAGTCCAACCATTTGTCTGAAGACATGCGGACAGAGGTTGATGGGACGCTGCGGATTTTTTCCCGGTTGCTCGATACGGAATCCCTGGGTCTGAACAAGGTCCATGCCGGGATCGACAACCATCCAGAATTGCTTCGTTATTTTGCCGAACGCAATCTGGAGGGATTGCGCACCGTTGCCAAGCCGATTTTTGAACGGATCAAGGCCGATTTTGGCATTACCCATATGTATTTTATTGAGCCGGATGGGCGTATTTTTCTCAGGGCACATAGCGACAAGCGTGGAGATCACATTGTTCGGACGACGTACCAGCGCGCCGCCGCCACTCGGCAACCTTCCAGTGGTGTAGAGATGGGAGCACACTTTTTTTCCTTGAGGAACGTCCATCCCGTGATCTGGAAGGGGGAGTTTATCGGTTTTTTTGAGTTGGGACAGGAGTTTGGCAGCATTTTTTCTGACCTGAAACAGTTGAGCAATTGTGAAGTCACTCTCCTGATGGAGCCGGGTTATGCACGCGTCAGGGATGTTCACCTTAAACCAACCTCCTTGTTTGATTTTAACGTTCAGGAAGCGACGAACCAACAGGAGACCGTTCGAGTGATTCATCGCATGGGGCACTCCCCTTTAGAGCGCGGGTTGCGGGAAACGGTGACCCAGATCGTCCGCGACGGGGGGGATTCTTTTGCGGTGGGACTGACTCCTTTCAAAGACGTTGCGAACGAAACTGCAGGCGTTCTTATGGTCCATTGGGATGTCCGTGACCGGGTGGCGCGTATGCAACAAGTCATTGCAATTAACGTTTTTATTGTTACCCTGGTATTGTTTTCTGCCTTGGCGATGCTGTACACGTCGGTTCGCAAGAGCGTGCAATTGTTTGGGCACTTGCGCCAAACCATCGGCGAGGTCAGCGAAACCTGGGATCTGAACCGACGGCTGGAGATTTCTGCCCGTGACGAGGTTGGGTTGTTGGCCGACGGTTTTAACCGTTTTCTGGAGAAATTGGGTCAGGTAACCCGGGAACTGCACTCCCTGAATCAGGGTCTGGAACAAAAAATTGCGGAGCGAACCCTGGAGTTGCAACACAAAGTGCAAACCGTCGAAGCGACGACGCGTGCCATGACCGCCTTGGCTCAACATCATCAGCTCATTTTGGATTCGGTGGGCGACGGTATTTATGGTGTCAACATTGCGGAGGAAACTACTTTTATCAATCGCGCTGGAGCCGCCATGCTGGGTTGGGAGGTGTCCGCTCTGCTCGGCAAGCATCAACATGAAATCATGCATCATACCCGGATGGATGGCACGCCTTATCCCGTTGAGGAGTGTCCCATCTACATGACCATCCGCGATGGTCAATCCAGAATGCGCAGTGATGAGGTGTTTTGGTGCCGGGAGGGTTCGGCACTCCCTGTGGAATACATGGTAACACCCATCAAGGAACAGGGGGATGACATTTTGGGTTCGGTCGTGGTCTTTCGCGATATTACGGAACGCTTGCAATCGCAGCAGGTGAGTCAACAGCTTAACTCTTTGCAGCGAGTTTTGAACGCCATCTATGCTTTGTCCTTTATGGATGCCACCATGCAGGACAAGCTGGAGAAGGCCCTCGAAGAAATTTTAAAGATTTCCTGGTTTTTTAACCAGTCACAGGGGGGGATTTTTTTGCTGGAAAAAGATGGGGAAACCTTGCAGTTGACGGCGCAGCGCGGGTTTCACGCCTCTGTACTGACACTGTGTTCCCAGGTTCCAGCGGGTCATTGTTTGTGCGGTAAGGTGGCCCAAAGCCGGCAGTTTCTCCACGTTGCCGGGATCGATGGACGGCACGACATCCATTTTGAGGGTATGCAACCGCACGGGCACTATATTCTTCCCCTGATTTCCCGAAAACACATGCTGGGAGTTTTGGTGCTTTACCTGGATCATGGTCATCTCCACAGGGCGGAGGAAGAAGAATTTTTGACGACCATTGGCAACGCCTTGGCCAGTTTGATCGAGCGTCAGAAGGGGGAAGAGGCTTTACTCTCCACGAATGCCCACCTGGAAGCTTTGGTGCGTGAGCGAACGGCCGAATTGCAAGATTATGTGACCTCCTTGACGGAGTATCAGGAACAACTCATCCGTTCCGAACGCATGGCGGCTCTTGGCGGAATGGTGGCGGGCATTGCTCATGAGATCAATACCCCTGTGGGTATTGGATATACCGCATCGGTGTACCTCAGGGAGCAAACGAAACGGTTTAAACTATTATTTGAGAAGGACAACCTGACCTACGAAGCCGTGCGGGATTATCTGGCCTTGACCGAGGAGTCTTCCCTGTTGATTGAGGCCAACCTTAAGCGGGCGGATGAGTTGGTCAGAAGTTTTAAGATGGTGGCCGTGGATCGCAGTAGTGGACAGATACGGTCGATCCATTTGAAGGAGTACATCCATGATATTATTGTAAGTTTACGTCCCAAGTTTAAAAACACCACGCATCGAATCGAGGTTCAATGTCCCGATGACCTGACTCTGGAGACCTATCCGGGAGCTTTGGCTTTGATCCTGGTCAATTTGATCATGAATTCTTTGTTGCATGGCTTTGAGAACAAAGCCACAGGAACGATACGTATCACGGGTGCCCTGAAGGATCTCGATGTCGTGTTGACTTATGCGGATGATGGCCAGGGAATGACGGAAGATACCGTCAAACGATTATTTGAACCGTTTTTTACCACCAAGCGTGGTCAAGGGGGAAGTGGTTTGGGGATGCATGTGGTATATAACCAGGTTACACAAAAGTTGGCGGGATCCATCTCCTGTTGCAGTGAACCTGGTAACGGCGTCATGTTTAGGATAACTTTTCAATCACTACCACAGCATAGTAGCAAAAATAGGGTTGAACAGGAAAAATAAGGGGTATCAATGAAAACCGGGGTGTTAAAATTAAAGAAAGATTTTTTTTACGATAACGATGTTCCAAATATTGTTACAACTCATTGTAATTTTTGGAAAATCATGATTGTCGATGATGATCCGGACGTTCATCGGGTCACCAAAATGGTTCTTGCCAAATTCAGCTTTGAAGGGATCGGATTGCAGTTCGTCAGTGGTTATTCTGGAGTCGAGGCCAAACGTCTTATTCAGGAACATCCCGACACCGCCATTCTCCTGTTGGACGTGGTTATGGAGACGGAGGATTCTGGACTGGAAGTCGTCAGATACATTCGGCAGGAGATCAAAAACCGCTTGGTGCGCATTATTTTGCGTACCGGCCAACCTGGGCAGGCACCCGAACTTGAAGTAACCGAAAAGTTGGATATCAATGATTATAAAGATAAATCCAGTTTGACCAGCACAGCCCTGGCGACTTCCCTGTACTCATCGCTGCGGGCCTTTCGCGACATGCGTGCCCTCGATAAAACGCGCATGGGTCTGCAAAAAATTATTCATGCCACGGGCAATCTGTTTGAATTTCGCTCGTTGAATGAATTGGCGACGGGCATCCTGACCCAATTGGCGACGCTTCTCAACGTGGGCAACCCGATCCAATGTAGTGACGTGGAATGCTTCGTTGCCAACAACGAACAGGGGATTCTGAGCATTTACGCCGCATTCGGCAAATATGAGCCATCGTTGGGCCAACCGGTCAGAGATGTGGTGGCACCCGAAGTATGGAAAATTATCTGCAAGGCCGAAAATGAAAACAAAAGTCAGTATATCGATAATCACTATATCGGGCGGTTCCAGACAAAGAAACATTTGAAAAATATAATTTATTTCTTGTGTCCCGATCCGATTCAGCCGCAAGACCGAGAACTTTTGGACCTTTATTCCTTGAGTATCTCCGCATCGCTGGAAAACTTATTGTTAAACCGGGAAATTATCGATACTCAGAAAGCGGTTACGTTTACTTTGGGAGAAGTCATTGAAGCCCGCTCGGGGGAAACGGGTTACCATGTGCGCCGGGTGGCGGAGGGGTCGCGTCTTCTGGCCCGTCTGATCGGTCTGTCCCAGGAGGAGGTGGAGTTGATCTGGCTGGCATCACCGCTGCACGACCTGGGCAAAATTGGCATTTCCGATGCCATTCTTAACAAACCGGGCAAACTTGACTCGGATGAATGGGAAAAAATTAAGGAACATCCAAGCATTGGTTACAGAATCCTTAAGGATCAGGACAAGGAGGTCATCAAGGCGGGTCGGTTCATCTGTTCCCAGCACCATGAAAAGTGGGATGGCTCGGGGTATCCCGAAGGATTGGCGGGATTGGAAATTCATGTTTTTGCAAGAATTACAGCCATTATCGATGTTTTCGACGCCCTCTATCACAAAAGGTCGTACAAAGAACCCTGGCCTTTGGAAAAGATTATTGCCCTCTTTAAAGAAGAAAGGGGGAAACATTTTGAGCCAAAATTGGTAGATGTTTTTTTAGAGAATGTAGGCATGTTTTTAGAAACATGGCAAATTTAGCGCATGTATAAATTGTAAAAGTTTAGAAGTTAATACTCTTTGGATTTAAACGGTTGCGTTTGTCAAGGATTCTCAATAAAGGCAAAAAATAAATTCGTGGAAACTTTTTTCTCACGTTCGGTACTTATGGGTCAAGAGCGCGACGTTTAAGGCAAGTTCTTGTGGAAAGTGCAAATTCTTACTCATCTAACTCTTGCTGCCTGGAAATCGGGCCTGAGAATGAAATGTTTTTTTCTGCGTGTATTGTGTCTGAAAATCTGCTACAATTGAGGAATTGAGTGTGGTTTTCAATAATAGAGTTTCTGGGTGCATTATTGTTCTGGAGATTTTTTTTGGTGTTACCGTAAGGCAGTTTTGTTGCTCTACGGGTGTTTTGTTTCAAGCTTTGTGTTTCATTCAACCTTACCAACAAAGGAGTTTCACCATGAAGAAGTTGATCCCCGTTTTTGTCGCTATGTTCGTCGGTGTTGGCTTCGCCGGTGCCGTTTCTGCCGCCGAGACCGCCCCCGCTGCTGACCCCGCAGTCGCTGCGTGCACCAAGCAGGCTGACGAGAAGAAGCTGGCCGGCGACGAAGCCAAAAAGTTCATTGACGAGTGCGTCAAGGGCGGTGGCAAGTAATACGATTCAATCAGGGAGTCTGACTCCCTGACGCTGGACCCCAGCCTCCGCTGGCCCCAGTATCCCGCTTTTTAGTCCAGTGAGTTCTCTACAGTTCTTGCTGTGCGGCGATACCTGGGGCGGCGGGGGCACTCCCGCCCCCTCGCTTTATACGCAAATCTTTTATCCCGCTTTCTGTGCCTCCTCTTCTGCTTTACCACACCGCTTTGTTTCTGCTTTCAATAATATTGTATGGGTAACCCATTGTATAAAATTTGGCATTCTCCTGCGTTTCCCTGACAGGCTGTAACGTTTGCTTTGTGGGTACGATTGTATTAATTGATATTAATTTTGGCAAGATGTTTGCGAGTGTCTGCGCTCAGGTTAACGATCAAGGATGCTGGCAAACAATGCGTTTTTTATTACGGTTATTGATCGGGTTGCTTTCAGTTCCAATAATTTCCGTCGCGGCCAACGACGTTCCTGTTCTGCGCTTAGTTTCCGAAGAAAAAACTCTCCAGCCTTTGGATGGACCGGTGGATGTCTCTATTCCAAAGGATAAAACAAACTCCGGTCAGTCGGATCCCATTGACATCATCTCCATCGCTCACGACCAGAAAAGGGGAAGGAGCGTTTTTGTTGCGAAATCTCCTGTCTCTGCCTTCCAGGGGGAAAGCATGAGTCGGGATGATGTTGCGGCATCTTCCGAACCCATCGTTGCTGATCAACAGCCAATGGATGCGGCAACGGTGACCCTCCGCTCCGAAACGCAGGGTCAAGAAGCCCGATTGATTCTTTCCTGGGTTGGGGAGGTGAACTTTTCCAAACGCCTCAAAGGTCGTGAACTGGTCATGGTGTTTGAGAAACCTTTTGTCCCCCAAGGAATGGACGCAGCGATCCAAAAGCTTTTTGCATGGTTGGGCGATGTTCGCTATGGCTATGATTCCCTGCTTCTCAGAGCCAATCAGGCGGGAACCGGATTTCATGTAACCGCAAGTGGCAACGATGTCGTTATTGTCATGACCTTGCCTCCGCCCTCGCCGGAACTGTTGGAACAACGAAGAGTCGAAGATGCACGCATGCGCTTTTTAAAGGCGAAAACCATGGTATCCACCCGCACCATGTACGGTGCCCGCATGCGCTTGCGCGCCATGGTGGAAGAATCGCCAAAAAATGTTGAATTTCTCGGCGAGTTTGGCACCCTGGAAGATCAACTGGGTCGGTGGCGACAGGCTGTGGCCCTCTATGATCGTGGATTGACCGAGGCGTCCGGTGAACCCAACATTATTTTTGCCAAGGCTTTGTTACACCATAATCATGGTCCCTTTATTCAGACCAGTGGCGGCCACAAACGCTCCTCGAAAGATAACGAAAGCCAGGATAGCCAGGATGTCGATTTATTGCTGGTGGGATCGCAGGGAATGGACCTGGATCTTAAATTCCGTCGGGTGGATTTGGAAATTGAAAATGTGACCGATGCCCAGGGGCTGATCGGCAATAAGGCGGTTGAATGGTATTCCGGGTCTGCTGCGATGGCCATGTCCTGGCCCGATGCCGATACCAGTCGATTGGGATTGTTGGCAGGGGACGATCAGTGGGGTTTGACGCTGTCCCATGATTTTTTTCATTCTACGGCAAAGACCCGCTTTCTTGCCGATTGGCGGCGTCCTTTTGGGGGCACGACCAATGGTTTGGTGGATGGTGGTTGGCGTGACCGATTGGAGGTTGAGCGTCAGGATGACTGGTATGGTAATCGATTGCGTACCTCTCTGACCGGGGCGGTCAATCGTTATGGTTTGTCGGAAGAACAGGGTGCGGCAGAAAGTTATGGTTTATTGGGGAGCCTGCGTCATGCCTTCCTCAGCCGTAATAATTTGGAGTTTTCCTACAATCTTGACAAGGAGATGGTGCAGCACCAGGAACAGCGCGTGGGTTTGTCTGGTACGAGCTATTCTCTTCTTCCCATTATCGATAAGGAAACCCATCTGTTGAGTGCGGCCTGGTTTGATTTATGGAGTGATTATCTGACCTACAATTCGATCATTGGCTATTCTTATGATCGCCTTTCGGATCAACACGGTCCCACCATGGCGGGTTCCTTGATTTACGAGCCCATGCCCGATTTGAAGGCGGCATTAAGTTTGCAAAGGGGATATTCCAGGCAAGGTGGCGATTGGGTGACTACCGACCAGTTGGACTATTCGATAAAAGTTTTGTTTTGATTGGGTGCGCCATATGAATAAACATTCGCTTTTTGCTCGACGGTGCATGGGACATGGTGTCAAGGCTGTTGTGGTTTTGACAGTGGGGCTGCTGGTTGGTTGTGCCATGGGGGTTAATCGAACCTATATTCATCAGGATCTCAAGGATAAAGATCCCATCATTGTTGCAGTTCTCCCGTTTGAAAATTTGAGCAACAGTCCCACAGCCGGGATATCGGTAGCACAGTTGTTCAACACCGAACTGCTGGCCAGCGGTCATTTTTGTCTGCTGGAAGAAAGTTCGATGCGGCGGCAGTTGATCGGGCTTAAGGTGGATGTGGATCGTCTGGCCGATGTATCCATTGCCCGGGATGTGGGCAGGGGATTGTTTGTGGATGCCGTACTGACGGGGAGTGTCTCCGAATTTTCCTATCAGCACGGTTTGCGCGAGGAACCGGCGGTGGGTTTTAATATTCAACTGGTTCGTATCAATGATGGGGTCGTGTTGTGGCGTGCCAGTCAATCGTTGATGGGATCGGGGTTTTTGAGCAGGGAGAGTATTTATTATACGGCCCAGAAGGCGGTGCATAACGCCGTTGTCTGGTTGTCGGGAGACGGCAATCGCAATGAAGCGTCTGAATTAAAGGCGCCACCGCCTCCCGGTAAATGGGTTGGGGTGGGGATGCCTGAAAAGACGGGTCAGCGGGATCAGGGGGAAGATTCCGGGGATCCCCGGATTCAAGAAAACGATTTATTGCCCGGGAAAAAAATGATCCAGGCGTGCGCCGACCTTTTTATCCAGCGTTCCCTGGCGATGAAAAAAGCGGAAGATGAGGCAAAAGCCAGAGAAAATGCGGAAAAGGCAGCGGCGGAAAAGAAAGATAAAAAACAAGATCCAAAAACTGTCGCAGATGACCTCCTGGAGTTAAACCTTCCCCCCAAGTAGCCCATGGTTGCAATAAAACATTGAAAAAAAAACAGCGAATAACTCCGACATTGTCGGAGGATTCCCCCAAACCCGACAAGTTGGAGGGGAGTGCGACGCCGGTCGCCCCCATCATACCCCACCTGTTGGGGAGAAAAACGTTATTTTTTCTTGGGATCAGGGTCTCTGCCTGGGTGGAGCTGTTGTTGTTTTTTTCACTGCTGATGGCTTATGACCTGACACTGGGTGGATCGGACCGCTTTGCAGACCTTTGCCCCCATCCTTTTTGGATCGCTGTGGTCCTCATGAGTGTGCAGTACGGCACCAGTCACGGGCTGTTGGCGGCGTTGTTTTCCAGTGTATTATTGCTTTCCACTGGGGGTGGTGAGTCCCAATACGGTCAGGATGCCTTTGAGCAATTGTATGCGTTGTCCATTCGGCCTCTGACATGGGCCATAGCGGCTGTTTTGTTGGGTTTGTTGCAGGATCGGCATCGCAGTGAGCGCAGCAATTTGTGGAAGGCCATGGCCTCTGCGGAGACTCGGGCTGACGTGATCGCGCGTGCCTATGAAAATGTCAACATGGCCAAGGAACGTCTGGAAATCCAAGTGGCCGGACAGTTGAAAACAGTGGTTTCCTCCTTCAAAGCGGCCAAAGAGATGGAGCATGCGGATCCCTCCATGGTTCTCTCAGGCACCCGGGATATGATTCGTTCGGTCATCAGTCCGGAAATGTTTTCGATTTATATTTTGGATGAGCAAAAGTTGACGGTCATGGTCAAATCAGGCTGGAAAGAGGGAAATTCATATAAAGAATTTTATACATCTATTGATCCAATTTATCAGGCTATTGTGGGCGAAAAGCGTTTTTTGATGGTGAGCCATCATGCGGAACGGGAAATTCTGGGTGGCCAGGGGATGATGGCCGGTCCCTTGATCAACCGCGAAACCGGCAACATCAGCGGCATGATCAAGATTGAGCAGTTGGGCTTCATGGATTTTAACATCACTTCCGTAGAAAACTTCAAAGCTCTCTGTGAATGGGCTGGGGTTTCGTATGACCTGGCCCGGCGTTATCAGTTGGCCCATGCCGACAGCGTCATTAACCAGGATAGCCGTTTGTATTCCTATGGATTTTTTTCCAGGCAGGTAGCACTTATGACAAGCCTGGGGCGTCGCCTTAATTTTGAGGTCAGCCTGATGATTGTTCGCTTGGAAAGTGCCGAGGAATTGACATTGGAGGAGCAAAGACAAATACCTGTTTTAATCAATAAGGCGACAGCGGAGGTTATGCGTAATACCGATATGGCGTTTGATTATGAGACGCCAGGTTTTGAATTTGCCGTATTATTGCCGGCGACCCCGGCGGAGAACATGAGTTTCGTACTTAAAAAATTTGACCAGGCATTGGCGCAACACGTCCTTGCAGTGGTTCCCCGGGCGCGGTTCAACATGACAACGCAAACGTTGCATAAGGCCAAAAAGGCCAAAGAGGGTTAACCCGGCATGTCTGCGTCCATCGTTGCTATGGAAACACAGGATAATGATCGGGATTTTTCCTGTGCTTTCTTTTTTTTGGTGTTGTGTGTGTTGGTTTTTCTATTTGAACTGGCCATTCTTTGGGGCATGTTTTGGGAGTATGGGCTTAATCCGGTGCGGGTTCCTGTTTTCCTGATGGGAATACATGCGCTGTTGGTTGTGACGCTGTTTTTATTGGCCTGGTATCGCACAAGGAAAACCCATTCCCCTTGCCTCAATGGATTTTTTTTTCTCCTGCCTCTGGCCACCGGCATGATGGGGTTTGTGGGGATTCTTGGGGTCATGTTGTCACTCGGCCTGTTTTTGGAATATCGCAAGACGGCCACCTCCTTTGAAGAATGGTACGAAAGTCTGTTTCCCCTTGATTCCGTCAACCTGGCCAGGGAACTTGTGTCCCGGTTTGAAAATCGGGGGACCAGTGACCATGCCGCCCTGACACCGTTCATGGATATTTTGGCCTATGGTACCCGGGAGCAAAAGCAGACCATGATTGCCAAAATGTCCCGGCACTTCAAGCCGGCTTTTGCCCCGGTGTTTCGGGAAGCGGTCAACAATGCCGACAACTCGGTCCGGGTTTTGGCGGCAACGGCCATTTCCCACGTTGAGAATGGTTTCATGAAAACTACCATGAAATTGCAACGTCAGCTTGAAAAGCATGGGGATGATCAGGAACTTCTCATGAAGGTGGCGCGGCATTTCGATGATTTTGCCTTTACGGGTCTCCTGGATCCGGTTCGGGAGGGGGAAAACCGAAAAAAGGCGATTTCCGGGTATCGTGCCTGTCTGAAGGCCAATCCTCTTGACCAGGAGGTTGTCATGGCCCTGGGTCGCACGTTGGTTCGGTCTGCCGCCCTGGAAGAAGCCGCCGAATTTTTATCTTCGGCCATTCGTCAAGGTCAGGTTACCCGGCAATTGGTGATCTGGTCCATGGAAGCTTTGTTTGAATTGAAGCGTTTTGACCAACTGGCCGATCTTGCCCGACAGCACCAGCATCTATTTTCAGGGGAAGACCATGGGTTGGCCCATGTCCGCGACAGGGTCGATTTGTGGTCGGGCCGGTATACGGGCGATGGTTTGCATCGGGTGCGAATCTTTGATTTTATCGATGCTGCCCAACGGGCCTCCCTGGTTGCGACTGCGGAAATCTTTGAGTTCAATGAGGGGGAATTCGTTGCCCGTCAAGGCGATAGCGGCGATTCTCTTTTCGTCATTCTTTCGGGTATGGTTGTGCTTTCCGTGGAAGATTCTGACAAGGGTGCCATGGAGTTGCTGCGACTTGGGGAAGGAAAATTTTTTGGGGAAATGTCGTTACTTACGGGGGCAACGCGCAACTCTTCTGTCATGGTGCTGACCGAAAAATGTCGGCTGATGAAGATATCAAGCCAAGCCATCGTTCCGATCCTTCAAGGCAGGCCCGATATCCTTGACGCCCTGGCTTTGGACATCGCCCAAAGGCAAGTGGAACTTGCAGAGAAAAAAAAGGCCCGGTTCGTCGAGGTGGATCCGCAGCACCTGGCCCAGGTGTCGTCTGACATACGTGAGCAGATGAATCAGCATCTGACCCGGTCATGAAAATGTCAGCATTTAATTTTATCGGTGGCAAAATACCAAGTTTATTTTTGGGTCGATCCGCTCCTCTGTCCAAGGCGGGAGATGTTACCGACATATGCTTGGTTTGTGAAGGGACGTATCCTTACGTTGCCGGTGGGGTTTCGGGTTGGGTGCATGAATTGATCAAAAGTCTCCCCGAATTCAGTTTTCACCTTATGGTTTTGTTGGCACCGAATCAAAAATTGCAGACCCGTTATGAGCTTCCAGCCAACGTCAACGGTATCACCCATCTGTTTCTCGCCCCTCCCAAAGGGGGGACAGGAAAGCAAAAGCTGCCTGTGACTTTGTTTACGGATTTGGAGCCGGGTCTGGCGCAGTTTCAGGAGGAGGGTGGGGTGGAGGCATTGGGGAAAATCATGCACATTCTCGCCCCTTACAGGGGACGTTTGGATCCGGGCTGGTTGCTCAATTCCAGACCGGCATGGGATTTGTTGGTTCGTTTGTATGATCGTCTCCTGCCGGGAGGTCCATTTTTAGATTTTTTTTGGACTTGGCGTTATCTTGCGGGAAATCTTTTTACCGTTCTGCTCAAGGAGATTCCCAAGGCCAAAACGTATCATGCCGTTTCAACCGGTTATGCGGGTTTGTTTCTTGCGCGTGCCCACCTGGAAACGCGACGGCCGGTTATCGTTTGTGAACACGGCATTTACACCAATGAACGTCGGATTGAAATTACCATGGCCGACTGGTTGTATGAAGATCCCAAAGCCGGTTTACAATGGGACATGGACAAGGGGGATTGTCGTAAACTTTGGATTCATGCGTTTCAGGCCTATTCCAAAGCTTGTTATCAGGCCTGCGACCGGATTATCACCATTTATGGCGGCAATCAGGATTTCCAGAAGGCCGATGGTGCCGATCCGGCGAAGATGCGGGTGATTCCCAATGGCATTGATTGGCGTCGTTTTGAAAATCTGGTTTCTGACAAGGGGACTAGGTCTCCCACCATTGCTTTGATCGGGAGGGTGGTCCCCATCAAGGATATCAAGGGGTTTATTCAGGCTTGTGCCATTTTGCGGCATTCCGTACCCAATACCCGCGCCTTGATTGTGGGGCCTGCCGAGGAGGATGAGGATTATTATGATGAGTGCGTGGCTTTGATTCATCATTTTCATTTGCAGGAGATGATTGTTTTTACCGGTCGGGTCAATTTGGTGGATTATCTGGGAAAAATAGATGTTTTGGTATTGACCAGTATCAGCGAAGGACAGCCGTTGGTGATTTTGGAGGCGGGGGCGGCGGGAGTGCCAACAGTGGCCACCGATGTGGGGGCTTGTCGTGAAATGATCATGGGAATGTCCGATGAGGATCCGCCATTGGGACCCGGAGGGGTGGTCACACGGGTCTCAAATCCGTCCGAAACGGCCCAGGCTTTGGTGGGTCTGTTGACCCAACCGGCGTGGTGGCAACAATGTTCCCAGGCGATCCGGCAGCGGGTAAAAAAATATTATGATCAGGACACCCTGACGCAGACCTACCGGGAGATCTACACGGGTTTGTGTCAACGCACAATCTCAACGGGGGCGTAACCATTCCGTCCACGTATCGGAAAAACAAAGTTTGGCAAAAATTATTGCGGGGGTCAGGGAGGGATCATCCCCCCCGGCGGAGGTTTGGAGGCAGCAGCCCACAAGGTTTTTCTTTTGACTTTGATTTTGATTTTACTGCTCCCCAAGGGGGGTCTAGGGGCGCAGCCCCAGGGTTTTGATTTTGTTTTTTTGCCCGCAGGGCATGATGTTCACAAAAAGGTTTCTAGCTGTGCAAGTCTCCATGATAAGCTACAATGGGGTGTTGGAGCCGACGATCCGTGATCAGGATCATTCTTTCGCTAACGTGGAATCGCCAATTTATGAACAAAAGCAACCGTTCGCCTGTGGCCTTGTCTCTTTTCAGTACCCTGTCCCATGAGAAAATCAGGGGACTTGGTGAGATGATGGCTTGTTTGTGGTTATTGCCCTTGATCCTGGCGATCCTGTTTTTGCCCGCACAGGCCATGGCCGCAGATAAATTTGATCCGGCGGCGGCTTATGCCAAATCCTGTGCCGTATGCCACGGTGCTCGCGGCGATGCCAAAACCACAGTCGCCTCCAGCATGGTCCCACCCCCCTTGAGCTTTGCCACTTCCGAAGCCCTGGTACGCATGACGCCCGAATCCATAGTGGAGGTGATCACCAATGGCAAAAAAGGGACCGCCATGCCTGGGTGGACAGGGCGTTTTTCCAGTGGCGAAATCAAAATTTTGTCGGATTATATCCAAAACACCCTCATGATGTCCTCGGGCGACCAGAGTGCCGGTGTCGGTCGGCGGATTTTTGCCCAATATTGTTCCGTGTGTCATGGGGACAATGGCGATACCGCACGCTGGGCGCAAAGTGGGTTGATGCCCCAGCCCAGAAATTTCACGACCGAAGCTGCCCGGCGTGAACTGACCCGTGAGCGAATGGTTTTTTCCGTCACCTATGGTCGTCCCGACACCGCCATGCCTGCCTGGGAAAAACGCCTGAAAAAGGAGGAAGTCGAAGCGGTAGTCGATTATATCCGTGGGACTTTCATGCTCCCTGAACAAAAAACTTCCGCCAATGCCTCCCCGGTCGCCCCCAATGCCCAGGCCGCCAAAGCCAATATGCAAGCGCAACACGATCACACCGCCCACTGGGATGTGGTGGGAATTGCCAAACCCATCCCCTTCAAGCTGGTGGGAAATCCCCGCGCCGGTAAAGAGTTTTTCAATAAAACCTGCTATGTCTGCCATGGTGTGGATGGCGATGGCAAAGGCCCGCGCGCCGATTTTATCAATCCCAAGCCGCGTAACTTTCAACACCCCGCATCCCGCCACAAATTCAGCCGCGAACACCTGTTTTTCACCATTTCCGAAGGGATGAAAGGGACGGAAATGTCGGCTTGGAAATCGGTGTTGAGCCAGCAGCAAATGGCCGATGTGGCTGAATATGTCTTCCAGGCATTCATCCTGCCGGGCCTGCCCGAAGGCTATTTCAAACACATGGAAGCCGAACTGCGCAAAAGACCCATGGTCAGCCATCATGGCATGGGACACAACCATCCGGGATTGCCATTCAGTTATATTCTGCCGGTCATTCTTTTCATGCCCCTGGTCTTGTTGTGGGCCTTGTGGACCCCGCCTAAGGAAAGTCCAACCACCTTTCGCCTGCCTTTGACCCGGGTACCCTATGTTGCAGGCTTGGTGCGTTTTTTAAACGCCAGTCCCCACCCCTTGTCGATCCTGAAATTGATCACCGCCGCCGCCTATCTTCTGGTGATCGTGGCGGGTATATGGGGCACCTCCGCTGCCGAGCATAATTTTGCTACAGTACTCGTCTGGGGATTGTGGTGGCCGTTGGTCATCATTTCCGTCTTTTTCGTGGGTTCCGCTTGGTGCGCCATCTGTCCCTGGGAAACCCTGGCCAAGCTGGTCACTTTTGGCCGCCTCTGGCGTCGTCCCTCCGATCATCGCCAGGTCAACCGTCGCGTTCCCACCTCCCTGCGGAATGTCTATCCCGCCCTGTTCCTTTTCATGGGGTTGACATGGCTTGAACTCGGTGCGGGTGTAACTTCCATCCCCTGGGCCACCGCCGGCATGGCGGTCATCATGTTTCTCCTGGCCCTCATCTGCCTGATATTGTTTGAAAGAAAAGCCTTTTGCCGCTATTTCTGCCCTGTTGGCCGCACCATCGGTTATTACAGCCGTCTGGCACCCATTGAAATCCGCCCCTCCGATGATGATGTCTGTACCCAGTGCAAAACTCTGGAATGCTACAACGGCACCGCCGAAATCGAACCTTGCCCTACCCATCTGACTCTGGGGCGTTTTGGTCAGAATACCTTTTGCATCTCCTGCGGTTCCTGTGTTTTGTCGTGCCCGCATAAAAACGTCACTTGGCGTCTGCGCAGCATGGCCAGCGAAGCTTTCGACGTGGCGCGTCCCCACTGGGATGGTGCCTGGTTTATGCTCGGGTTGCTGGCCATTACCCTCTTCCACGGCATTACTATGCTCTCCTCCTGGGGGGGATGGATTACGGCCATCAAGGGGGTCATCGGTGAATCGGACCCACCCTATATCACCTTCACCCTGCTCCTCCTCCTCACCTTCCTTCTGGTGGCGGGGGTCTATTCTCTGGCCGTGGTTGCCATACGTTTCTTTGCCAAAGATGCCCAATCGTTTCGGCATCTTTTCTCCCAATTGGCCTTTGTCAGCCTGCCGCTCGCCTTCGTTTATCACCTAGCCCATAATATGGATCACCTTGCCCGGGAATGGCCTGGTTTTTTCAGGGTGTTGTTCAATCCTTTCGGCGATGGAACCCGAAATTTTTCCTCCATGGAACGTCACACATTGATGATGGCTCCCGCCATCCCGGAATGGATGATCTTTTCCTTCCAGCAACTGCTGATGGCGTTTGGATTTTGGGTTGCGGTGCAAATTGTCCGTTACCGTACCAAAGGCGGTTTGAAAGGGGGAGGAGACCTGACCGGTTGGCAATTGACTCCCATGTATCTTTACGCCGTTCTCATCACGGCGTTCGCCTTATGGTTGCTGGGACAGGATATGGTCATGCGCCTTTGAAGAACGGTTGACTGTGATGAGAGTTCGCTATGGCACGATGTTTGTGGTAGCCGCTGTCTTTCTCGCCCTGCGTTTGGAAGATAGCCCGGCCCATGGTCCGGGGAGATCGCTGGATTTGGACCAGGGCTATTGTGGTGACAACGCCGGGCAGGTGGAACGAACCATGACGGCATCTTTGGGCGATGCTATTGCCCCCGTCCCGTTTTGTTATCGCCTGATCAATCGTGAGGCATTCCCAGTAGGGGTTAGGCTTTCGGTGTTGCAGGGAGAAACCAGCACCGCCGACGTGGATGTCTGTCTGGTCCCCTGGAATAACCCAAAATCCTGGAATGATGGTGTCTTTTTACTGGATGGCAAGGGATGCCAGAATCCAGAATGGGTGCTGGCCCCCAACGAGAGCCGGGATATTCAGGGGCTTTGGTTTTTCAATCCGGCGGTCCGGCATCCCGGTTGGGTGCGTCATGGGGAAAACGATCTCCTGAACATGATCCGTTGTGTGTTGCTCGAATCCCAACCCTTGCGGGAAGATGATGTCCATGGATCGGGGTTTCATATCAAGAATGGCCGTGCCATCAACATGACCCGTCTGGAAGGTTCGCAAAAAATGGCAGCGATCACACCAGAAACCGCTTTCCCCGAGGATCCCCTGGTCTGTGATCGTCTGTCCCCGTATCTGGCCCGTCAGAGGGACACCATGAAAGCCCAGGCAGACGCCAACGATACAAAAATTTCCCGCACCGAACAAAACGTGGTCGATCCTTCTTTTGCGACCCAGTTTTTTCGATGGTTGCGGGACAAAAAATGGTTGGATTGATGTTGGATCCGTCATGGACCTTTGGCGTTGCGCAAAGCTTGAGCCTTTTGGGCAATTTCTTCCGGCACTTTGGGTTCCATGATCATGTCCACCAGACGCCCCTGGGGATTGACGAAATAAATGGAAGAGGAATGGGTAATGGCGTAACTCTCGGAATCTTTAGGGTCTTTGGGGGGATGAATGATGTAGGCGACCCCCATTTGTTTGACAAGGTTGTCAATTTCCCCCCGGGTTCCCGAAATACCGATAAAAGCGGGGTGCATGTATTGAACATAATGTTTCAAAACCGCAGGTGTATCGCGTTGGGGATCCACGGAAACTAAAATACCTTTGAAATCTTTGACACCTTTCTTTTCCAGAATGTTGACAGCCTCGGCCATAAGCATCAATGAGGTGGGGCAGATGTCTGGACACTGGGTGTATCCAAAAAAAATCATGGACCATGAACCTTGCAACTGCTTCAACCCGAAAGGCAGACCCTGGTGATCGATCAAATGGAACTCTGCAAGGTCTTTGGCTGGAATGAGTGGCCCCTGGGGTGGAGACGCCGCCGTAGCGGAACGGTTGGAGGGGGTCTGCAAATGGAAAATAGAGGCACCGGCTCCCGTGAGCACCAGGAGAAGCAGCAAAAACTTGTATTTTCCAATCATTGGCAGGTCATCCTTGAATAAAATGAAATGGGTTGCCCCATGGGGATTTTGTATTTTCGGGCATTGAACACGGGGAGATTATCGGAAAATGAGATTGTTTTCCAGAATTCTTTGGTCTCCCAGTCTGGACGTAACCGTTCACCCCCCCCTTTTTTTTTAGGTTGAAACTATTGAGGGGGTCCGGGGGGGATCATCCCCCCCGGCGGAGGTTTGGAGGCGGAGCCTCCAAGGTTTTTCTTTTGACTTTGATTTTGATTTTGATTTTGATTTTCCTGCCCCCCAAGGGGGGTCTAGGGGCGCAGCCCCAGGGTTTTGATTTTGTTTCTTTGCCCGAAGGGTATAATGTCCTTATTATCAAGATGCTGAGACAAAATAAAAAATCAGGTGTAAGAAAATCAAAATCTTGGGGCT
>JACSDG010000206.1 GCA_015660855.1 Magnetococcales bacterium
TTTAACGAACTAAAGTTCAAAACTTGCAAAAGGCTTGAATTTTGTTCCGCTTATATTTCATCATGATGTTCTTCTTTATACCCCCTGGAGGACACCATGAAAGCATTTCTGAAGCAATTCGAGTCCAATATTGACTTTCATTACTCCTGCTTTGATCGAGTTGTGATTCGGGGATATATTCTCAAGCTCTTTACTACTGGTGGAATCATAATCTTTCTTCGCGCCCTTGGATTTCATAAACTTTCTGATGGCATCATGAGAATCTTGACCGACCAACTCAATGCACACATTGAAAAGGAGGCCAAAGCCAACAACATTCCGGTCCATTGGTGGCCTGCGGTAGATGGCGGAAAAAATGGTGCCAAATCGGAGTATGTCTTCAAACACTACGTTAACAACCAAACATTTTCAGGCAACCATGTTTTCTGCATCCTCACCGATACTGAACCGGCATCCACATACGCTGTTAAAACAATAAAATCAAAAGACTTTATCAGTACCAGTTCCACCCCGTTTTCGGATTCATGAATGCCAGGATCCAGACGTGGTTTCCGTTCAACGTCCAGGTTTGCATCAACGGTCGGGAATGGCTGGCTCGGCAGATGGACGCCGTCGGCCTGGCCTATCAACGACGCGACAACTGCTTTCCATGGATCGCCGATCCCATGCAGACGCAACGCTTGATGGACCAGTAGCTGCGCGCTTCCTGGCCAGACCTTCTGAGTGGGATTGCCCGTACCCTGAATCCGTTCCACGAGAAGATGTTTTCCTCCTTTCCGATTGATTACTACTGGTCCGCATTCCAAAGCGAATGGGCGACGGACCTCATGTTCCGGGATGCCGCCACATTGGGGCACCTTTACCCGAAGCTGGTGCATCACGGACTGGTCACCTTCCTGAGTCCGGATGTAATGCGTTTCCTGGGGCGGAACGTCCCCGCTGACGGGAAGGTTCCGAACTCAGTACCCAGTCGATAAACCGGCAAAGATCAATTATTGCCTGGTGGTTGAACCCACGATGACGCAGGCCGCGCACGATACCCATTTTTTTCCGGTAGCGTACCTCTGGCTGGTTCTTGGTCTGTTTGGCGCGCAGGTGCGCCAATGTGACGATGGCAAAGGGGTTGTCGGACGTCTCCAAGTTTGAAAATGATCGAGATAATCTATCAACTTGACTGCATTGAACTTGTAGACCACTTCGGAACCGAAAATTTCCTGACGATACTCCGAAACCCGCCAACTTGGCTCTTCGTCAGCCAAAATTGCTAAACCAACTACCGGCTTACGGTGAAGGTCATATGCCCGGTGCTGACATGTGTACATCCGCTCCGCAAATTCTGGATCCCGATTCCCCTGAATTTCAACATGGATCAATACCCAGAGTTCATCACCATTGATCAACCACACTTTTACCAGCAAATCCACACGGCGATTGATAGCCTTTGCCTCCTTCGTAATCCGGTCCAATTCTTTGTCCAGAAACTCAGGGTCACGCTGCCAATCAATGCCATCATGAGCTTCTGGAAGAAAGAACTCCAAGAAATCCTTGAAGTACGCCTTCAGGATCTCCTTCCACGGCGAGTCATACTCTGTCGGCTGGCTCTGATTGTCGGAACCGGTCATATGAAACCTGTTTCCTTTAAGGCACCAGGATATCCTGCCATGAGGTGTCAAATGCGTCGTTTTGGTACTTTACTTACTTTATCCGACTACACAATGCGGCCATGGCAATATGGGATTCCAGCAAGGCATTCCGAAAATTCACGAAATCCTGCGAATTGTCCATAATAGAGACAAGGAACAAAGCCAACAGCAAGGTGTTTACGTCGGTTTCCTGGTCGATCCACCTCCAGCCCGCTTCGGTCAGGGCTATATGCCGATGGCGTGATTGCTTGTAAATGGTCACACGTATGTAATCCGCACCTTGGCCGTTCAACTCAGGTGTTGATTCCATAAGCTTTTGAATGCTTGCCTTCAGGGAGTGTGCCACGCTGTCCATCACTTCATTGATTTCGTCGGGCAATGGATCGCAAGCGTTAAGATGGCGCAGATCACTCATTTTGAATAATGGACGCTGTTGGACAGTAGCACTTTGTTCATCCAGTATTTTCTGCATCAGTTTAGCATATTCATGATCAAGTTCTTTCAACTTTTCCAGCAATTTATCGTGCTGCATGAGGACTGCTTGCCGGATCTCATCGAACCGGTCCGGGAAAAGCTTTTGGAACTCGGCCAGCACGGTTTCCACAGGGATACGGATACGGGTGTGCAGGCCTTGCATACCACACATAAGCATCATGGTGTCGGTAAACAAATCGTCAATACCTGGCGATTCCACCTTGTGTTCTTCCGGTCTGGGCATGGAGCGGATGGAGTCGGCTGGAGCAGTCAGCCAAGTACTCACCAGAGACTCGCCCATTTGCACCGGATCCGCTTGGGGGCCGACCTCGTTGAGGCAAGCCATGTTGATCAAAGCGGAGAGATCCCCATCGGCATTGATCCAGTCCTGGCACGCTCCATCGAACCCCACTGTTTTCGGCGGTGGGCAACTGGCCAGGAAGCGGGCATAACAGCGCTGCAGTATCGTCGGTTCCACGTTTCGGGCTACGATTTGGATACCATCGTCGTCTTCGCCATGGTAGGCAAGGAAAAACTGCTGAATTCCTTTTTCCATCCCATCCTGTCGGATCAACTCCCGCAGAAGGCGCTCTCCATCCACGGCGAGGGGCAACGCTACATCCCTGCCCAGTATTTCCCGGACGCTCTGCTGCGCTTTGCGTGCCTGGGGCAAGGTGATGTTGCCACAGGCCAAGGCAGCTTTTGGAAAGGTATCTTCCACCAGCATGGCCACCGCCAGTATGGCGTAGTGATAAGGGTGTCCTTGGGTTTTGCTCCCGAAGACGCTGCATCCTGCTTGACACCTGCATGTCAGATTGTCCAGCAGGGAAGGATGATCCTGTGTAATGATTTCCTCTGCCCGACGGTATCGATTAAGGTGGGCGTACAGCTCAAAGCTTTCTCCGGTTTCGCCACTCTCCTGGTCGCCTTCCACTTTCCAGCGGCGTTTCACCGGATCATCCTCATCGTGTTCGATATGGCTTGAATATGTTAATCTTTTGCAATCGCCGATAGTTTCCTCCCGCAGGCCAACAAGGCCTCCCGGCCAGGATTTGAACAGCCGCAGGGTGTCCAAATAGAGCGCGTGCCAAATTTTCGGATCAATCCGCTCCGGGAAAATGTCCAGATAGACGTGAATCCCCATTGCTTCCTCCTGTTGGTGAATTGTCGCACGCGGTTGAACTTGTCGTGGGCATTTTCCTTGTTGCCTTCGATTTCAAGGATTACGACGATGCAGATGTCAGTGCCGAGCTATTCACTCAAGAAACCCTCCAGCACCTCAAAATTGGCCTTGCTGCTGAGCAGGCGTTTCAAGTCCCAGTCGAAGCTGATCAACTGCCGTTGTTTCATTTCTGTTGGCCTTCCATGAAACCCGATGAACCTTCAACTTTGAAAAATTGAGCATTTACCAGGAATCCATGATAGTCTTTTTGCCATGGGAAACAAGTCGAGATCCTGGTTGAACACCTTCCAAGTTGCTCAACCCACTTCTCCTTGACGAAACCTCGGAACAGGTCACGTACTATATCTGGATGGCTAAAAAGCAATTTATAACTTGAGTCATTACCAGCAAAGGGAAACTCCTTCCTGAAAGGCTACCTGAATTTCTTTGAAAATTTCCAACGAGGAGCCACTAATCCAGGGTTGTCCAGGATTTTAGCCTTTTAGTCCACTAATTTTTAAAATGAGGCTTCCGTTGCACCAAAAATCTGGCCGGATGGAGCAATCGGAAGGGTCAGGGGTGTTCCAAGAATCCATGGTGAATTCGTTTTCCAAACAAATTTACTCGGATATTCAACCGCCATTCAACTCAAAGGGAGTCGTTGTTTGTTGCCAGCACCGACTGGCTTTCCTCATTTGGCCGCCATCACCATCGATCATCTCCCCTTTCCCACATTTTGACGCCATCATAAGTGAGCGAACAGCAACTCATTTTTCCCGGTTATTCTTAGGTCACAGACTCGCGGATAAGGTTTTGAGGATGGACAGGACTCATTGTTAGGCATTAATTACCGCAAGGTAGCATGGTGCCTTTTCGGACAATAGCTAGTCTGTTACCCTTGCACAGAAATCATAATGGAGAACGTAACCATTCAGTCCCCCCCTTTTTTTTAAGGTTGAAATTATTGCGGGGGTCCGGGGGGGATCATCCCAATGCCATTAACTTAGCATTCTCCGAACATTTATGCCAGAATAACAATACGTTCACATTTGTCAAA
>JACSDG010000049.1 GCA_015660855.1 Magnetococcales bacterium
AAGGGGGGTCTAGGGGCGCAGCCCCAGGGTTTTGATTTTGTTTTTTTGCCTGAAGGGCATCATGTTTATGATGCCCTTCAGGCAAGAACCAAAACCTTGGGTGCTCTCGCCCCCAACCCCCCATAGGCAATGAAGCTTTTTGTTTAAATTCAAAAACAAAACCTTGGGGCGCAGCCCCAAACCCCGCCGGGGGGGATGATCCCCCCCGGACCCCCACAATAGTTTCAACCTAAAAAAGAAGGGGGGGACTGAATGGTTACCTTTTTTATTTCCTATGCACCAGACTCGGCTTAACCATTCAACATGGTGTTTTGCATTGTCTTGTTGACTTGTTATGCCGTTTATGAATCATAATATTATCCAGAGTTTTTAACAAACGACAAAACCAAGGTGCTCTATCTTGCACCTTGATGGGATCCATTTTCTCAAAAATATCAAAAGAGTGCTTTCCTTTGCCATACTTACCCTTTGTTGTTCCACTGGAGGCTTTCTCCAACTCTTGCAATACAACGGACTTTAACACATCTTCCACCGTATGGGTTGTTGATAAAGCTGAATTATTAAAATCTTGTCCAAAATAAGCCCGTAAAGCCTGCGGGTCGGCAAGAAACCAATTTTCCATACAATGGACCATCAGATGCGCATGTTCGTCCGTCGCTCCATTTGGGCGTTCCCATTGGTCACCCTCCCTTCCTTTAAGGTGTTCCCATGGGTTGACAGTTTTAATCGGATCTTCACTGTCCACCAACAACAATACTTCTCCTTTTTCCTTGTCCTCCCCACGATTTCGCCGCTCCAAAGCATTGGAGAAATGTTTGTAAGCCATCCTTCTTGTACCACAGGGGATGACGTTCAAATATTCGTCCATTCCTTCGGAATATGGATATTGTTTTTTCAAGGCTGATATCAGAAAGGTCTTTAACGCTTGACGCGCTTTAACATCTAACCCTTTTTTGGATTGCCCTTTTTCACCACCACCCTCCAAATAGATGCGCACTCTCACCAGCGTTTCCCCCCGATTTCCCCCTTGATCCAAATGCCACCGAGACTGTAATCCTCCAACCACGCTTCCAGTTCCTTTTTGTCCAAACGCCGCATTCGTGTTTGCATATTTTCTTTATCGCACACGATGACATCCTCCGGCGTATCTGAAAACCCATCCACAAAAATATCGGAATGAGTCGTCACAATCAATTGCATCCGCTGGGAGGCGTCTTTGACCAGTTTGGACAGGGTTGGAAGTATATCTGGATGCAGCGACAATTCAATTTCATCGATACATACCAATGGTGGAGGATTGGGATCGAGCAGTATCGATAATAAGGAAATAAAACGCAATGTTCCATCCGAAAGTCGGGTGGCAGGGATAAAGACATTATTTTCCTGAAGGAAAATCTGAATTTTCCCATTCTCGATATTTATATCAATGTCTTTGATATCTTCGTTAAAGATTCGTAAATGGTCCAACAATGCCGCTTTTGCAGTACTATTCTTGCGCAGTCGATTTAACACCAAGCCCAAATTTTTAAAGTCCTCGTCCAAAAGGGGACTTCGTCCCGATGGGTTTTGGTAAAGACGAGGAGCCGAGTAGCGACCCATGGACCATTCCCGGTAAAGCTTGATTTCTCTATACACCTCTCCAAGTCCAGTGATTTCGGGATAGGTATCACTATCCTTTTTTTGTGACAAAATCGATTGCTCAGGATGGACGGTTTCCCGCTTCAATTCCCTGTGTTCATCCGTCACGTTCAACCAAGCCCTGCCATTCTCAAAACGATAATAGATGTAAGGTTGTGACTTCCCTGGAAAAGGATCCCTGGTCTCGATGCGTTCTCCGACAACATCAAAACGTGCACCGGATTCACGAAAGGACAGATGGTGACGCAAGGGTATCGACCTTTTTTGAAAATCTTCGATAACCGCTTCCACACTCGCGATGATCCCTTTGCCACCTGGTTTCCACAGCCATTCTTCAATACCGCCTGCATCACAAACAGGTTGGCTCAAATCTACAGGTGCCGCCTGTAGCAAGGAAATGGCCTCGAATAAATTGGATTTACCCGAACCATTGGCCCCAATAATGACATTGAGGGGTTTGAGAACAATTTCCTCTGAATCGTGTCCGAAGGAGAGCAGATTTTTTATTTTTAAGCTGTGAATTAACATGGCCTTCACTCCAGCACCATCCCGAATGTTTTTGATATTTTGATAATTGTCATAATATGGGTCTGTTGTACAGGAAATATTTCCGATCCGCCAGTTTCCCTTGAGGGTTGACGGAAGTTGGACCCAGGTGCAACACTTCAGAACATCCGTTGACCCGGAAAAACGCCAGGATACAATGGATGTGCATGAAAATCGCCGATAATATTTTTCCATTTTTCCAATTTTTTCTCTCCTGGCCCATAAAATTGAACTCTGGCTGTTGACTCCTCGTTGCGATGAATACCGATACCCCGACATTTGCCATTTGCGATCTTTTCACCTCTGTTCAGGGGGAAGGGGGGATGATGGGACGGCCTTTCGTTTTTGTTCGTTTTTGGGGCTGCCCGCTCTCCTGTCCATGGTGTGATGAACCACGCCACCGCAACCCCGCATTCCGGCGTATCCTCAGCCTTGCCGAATGTATTCATGCCCTGGAACACCAAACACCCGGCTTGAACAATATTCTTCTCACGGGTGGCGAACCCCTGGCCGCGCCACACCTGGCAACGCTCGTCAATCGTCTCAAGGAACGGGGCAAATGGGTGGCCATGGAAACCAGTGGTGTCGGCGGCAACATTCCCGAAAACCTGGATTGGATCACCCTCTCTCCCAAAACCCCCTTGCCCCATTTTCCCGTTCACCGCGCCAGTGAAATCAAATTTGTTCTCGGTGATGAAGCCGATGCGGAACAGGAAAACTGGATCCAGTGGTGGATGTCCCGCCACGATACCATCTGGCTGCAACCACGCTGGCAAGGTGCAAACTTTCCTGCCACTGCGGCGCATCGTTGCCTGCGAAAAGTTTTGGCTTCGGGCGGTCGTCTGCGCCTGTCGCTGCAAATCCATAAATGGCTCGGTATTCCATGATTCCCCGCCTGCTTCTCATCACCGATCGCCATGTGACTCCCGATCTGTTACCCGTGATCGTTCAGGCCGTCCTGGGGGGCGTGGACCATGTCCTGTTGCGGGAAAAGGATCTCAACGATCAGCAACTGGCCCCTTTGGCCACAAGAATTCTGCAAATACTGGCCGGTACACCCGCCCGCTTGCTTATTTCAGGTCGCCCCCACCTAGCACTTGCCATCGGAGCTGCTGGCGTTCACTTGCCGCAAAACAGTTTATCCATCGCCCAGACCCGCGCCATCCTTGGGTCGGACAAAATGATCGGGCGTTCCTGTCATGACGCCCTGTCGGCAAAACAAGCCTGCGCCCAAGGGGCCGATTACATTACTCTGTCACCTTTGTTTTCTACCCCATCCCACCCACAAACGCCCCCCCTGGGCCTGAAAAAATTTACCGAAATCTGCCGCAACCTTGATCGGCCAGTCCTGGCCCTGGGTGGTATCAACGCCGATAATATCCACCTCGCCATGACTGCCGGTGCCAGCGGCGTCGCCCTTATTCGGGGAATTCTTGATCAGGAAAATCCACGCGCCCATGCAGAAAAAATTTCCTCTTTGATGGAAAATTTTATAGACTAACGAAAAATTATAAAGATTCTGTATGCATTTTTTTGTAATCTATTAGGAAAAACAAAGTTTGGAAAAAATTTTTGCGGGGATCCGGGGGGGAATCGTCTCCCCCGGTAGGGGTTTGGGGTAAGGGAGCCACCTGATGTTTGATTCAACCAAGCTAGACCTGAAAGATATTTTGCAGTCGGCGAACGATGGTTCTCTTCAGCTACCGGACTTTCAGCGCGACTACGTATGGGGGGACGAGGATCTGCGCAGCCTCATTGCCTCCGTGGCCAAGGGCTACCCTGTAGGGGCGCTACTGACCCTGGAGACAGGCGGGGACGTCAATTTCAAACCGCGTGTTCTGGAGGGGGTTGTCCTGCGCGATTCCGTTAGGCCTGAGCAGCTGTTGCTGGACGGACAGCAGCGCATCACATCCCTTTTTCAGGCGTTGTTCTCGGATCGTCCGGTAAGGACCCGCACCCCCAAGGGGATGCGGGTCGAGCGTTTCTATTACCTGGACATCAACAAGGCACTGACCAGTGGCGCGGATATTGATGACGCTATCATCGGTGTGCCTGGCGACAAGTTGATCAAGACCAATTTTGGCCGGAATGTGGAGCTGGATCTTTCGACGCAGGAGGCGGAGTTCGAAAGCAACCTTTTCCCATTAAATAAACTGTTTGACAGTATGCAATGGATATTTGGCTGGACCAACTATTGGAGCAACAAAGGGCGCAACATGCCGGAGTTGCAACAGACCTTTTACAACCGTGTTGTGGTTCCCGTTTTGCACTACAAGATGCCCATCATTCGGCTGGACCGCAAAAACAGCCGGGAGGCCATTTGCCTGGTCTTCGAGAAGGTCAACGTTGGTGGCAAAAAGCTGGACGCCTTCGAGCTGGTCACCGCCATTTATGCTGGCACTCCACCCGACGGTTTTGATCTTCGCAGTGATTGGAACGGTCCGTCGGACAAATCGGCCCCAGGCCGCAAAGATCGCATTATTGGAACACCCAACCGTTGCGATGTGCTGACCAAGATTGCCAGCACGGACTTTCTGCAAGCCTGCTCCCTGCTGTACACCCGGGAGAAACGGTTGGAGAAGGTTGTGGCGGGCCTGGAAGGCAAGGAGCTTCTTCAGATCAGTTGCCGCCGGGATGCGCTGCTGGCGTTACCCCTGGCGGCCTACAAGCAGTACGCCCCGGCAGTGGAACAAGGCTTCCGGGAGGCTGGACATTTTCTTAACGAGCACAAGATCATCTGGCACAAGGACATTCCTTATCCGCCCCAGATTGTCGCTCTGGCCGCCACCTTCGCCATCATGGGCAAGGAGGCGCAGACGGCGGTGGCCAAGGGGCAGCTGGCCCGCTGGTTCTGGTCCATTACCCTGGGGGAGCTGTATGGCTCCAGCACCGAAACCCGCATAGCCCGGGATGTACCGGAGCTGGTGGAATGGATTTGCGCTAAGGCTTCCCCCAAACCACGGTCGGTGAACGAAGCAATATTTCAGCGGGACCGTCTGAAAAGTCTGCGCACCCGCGTCTCTTCGGCCTACAAGGGGCTGCATGCCTTGTTGATGCTGCACGGTTGCCGCGATTTCATCACCGGCAGATCTACTGATCTGATGACTTTCTTCAACGACAAGGTCGATATCCACCACATCTTTCCTCAGGCTTGGTGCAAAAAGCAGAACATTCAACCCTCTGTCTACAATGCCATCATCAACAAGACGCCCCTCGCCAAGGCTAGCAACATCGCCATTGGTGGCCATGCGCCGTCGGTCTACCTTAAGCGTATCGAGGAACAGCATGGCATTGAGTCGGGTGATCTAGACGCCATTCTGGAAAGCCACCTGATTGACCCGCAGCATTTGAGGAACGACAACTTCCGGGATTTCTATGAGGCTCGTATGGATGCGCTGTCTGATGTGGTTCACAAGGCCATGGATAAGCCGGTGGTGCGGGAACATGGCGCGAATGAAAAGGAAAGGGATGAGGGCGATGACCAGGAAGAAGATCTGGACAACGAAGTGGAGATGAATTGATATGGCCCGCAAGTGATGATACCCAGTCTTGAGATATAAGGAGATAAACATGAGCGAAACTGGAGCCGTTCCAGCCAAAGATCTTATCGACATTATGATCAAGTCCAGCGAGCGCGCTTTTCGCCAGCACTACAATATAAGTGGTTGGTGGCTGGATGATGCCCCAGAGTATTTCCTTACCAGTAGTATCGCGTTGGCATTCGCTAAAAATAACAGAGTTCCGGTACTGATGGAGCAACCTGTATGGGAAACACTCAGTATTGCTGCCGCCTTGCCTCATGGCCGACGAAGAAACGATGATCGTCGGACAGGCCGTTTTGATCTTGTCCTCTATTGGGGAAAAGGTGATCCCAGGGGGATTGTTGAAATCAAGTCCCCCCTCTATTCTGCTGATAAAGGGAGAATCCTGCCAGATATCAAGCGACTCTGCGATTCCATGAGGAAAAAGGAGGGCTCCCAGATTCAATTCAGCGTGTTTCTCTACTATGCCTCGGCGTCTGATCCCAAGCAAAAGTATGACAGTGCCGGAGAGTCTCTGAAACATCTGACTGAGAGAATCCATGAAATTGTTCAGGAGAATGTGAGTGGTGACGGCTTGGTGGCTTTGTCTCGCTGTGGCAAGCCTCATGAAGAAGAGGAACCCGGGGCCTGGATCATCGCGGCGGAGGTGTTGGTGCGCAAAGGGTCTGAACAATCTTTCAAGTAACCCAAGTGTGGAGCATCAAAGCCGGAGTAACCATTCAGTCTCTACCCTTTGTTTTTAAGTTGAAACTATTGCGGTGGTCCGGGGGGGTCATCCCCCATATGCGCTAACATAGATATTACATATTGATTTAATAGCATATTTTTTTTGATCAACGGTGTTCACATCTCCATCTTTTTTCCAAAAAGGTGAGCAGGGGAAAGGGAAAAACCCAGGAGATCACATGATGGTAGAAACAATACGCATTAAAATCAATTAAGATTATCCATGTTAGCGCATATGGGATCATCCCCCCCCCGGCGGAGTTTGGGGCACCGCCCCAAGGTTCTTTTTTTGATAATTTGGGCAAAAAGCTTCATCACCTGTGGGGGTTTGGGGGTGAGGGCACCGAAGGTTTTGGTTTTTTGCTCACAGGGCATCATGTTCCAGTTTCAAAGTGTCGATGGCGTATGGGGGTGTCACGTGTGGTGGCGAGACGGGATGTCTTTATGTCATCAATGGAGGACAATTAAACAAAATAAACAAGTATAACAAACCTATTTATAAGGCATTCTTGTCCATTGCTGGCAAGAAAACGATTCGTGATGAATTGGTGGTTGACTCTTGTGCCTTATGGATGGTACTTGTCCAAAAAATGGAATTGCGGTGACGGGGTGCTTCGCCGGGTTGTCCTGCTTAAGCGCGAGTCGGAGGGCTTCGGGCGGGTTCGGGTGTTTTGTTTTCCATGTAAGGGCGGTTGGGACTCGAAGCATGCTTGAAAACTATTTTCCAATCTTTGTCCTGTTTCTGGTCGCCGTGGCCATCGGTGGTGGGGCCATGGGCTTTTCCTATCTGGTGGGGCCAAAACGCCCGTATTTTGAAAAACTGGATCAATACGAATGCGGTTTTTCCCCCCTTGGGCGCATCCGCATGCGCTTCGACGTCCGTTTCTACCTGATTGCCATCATCTTCATCGTGTTCGACATTGAGGCCGCTTTTTTGTTCCCCTGGGCGGTCGCCTTTGAATCCATCGGTTGGATCGGATTTGTGGAAATGATGCTCTTTTTGTTGGTTCTCCTGGTGGGTTATGCCTATGCCTGGAAAAAGGGAGCCTTGGAATGGGAGTGATGCCATGGGGATGATCGAAGGGGCGGCACAGATTGGCGGCGAAGTGGCCAACAGAGGCTTCCTGCTGACGTCGGCAGACAAGCTGGTTAACTGGGCGCGTACCTCCTCTATGTGGCCCATGACGTTTGGTCTGGCCTGCTGCGCGGTGGAGATGATGCAAGCCGGTGCCAGTCGCTATGATCTGGATCGGTTTGGTATCGTGTTTCGCGCCAGTCCGAGACAGTCGGATGTCATCATCGTTGCGGGTACGGTGACCTACAAAATGGCCCCGGCCTTGCGTAAGCTCTACGACCAAATGGCCGAACCCCGGTGGGTGATTTCTATGGGTTCCTGCGCCAACGGCGGTGGTTATTACCACTATGGCTACTCTACCGTTCGCGGTTGTGATCGTATCATCCCTGTCGATATTTATGTTCCCGGATGCCCGCCTACCGCTGAGGCACTGCTCTACGGAATTCTTCAGCTTCATAAAAAAATCCATCGGACCAATACTCTCTATTCCGGTTGGGGCGAGTCTGTATGACCCAGGATAAACTTGATCGGTTGGAGCATGAAATCGGTGCTAGGCTTTCCGGTCTGACGGTCGAAAGGCTTGCCGATGTTCTGGTGGTTCATGTGGGTTTGGACAACTTGGTCCGGACCATGACCCGCTTGCGCGATGACATTGCTCTGGATTTCAAGTTGTTTGTGGATCTGGCCGGTGTCCATTATCCCGACCGTAAAGTGCCGTTCGAGTTGGTTTACCAGCTCCTGTCCGTGCATAAAAATCACCGTATCCGCCTCAAATTGCCGGTGGATGAAGGGGTGCTGGTTCCCAGTGTCGCTGGCGTCTGGAGCTGTGCCGACTGGTATGAGCGTGAAGCTTACGATATGTTTGGCATCCTGTTCAGCGGTCACCCCGATTTGCGGCGTATCCTCAACGACTATGATTTTCACGGGTATCCATTGCGCAAGGATTTCCCGGTGACGGGCTTTGTGGAATCTCGATATGACGAAAAACGGGGCATGCTGATCAAGGAGCCGGTGCGTTTGGAACGGGAGGACAGAGAACCCTACCGTCAATCTTCCTGAGAGGTTTTGCCAAGGCGTTAGGCGTGTTCGGTGAGGTGTCTCCGGGTTGCTTCCGGTGTACATAAGATGGGGAGGCCCTTGGTGGCCAAGCCTGCTGAAAGAGTCGGGAAAAGATGGAACAGCGCAAGGAGTTTCAAAACTACACCGTCAACTTCGGACCGCAGCATCCGGCGGCCCATGGGGTATTGCGTCTGCTCCTGGAGCTCGACGGTGAGGTGGTGGAGCGGGCCGATCCCCATATCGGGTTGCTGCACCGGGGTACCGAAAAACTTCTCGAACATAAAACGTATCTCCAGGGCCTTCCCTATTGGGACCGGTTGGACTACATGTCCATGATGAGCCAGGAGCATACCTGGGTTTTAGCGGTGGAGAAGCTTTTGGGGGTTGTTGCTCCGCCCCGTGCCCAGTTTATCCGTACCATCTTTGCCGAGTTGACGCGGATCCTTAACCATTTGCTGTTCGTCGGTGCTCATGGTCTGGATGTGGGTGCCATGACAATGTTCATTTATTGCTTCCGCGAACGGGAGGCGATCTTGGATATGTACGAGGCGGTTTGCGGGGCGCGTATGCATGCCGCTTACTTCCGTCCTGGGGGCGTGGCCAAGGATCTGCCCGAAGGCCTTGCCGAAAAGATTCGTGCGTTCGCCGAGGATTTTCCCGCGAAGATCGACGAATATGAATCCCTTCTGACCAACAATCGCATATGGAAGCAGCGGTTGGTGGATGTGGGGGTGGTGACGGCGGAACAGGCATTGGATATGGGTTGCGTCGGTCCCGTGCTGCGTGGATCGGGTGTCGCCTACGATCTGCGCAAGGCGGAACCCTACGACGCCTACGACAAGGTGGATTTTGATATTCCGGTGGGCAAGAACGGTGACAGCTATGATCGCTACCTGGTGCGGGTTGAGGAGATGCGCCAAAGTAACCGTATCATCCTGCAATGTTTGGACAAAATGCCCGAAGGCGATTGCAAGCTGCCCAACTTTAAATATTCCATCCCCAAACGCGACGACATGCACTCGGGCATGGAATCCCTGATCCACCATTTCAAGTTGGTTTCGGAAGGTTTTGCCGTACCGCCGGGAGAAGTTTATTTGGCCACCGAAAGCCCCAAGGGAGAACTGGGGGTTTATATTATCTCTCACGGTGGCAGCAAGCCTTACCGGGTCAAGATTCGTTCTGCCGGCTTCAACCATCTTCAGGCTCTCAAGGTCATGCTGCCCGGCCATATGATCGCGGATGTCACGACGATGATGGGGACGATTGATATTGTTTTTGGGGAGATCGACCGTTAGCGCCATGGAACCGGAAATCCACAAATCTACGCCGCAGTTTTCTCCTGAGGCACTCGAAAAAACCGAGGAAATCTTCAAACGATATCCCCCGGAACATCGAGAGGCCGCTCTGTTGCCCATACTTCATCTGGCACAGAGGGAGTTCGGCGGTTGGCTGGCTCCGGAAACCATCGATTATGTCGCCGGTTTCATGAAGCTGGCCCCCATACGGGTGTATGAGGTGGCGTCTTTCTACACCATGTATAACTTGAAAAAGGTGGGCAGATACCATGTCCAGGTGTGTACCAACATTTCCTGTTGGTTGTGCGATTCAAATGCCATCGTCGCAACCCTGGAGCGCAAACTCAAGATTAAAATCGGGCAAACCTCCGAGGATCAGCGGTTTACCCTGGCAGAGGTGGAGTGTTTGGGAGCCTGCGTCAATGCCCCCATGCTCCAGATCAATGACGATTACCATGAAAATCTGACCCCTGAAAAAGTGGTCGGCATCGTAGACCAACTGCCATGAATCCATCGGCCCCCATCCAACTTGTTTTTAGGAACATCCATAAGCCCAACAGCCATACCCTGCCCGTCTATCTTGAAGGAGGGGGGTATAAGGCGGTGACCAAGGCTTTGGCTCGGACTCCGGAAGAGGTGATCGAGGAGGTCAAAAGATCGGGTATTCGAGGTCGTGGTGGTGCCGGGTTTCCCGCCGGGATTAAATGGTCTTTCATTCCCAGGACCTCCGCCAAACCCAAATATCTTGTCTGCAATGCCGATGAGGGTGAACCGGGGACATGCAAAGACCGGGATATATTGCGTTATGATCCGCATCTGCTGATTGAGGGGATGATTATCGCCGCTTTCGCCGTCGGGGCCGAGCGGGGATACATTTATGTTCGCGGCGAGTTTTTCCTGGAAAGCCAGCGTGTCGAGGCCGCCATCAAGGAAGCCTACGCCAAAGGTTATCTTGGGGAAAATATTTTTGGTAAGGGGGTTCGGTTTGACTTGGCGGTGCATCTGGGTGCGGGGGCCTATGTGTGCGGCGAGGAGACGGCACTGATCGAATCCTTGGAGGGCAAAAAGGGGCAACCGCGCGTCAAACCACCGTTTCCGGCCAATGTTGGCCTTTGGGGTGGACCGACGGTCATCAACAATGTCGAAACCTTGGCCAATATTCCCAACATTCTGGATCGGGGAGGTGCTTGGTACGCCAAGCTTGGGGTGGAAAAATCCAGTGGCACCAAAATATTTTCCGTTTCCGGGCACTGCAATCGTCCTGGGAACTATGAAGTGGAAATGGGAATTTCCCTCAAAGATCTCCTGGAAAAGTTTGCCGGCGGTGTGCGTGGCGGGTGGGATAATCTCAAGGGGGTGATCCCCGGAGGTTCTTCTTCCCCCATCCTTGCCCGTGCCGCCTGCGAAACGGTGACTATGGATTATGACAGCATTGCCCGCGCCGGATCCATGTTGGGTTCCGGGGCGGTCATTGTGATCGACAAGTCGGTTTGTGTCGTTCGGGCCATTGCCAGGATTTCGCGATTTTATCGCCATGAGTCTTGCGGGCAGTGTACGCCATGTCGTGAGGGGACAGGGTGGTTGGCGCAGATTCTGACGCGCCTTGAGGCGGGAGGCGGTCGGCCGGGAGACATTGAACTGCTTGAAGAGTTGTGTGGCAATATTTCCGGGAAGACCATCTGCGCCTTGGGGGATGCGGCCGCAATGCCCGTGGCGGGGGCGATCCGTGCTTTCCGGGAAGAGTTTGTCTACCATGTGGAGCATGGCCGATGTATGGTGGAATAGGAGCCAGTTGATAAAGATGCCTACTCTGATCATCGATGGCAGGGAGATTAGCGTCAAGCCGGGGGCGACCATCATGGAAGCGGCCAGGTTGCTTGGCATCAAAATCCCCCACTTTTGCTATCATCCGGGACTTTCGGTGGCCGGCAACTGCCGGATGTGCATGGTGGAAGTGGAGAAAATGCCCAAGCCTGTCATCTCCTGCGCCATGCCGGTCAACGAAGGTATGGTGGTGCGTACCAATTCGGAGATGGTGCAAAAAGCCCGGCGGGGGGTGATGGAGTTTTTGTTGATCAATCATCCCCTGGATTGCCCGGTTTGTGACCAGGGGGGCGAGTGCAAGCTTCAGGACTATGCCTTAAAGTATGGGCCGGACCAGAGTCGGTTTCAGGATAAAAAGCGTCGGGTTGCCAACCATGACCTTGGGCCGGTCATCGAAACTGAAATGAACCGCTGCATCCACTGCACGCGTTGCATCCGTTTTTCCACCGAGGTGGCCGGGGTTGAGGAAATGGGGGCTGTCTTTCGGGGCGATCACATGAAGGTGGTTCCCCGTTTGGGCCAGCGTCCCCTTTCATCGGAGTTGGCGGGCAACATGGCGGAGATTTGTCCGGTGGGTGCCTTGAATCTCAAGCCGTTCCATTTTCGGGCGCGGGGTTGGGAGTTGCACCGGGCGCAAGGTATTTGTCCCCATTGCGCTGTGGGTTGTCATGTCCGTGTGGATCACAGGCAGAACAGCATCTACCGCATCAAAACCAGAAAATGTCCCAGCATCAACGGGGAATGGCTGTGTGACAAGGGACGGTTCGCTTACGAGGGGATGGTCGTGGGTCGGTTGCAGGTGCCCATGATGGTTTTAGAGCCGGGAGAGGGGTTGGTGGAGGTTTCCTGGTCTCAGGCTCTGGACCGAGTGTCTGAGATTATCAAGGGGGTCAAGCCCGAGGAAGTTGCCGGGTTGGCGGGAGCTTGGGGTTTGGGGGCGGAGGAGTTGTACGCCTTCCAGGATTTTCTGCGCCAAGTGGTGGGGACTTCGCATCTGGATTATCGTCTGTCCCAGAAGGATTTCAGTGCCGATGACATTCCCCTGGCCCGTTCTGACCTGATGTTGAATACACCCCTGGAGGCCATGGAAAAGGCCGACTGTATATTTTTGGTTGGGGCCGACCCCAGGTTTGAAATGCCGCTGTTGAATGTGCGGTTGCGCAAGGCCTCACTGGACGGTGCTTCGGTTTGGTCGTTGGGGACGCGCCATCTTTTGGCCAATCTGGAAAATTTGGAGGAAACGATTGTTTCTCCGGGAGAGGAAGTCGATTTTCTGCGCAAGGTGTTGAGTGCGATGACGACGAAGCGGGGCTCCAAGGCGGCACTGGCCGTGGGCAACGCTTTAAGAAAGGCTGAAAGACCGGTGGTGTTATTGGGTCGGTCGGCGGTCAATCATGCACAGGCGGAGACATTACGCCGGTTGGTGGTGGCCATTTTGGGCAAAGCTGAAGCGGTGGCGGCGGGGTGGAACGGTTACAATCGCATGGTGGCGGAGGCCAATGCAGCGGCGGCTGAGGACATGGGGGTGGTACCGCACCGTGGTCCGGGCTACAGGGTTGTGGATCGTATGGGGATGAATGCCGGGGAAATCTTGGCTGGTGGGAAGATCAAGGTGTTGTTTTTGCTGGGGGTGGATTTGGAAAATGATTCCCGGGTGGCTGCGGCTATTCAGGCGGGAACACGGGTGATCTTCATGGGGGCGTTTGCATCGTCTGTTGCCGAAAAAGCGCAAGTGGTGCTCCCCGGTTTGGTTCATGGGGAAAAGTCTGGTACGTTGACCAACGGTGAAGGTCGGGTGCAGCGCAATGATCGCGTTGTCAACGGCCCCCTCACGGCCAAGGAGGATTGGCGCATATTGAGGGCGTTGAGCCAGCGTTTTGCGCGGGTGTTGCCTTATGATGACCTGAAAGGTTTGCGTGAAGCCATGGGTCGGGCGGATGGACGCTATGACCCGGCGGTTGTAGATTCGGAAAAGGTTTCCATGGCTTGTGACCATGGGGCTGGGGTTACCCAAGGGTTGGATCCTGGTTCCGAGGCCAAATCGGGGGTAAAAGACGTCGGTGAGCCGGAGATGGTTTGGGAACCCTCTTTTTATCGGGAGACCCCGGTGACTCGTGGATCGCCGACTTTGAGCAGGCTGCATGGCGGGGGTGACAAGGGTGGACGGGGTTGATGGAACGTGCGGTAGAGTGGCTGTGGATGAGGTTGAGGGTTGTTCGGGAAACGCTTACGGGGTGACCAGGGAAAGCGATGGCTGAAATCCTGAAAATGGTGCATGAAATTGGGGTAGGGTTCTTCGGGGCACTCCTTTGGTCGTTGGTGTGGGTGGTGATCAAGGTTGTCCTGCTGTTGGCCCCGGTCCTCTTTATCGTGACCTACATTACTTTGGCGGAACGCAAGGTGATTGGTGCCATGCAGGTTCGGCCAGGACCCAATCGGGTGGGATTTTTTGGGGTGCTTCAACCCCTGGCCGATGCCGTGAAGTTGATTTTCAAGGAGACCATCCTGCCGGTCAAGGCCGACAAGGGGCTGTTCATTCTGGCTCCACTCTTGACCTTGGTGCCCGCCCTTTTATCCTGGGCGGTGGTCCCTTTTTCGCCGGAGCTGATATTGGCGGATGTCAATGTTGGCGTTCTCTACATCCTGGCGATTTCATCTTTGGGGGCCTACGGTATCATCGTTGCCGGTTGGGCTTCCAATTCGCGCTATGCTTTTCTTGGTTGCATGCGTTCGGTAGCACAGATGGTCTCCTATGAAGTTTCCATGGGGTTCACCTTGATTCCGGTGATCTTGATTACGGGTAGCCTGAGCCTGGTGGATGTGGTTGAACAGCAGAAGGATTGGTGGAACGTCATCCCTCTGGCTCCTATGTTTGTGATTTATTTTATTTCGGTGGTGGCCGAGACCAACCGTTCTCCGTTTGACTTGCCCGAGGCGGAACCTGAGTTGGTGGCCGGATTTTTTACGGAATACTCGGCCATGAGTTCCGGGCTTTTTTTCATGGGTGAATATGCCAACATTGTCCTGGTTTCCTTTTTGGGGGCGTTGGTGTTTCTTGGGGGTTGGCTGCCTCCCATGGCGAATCCCATTTTCAGCATGGTCCCTGGGATTGTCTGGTTGGGGTTGAAGGCTTCGTTTTTAATGTTTGTGTTTTTATGGATACGGGCCACCTTTCCCCGTTATCGTTATGATCAACTGATGCGGTTGGGCTGGAAGGTGTTTTTGCCGGTGTCTTTGTTTTGGATTTTCCTGACCGGGTTGGTGGTGCAGTTGGGCCGGTGGGCGTGAGGAGGTTGACTGTGGGGCTGGATCTGAAAAACATGCTGCAAAGTTTTGCGTTGAAGGAACTGGCCCAGGGGATGGCGGTGACCTTGAAGCATTTTTTCAAGCCTTACATCACTGTGCAATATCCCGAGGAGCGAACCCCGCTGTCCCCCAGGTTTCGTGGTGAGCATGCCTTGCGTCGTGATGAAAAAGGCGGTGAGCGTTGCGTGGCCTGTAAACTATGCGAGGCGGTTTGTCCGGCCCAGGCGATAACCATTGAGATCGATCCTCGTTCCACCGCCGAAAAGCGGTTGACGCGGGTTTATGATATTGATGAAACCAAGTGCATCTTTTGCGGGTTTTGTCAGGAGGCCTGTCCGGTGGATGCCATTGTTTTGGGGCCGAACTTTGAATTTTTTGGGTCCGTGCGTTCCGATCTGTATTTCAACAAGGAGCGGCTGTTGGCCAACGGTGAGCGCTGGAGCAATGAGTTGAATGCTCGTATCGCCGCCGATGCCAAGTACCGGTAGCGGGGAAGAACCATGATGGTAACGGATGTGTTTTTTTACCTGTTTGCCACAGTGACGGTGTTGGCTGCCTTGGGGGTGGTGGGGGCGCGCAATCCGGTTCATTCGGTTTTGTTTTTGGTGTTGGCCTTTTTTTCCACGGCTGGGCTGTTTGTGTTGCTGGGGGCGGAATTTTTGGCGGCCATACTGGTGATGGTGTATATGGGAGCGGTGGCGATCCTGTTTTTGTTTGTCGTCATGATGCTGGATGTGGATTTTGCCCGTTTGCGTCGGGAGAGTGTGCGTTATCTGCCTCTGGGATTGACGGTGGGCATCGTGATGCTGGTGGAGTTGGCATTGATGCTGGGGCATCATCATGGGAGCAGTCAGGGCCCGGTGGCGGAGAAGGTGGAGAATACCCTGGCCATTGGCCAGGCTCTTTACACCCGCTACCTTTATCCATTCGAGGTGGCCTCGTTGATATTGCTGGTGGCCTTGATCGGTGCGGTGGCGTTGACCCACAGGGAACGCAAACGGGTCCACCGTCAGGATATTGCCAATCAATTGGCCAGAACCAAGGGGGATGCCGTGGAGTTGCGCAAAGTTGCCTCTGGTGAGGGGGCGTAACGGTCATGAGCCTCAATCATTATCTGGTCCTTGGTGCCATTTTGTTCACCATCGGGATATTCGGTATTTTTCTCAACCGCCGTAACGTCATCGTCATCATGATGAGCATTGAACTGATCCTTTTGGCGGTGAATATTAATTTTGTAGCTTTTTCCCGATATATGGGCAATGTTGATGGTCAGATCGTCACCTTTTTTGTGTTGGCGGTGGCGGCGGCCGAAGCGGCTATTGGTCTGGCTATATTGGTGGCTTTTTTCCGTAACCGGGCCACCATCGATGTGGAAGAAATCGACTCCATGAAAGGATAGCAACCGCCGGGATTGCCGGCGATTGGATGATGGAATCATGAGTGAAAACCTGTTGATCCTACTTGCCCCGCTCACGGGTGCCCTGATAGCGGGCCTTCTGGGCCGGAAGATCGGTGCGAAGGCGTCCATCGGGGCTACCATCGCCGGCATGCTGGTATCGGCGGTGCTTGCCATCCAGGTGTTTTTGCGGATTGCGGCACAAGATGGTCAGGTGATCCATGAAGAAGTTTTTTCATGGATTGTTTCAGGAAACTTTAAGGTTCATTTCGGTATTCTCATTGATCGAATGACGGCGATCATGCTGATCGTCGTTTCCGGGATTTCCACACTGATTCATATCTATTCCATCGGTTACATGGCGGACGATCCCGACGAGCCGCGCTTTTTCAGTTATCTGTCCCTGTTTACCTTCGCCATGTTGGTCTTGGTGACGGCGGATAATTTTTTACAGTTGTTTTTCGGCTGGGAGGGGGTTGGTCTGGCTTCCTATCTGTTGATTGGTTTTTGGTACAAGAAAGAGTCGGCCTGTAACGCGGCCATCAAGGCATTTTTGGTCAATCGGGTGGGTGATTTTGGTTTCGCGCTGGGGATTTTTACTATTTTCCTGGTTTTTGGCAGCCTGGACTATGACCAAGTTTTCCAAATGGCGGGGAGTGGAAAATTCAAGCCGACGGTGGATTTTCTGTTTTTTGGGGCGGTGGACACCATCACTTTGATTTGTCTGCTGCTCTTTGTGGGGGCCATGGGCAAGTCGGCGCAGTTTTTGTTGCACACCTGGCTTCCCGACGCCATGGAAGGGCCGACCCCGGTTTCAGCCCTGATTCACGCCGCTACCATGGTTACCGCCGGGGTTTTCATGGTTTGTCGTACTTCACCCTTGTTTGAACTGTCGGAGACCGCCCTTGGGGTGGTGACGATTGTGGGGGCTGTGACCGCTTTGTTTGCCGCAAGCGTCGGGCTGGTGCAGAATGACATTAAGAAGGTGATTGCCTATTCCACCTGTTCGCAGTTGGGCTACATGTTTTTTGCCGCCGGTGTTTCCGCGTATGCTGCGGCCATGTTTCATCTTATGACCCATGCCTTTTTCAAAGCATTGTTGTTCCTGTCGGCGGGAGCGGTCATCCATGCCATGCACCATGAACAGGACATGCGCCGTATGGGGGGGCTTTTCAAAAAAATACCCATGACTTATGGTGTCATGATGATTGGTACCCTGGCGTTGACCGGGTTTCCCTATCTGGCTGGTTTTTACTCCAAGGACGCCATCCTTGAATCGGCCTTTGCCGCCCACACGTCGGTGGGAACCTTTGCGTGGCTCATGGGGATGATGGCGGCGGTGATGACCACTTTTTATTCTTTCCGGCTGATATTCATGACCTTTCATGGCCAACCCGCCGACCACCATGCCTGCGACCATGCCCACGAGGCACCCTGGTCTATGCGCGGTCCCTTGGTGTTGTTGGCGGTGGGGGCGGTTTTTGCGGGGGTGGTGGGGCTGCCTGTGATTGATGCGGGATGGTTTAAGACCGCCATCGTTCTGGCTCCGGGACACGATGCCCTGGCCCATTCGCACCATGTCCCCACTTGGGTCAAGGTGTTGCCCTTCGTCGCTTTTGTGGTCGGTTTGGTTGCGGCGTGGTTGCTCTACATCCGCCTGCCGACCTTGCCTGGCATTATCGCTGAAACTTTCAGGGGTACCTATCGGTTCTTGGCGAATGCTTGGTATTTTGACCGCCTCTACGATTGGATGTTTGTAAGCATGGCCAAAAAAATCGGCGAGGGGTTGTGGCGTACCGGCGATGAGACCATCATCGACGGCTATGGCGTGAATGGTGCTGCCGCCACATGTACAAGAATTGCCGGATGGCTGCGATCTATCCAGTCCGGATATATCTATCACTACGCCTTTGTCATGGTTATCGGCGTGTTGGTTCTGGTTACTGTCTATACCTAACCCGGCGGGACGTTTGCCCATGCTGAGCTTGGTCACCTTTCTTCCTCTCTTCGGCGCGTTGGTCATTGCCTTAGGCGTTCGCAGCAACCCCAATGAGGCGAGGTACACTGCGCTTGCGGTATCTCTGGCCACGTTTTTGTTGAGCCTCTTGTTGCTGCATGGATTTGATAACCAATCGGCCGATTTTCAGTTCATGGAGGAGGTTGCTTGGCTGCCGGTGTACGGTTTGTATTATCGCATGGGGGTTGATGGGATCAGCCTTCCCTTTGTTATTTTGACGACTTTGTTGACTCCCATCTGTATTCTGGCCTCGTGGGAGTCGGTGCAAAAACGGGTCAAAGAATACATGATCGCCTTCTTGGCGTTGGAATCGTTTGTCATCGGTGTTTTTTGTGCCCTGGATTTTATTCTTTTTTATGTTTTGTGGGAGGCGATGCTGATTCCGATGTTTCTTATCATCGGCGTCTGGGGCGGTCCCAATCGAGTCTATGCGGCGTTTAAATTTTTCCTCTACACCTTGGTTGGTTCGGTCTTGATGCTGATTGCGGTGTTGGCCATGGGTATCAAGGGGGGGACTTTTTCCATTCCCGAACTGATGGCGTTTCCGTTTTCGTTCCAGTTTCAGGTTTGGGTCTTTCTGGGTCTTTTTGCCTCGTTTTCGGTCAAGGTTCCCATGTGGCCGGTGCATACTTGGTTGCCGGACGCCCATGTGGAGGCGCCGACGGCGGGTTCTGTCATTCTGGCCGGTATTCTGTTGAAAATGGGTGCCTACGGCTTTTTGCGGTTTTCCATTCCCATACTTCCCGATGCGTCGCGTTTTTTCACGCCGTTGATTTTTAGCCTTTCCCTGGTTGCGGTGATTTACACTGCTTTGGTTGCCTTGATGCAGCGTGATTTGAAAAAGTTGATTGCCTACTCTTCGGTGTCCCACATGGGATTCGTTACTATTGGTTTGTTTACCCTGAATCAACAGGGGGTGGAGGGTGGGCTGTTGCAAATGATCAACCATGGCATTGTTGCCGGAGCCTTGTTCCTTTTGGTGGGGGTCGTCTATGATCGTATGCACACCCGTGAAATCGCCCGTTTTGGTGGACTGGTGCAGCGCATGCCGGTTTATGCGGTGATTTTCATGCTCTTTTCCATGGCCTCGGTGGGGTTGCCGGGGACCAATGGTTTTGTTGGGGAGTTTTTGATTTTATTGGGGGCGTTTTTGGCCTCCAAGACCGTGGCGGTTTTGGCGGCGACCGGGGTGGTATTGGGTGCGTCCTATATGTTGTGGGTGTACAAGCGGGTGGTGTTTGGCGAAATTCGCAATCCCGAAGTGGCGATGCTCGATGATGTGAGCCTGCGTGAGTTGGCCACTTTTGTCCCTTTGATACTGCTGGTATTTTGGATTGGCTTTTATCCCAAGCCTTTTTTGGATGTGTTTCATGTTACGGTGCAGCATTTTCTGGAACAGGCCAGTGTTGTCAAAGCGGGGGCGGTTGCCATCAGGTAAAGTTTGGCAAATATTATTGCGGGGGTTAAGGGGGGGATCATCCCCCCCGGTGGGGGTTTGGGGGCAAAGCCCCCAAGGTTTTGGTTCTTGCCCGCAGGGCATGATGTTTGACGGCGAGCTTGGGAAAAAGACATGTCTGTTGCAATGCAGGATATTCATTTGGTTCTCATGATGCCGGAGATTTTGGTTGCGGTCATGGCTATGGCGTTGTTGTTGTTGAGCGCGTGGACGCAAAAGGGGGGAGCGGGGGTGGTTCACTGGTTGACGGTGATAACCATCGTTGCTGTCATTCTCGTTATCAAGGTGGGGGAGGGGGGTGCCACGACTTTTGGCGGGCAGTTTGTGACCGATGGTTTTGCACGCTATATGAAAATATTGCTGTGCATGGCGATGATTTTTCCCATTCTGATGTCGTCTGATTATATTCGCCGGCATGCCATGGATGGTGGGGAATACCATGTGGTAGCCATGTTTGCCCTGTTGGGTGGTATGGTCATGGTATCCAGTGGCGGGTTTGTCATTCTTTATTTGGGCTTGGAGCTGATGTCGTTGTCGTTTTATGTCCTGGCGGCGTGGCGGCGGGATGATGTTCGTTCTGGAGAAGCGGGTTTGAAATATTTTGTCCTGGGGTCGGTTGCTTCCGGTTTGTTGTTGTATGGCATGTCTATGGTCTATGGAGTTACGGGGGTTCTTGGTTTCAAGGAAGTGGCGGCTTTCCTGGCGACGCCCGAAGGGCAGGGTAGTCAGCTTGTGGCGTTGGGCGTGGTCATGATTTTGGCCGGGATGGGGTTTAAAATAGCGGCGGCTCCGTTTCACATGTGGGCACCCGATGTCTATGAAGGGGCACCGACACCGGTTACGGCGTTTATGGCGGTCATGCCTAAGGTTGCCGCTATCGCGGTGTTGTTTCGGATTTTGTTTGATGTTTTTGCGTCGTATCACGGTCAGTGGCAACCGATTTTGCAGTTGTTTGCCGTCCTGTCCATGGGGGTGGGTGCTTTTGCGGGGCTGATCCAGACCAATATCAAGCGTCTGTTGGCGTATTCTTCCATCAGCCATGTGGGGTACATCCTCATCGGTTTGGTGGCCAATACTCAGGAGGGGGCGCAGGGGGTTTTGGTTTATCTTACCATTTACCTTTTCATGTCCGTGGGTGTTTTTGCCATCATCATCGCTTTTGATCGGCAGGGATTGGGGGACAATATCCGCGATTATCAGGGGTTGGCCTATAAGCAACCCTTGCTGGCTTTTGTTATGGCTATGTTTATGTTTTCCATGGCGGGCATTCCGCCGTTGGCTGGTTTTATCGGCAAGTTGAATATCTTTATGGCGGCGGTCAAGGCCGGCATGGTGCCGTTGGCGGTTGTGGGTGTCCTTTTCTCTGCAATTGGGGCTTTTTACTATATTCGGGTGGTTAAGGTTATGTATTTTGATCAACCGGAGGGTGAATATAAAGTTTCGGTTGTCGGTGGTGGCTTTTTGGCGGTTTCTGTAAGTTTGGTGCTGATATTCCTGTGGGGCATCCTGCCGGGGGATTTGTTGGCTTGGTCCGGGGCTGGAGTTCAAGGGTTTCACTAGGGTGCCGGGGCATTCGAGCGAACCGTAAGGTTCAAGCATTGAAAAACAAAGTTTGGCAAAAATTATTGCGGGGGTCCGGGGGGTGTGTCCGAGAGGTTCCAATATTCAAATTGACTGAAAGGTGTCAATCCGGGGAATT
>JACSDG010000050.1 GCA_015660855.1 Magnetococcales bacterium
AACCTTGGAGGCTCCGCCTCCAAACCTCCGCCGGGGGGGATGATCCCCCCCGGACCCCCGCAAAAATTTTTACCAATAACAATGTTAGCGCATATGGGGCTTTGCCCCAAACCCCTGCGGGGGGGATCCGCAATAATTTTTGCCAAAAGTTGAAAAAAGTTCTGGGTAATTATCGCGGAGCTATAAAATACAGGGCGGAACCTTCCTGCTTCATGATGCCGGCAGTACTTTCGGCCTCGTCGCCAAATCCGGTGAATAAATCCACTCTTCCAGGTCCGCGAATGGCTCCGCCGGTATCCTGGTTGACGACAAAGCGTACATCGTTACGCCATTGTTGCACCGTTTTTTTATCCGCTGCAAATTCAGGCAGAAATGTTTTTAAAATTCCAGGGGCACCCTTGGGAAACAATCGATGATCGGTCGCAATGGATCGATAAGGGGTCAGCGGCACTCCAATGTTGCCCAAGGCCCCTCCCTTGATCTCACGGAAAAATACATAGGATGGATTGTACTCAAACACACGTTCCATCTGATCGGGATTTTTTTTCAACCATTCCCTCAAGGCGGGCATGCTCATATCCTCTTTGGAAATGGCCTTTTCTTCGATAAGAAGCTTGCCAATGGCGCGATAGGCCCGGCCATTGGCCGAATCATAACCAACGCGCATCATCACACCATTGTCCAGCATAACCCGACCCGATCCCTGAATCTGCAAAAAAAAGGCATCAATCTCATCATCGACCCATACCAGTTCCAAACCACGATGCGCCAAACGTTTGTTCCGGTCGATATCGGAGCGGTCATAATAGGGGGTCAACCGACCATCGTGAAAACGGGCAACCAAACGCTTACCTTTCAGATCGGTAAACCAGTTTCCCAGGTCGGCTTCCAACATATCGTCAGGGCGTTTGTACAAGGGATAATGAAACGTTTTGGACCGTTTTAAGGATCCCCGCAACAGGGGCTCATAGTAGGCTGTGACCAGGACATCGCCGTTTGGCTCCGAACCAGGGGAGCGAAACAGTTGAAACTCCTCATTTAATAATTTTTCCAAATCCACAGGGCTCATGGTACGCGCCGCCTGGGCCAGTTTTTGCGTGGCCCGCACCATGTCTCCAGCCGTAAGGGAACGATCACCAAAGTTAAACTTGGTCTCTGTCGACAGTTTTTTATAATAGCTGACGCTTTGATCCAACGCCCCTGCCCAGGTTTGTAAGGTGGTATCCGCAGCAAACACCCCGGCGATTTCCGACCAGGGTCTGGGTTGCAGGCGAGTTTCAACAATTTTTTGGGGTGGAACTTCTTCGGGCGGTGGCGGGGGTGGGGGCTGACACGAAGACAGCATCAAGCCGACGATCCAGATCCAAAGGCAGCCGAACGAAAAGAAACCTCCGGCGTTCCTGTGCGTAAAAAAAATCAATTTTTTCCACCTTTTACAATAAGTTTTCACCGGCCAGCGTACAGCCCGGAACATGATGCCTTTCGGGCAAGAACCAAAACTTCGGGAGCTCTCGCCCCCCCACTCCAACAGACAGCAAAGATCTTTATTTTAAAGAGACTCGACTAAACATCTTGGGAATCATCCATCGGCTTGAATACGTCCTCCAGGGTTGCGGCATCCAAAATATGGTCTGTCCAGGTATCCAAAGTTTCCAGTCCGGCATCGGCCAACCGGTCATGAACCCATGCCGGCGGTTGGCCAAAGCGGCGTTGGATCAGGCGCAGCAGAGTGCCCGCTTTTCCAGTGAAAATTCCTCTTAGTTCACCAATTTCGATTCCTTTTTCGATTCCTTTTTGCTCGCCACGTTGTTCAGCGAAAATGAGTGCGCCACGCTGATCCTGAATAAATAGTTCTCTTCTTTCCTGATCTTCCAACTCTTCCGGGGTCAGCGCAGCCTTGTTGGCAATCGCGAAGGCTTTCAGGATGGCAGGTTCATCGGCCAAGGCTTTGGGTATCGCCTGCAAAACACCGGCGTGCTTCAGGAAATAGAACCATTTATCGACCTGGTTTTCCAGATGCCCTTCACCCTTGGTAAATTTGGGCAATTCGGCAAAAACCAATTCCAGGTCATCCAGACAGACATCGGTGCATTCGGTGGACCGCAGCATAAAACGGTTGGTGGGGTTGCCAAGTTCTTCAAACATGACAAAATCGGTAATGGTGACGGCAACGACATTGGTTAACAGATAATACGGTTCTCCCTGCTGGATTTGACCCGCAAAGGTTTTGCAAGCATTGTATAAAACCCTTTTTTCAAACCCGGCGACATTTAATACCTGCATTTCAATAATATAATTTCTTTCGCTTTGATCTTTGACACGGACATCCAAATAGGTATCTTTCATACCTTTGATTTTTGGAGCCAGATAGGGATCCATGATTTGTACGTCGGTGATTTGATGGGGGGGGTGCAGGGCGAGGATGGCATTGAGAAAGCTGACCAAAATATCGGGACTCTCAATGGACCCGAAAATTTTTTTAAAGGCAAAATCAGTTTTCGGATTCAGGAAACGCATGGCTGGCTCCAGGAACACCACCCCCTTCGGGTACAAACCAAAATCTTGGGGCACTGCCCAAAACCCCGCCGGAGGGGATGATCCCCCCCGGCCTTCCGCAAAAATTTTTGCCAAACTTTATTTTTCCGATATACTTAACCGTGGTTCAACGCTTGCCCAGGTTGCTGAATGGCCGCCAGGAACCAGTTGGGATCGCGAGAACCCACTGGGCGGGTGAAGGTCCAATATTCTTCCACATCCACCGCGATTGTCCGGCTTCCTTCAACCACCACCCCACGATGATCCGTCGAATAATCCAACATGGATACGTGAAAATGGACGGTGATCCAGTCTTCTCCCGACTCCTGCCAGGCTTCGCTGATCGCTGCTTGCTGGAACTGAACGTTTTCGATGCAATCCTTAAGGTTGGCAGATTGTCTCTCCTTAAGGTCGGCATGAACCCGTTCCATCATCGCCGGAGTCAACAAAGGACGCAGACTGTCGGAGTTGCCGTCACTCCACGATTTCTGCATTTGCTGAAACGCCAGTTTGGCACCATGGATAAACTGGCTTTCGTTAAAGTTTGGATCCATGGAGGCAATGTGCTTCACCCCCTGGGAAACTTCATCCACGACCTCCGTTCTTCCCCCGATGTTAAAGGTGTTTGGCAATCCACGGCTACCCTCTTCACGCGCATGGTTGTCACGCGCATGGTTGGGCATGTCCGTACCGCGACCGGGAAAATTAAGATTACCTTGGGGCAACGCGGAACCGGGATAACCCGCCGGGGTCATGGCACGTTGACGTTTGATCCAGCGCATGAAAAACCAGATCCCCCCACCGATCAGGAGAATTTCCAACAAACCAATCCCACCACCGCCTGCCCCACCCATTCCCGCGCCGGCACCGCCAAACAACATGGAACCCAACATGCCCCCCAGCATAAAACCACCCAACCCACCAAGAAGGCCAGAACTCATCCCGCCGAACATCCCCCCCCTGGCAGCTCCCATCCCACCGGGATTCTGCGAGTTGAAGGATGAAGATGGAGTGGAACTGTCACGAGGGGACGCCGCTTGGGGGGCGGAAGAACTTTTCGATCCCCGCGAACCCATGGAACTTCCACCCCCCATGCGCTTGGCATCGGCCGTATCGGGAAATACAGCGAGCATTCCAAAGCCGATAAAAATTACAGATATTACCACTATAGCGAACCTAAACTTATTCATAGTTTTCTCCCTTTTTAACCGGTGTGGCAGTGTTTATGTATAATTTTTGAAATTATTTGATGCTTCCAAAAGGATTTCCGCCAAATGTCGTACTTGAAGCGAACGCCCAGCCTTTTTAAGTCCCGCTTCCATGTTGAGCAGACAGCCGGCATTGGCACCCACAACGATTGAGGCACCACTTTCTTCGATGGCTTTGAGTTTATCCTTGCGAACTCTTTCGCTGTGGTAGCGATGTGTCAGCATGGTATCCCCTCCTGCACCACAGCATTGGTCGCTACGGGGGAGTTTCGTCTGCTCACAGAGAATCGCAGCAAGTAACTCCCGAGGACTTCCCATTGTACCCGAAGCATGCTGGGTTTGGCAATGGTCAACAAAAGCGATTTTTTCAGGGGGGGGGTTGGGGAAAAAACGGGTCGGGTCGCCGCACCTAGCCAACACCAAAGCGGAAAAATCCACCACCCTTGCGCCAAACTGTTCGGCCAATGGCCCATAATCGGGATCATTGGCCAATAGTCTGGCATAACTCATTACGGTCACCCGGCACACAGCCGTGTCACAAACAATGGCATCGATTTTTTCTGCCAAAAGGCGGTAACGGTCAAGTACCTTCCTGGCCTGTCGGACAAACGCTTTTCGGTTTCCCGACTCCCGATGGGGGGCACCACAGCAGCCAAAGCCTTCAAGGTGAAACAGTTCCACGTCCAAGTGAGACATCAGGGAGACTGTGGCGGTTTCCACGTTGGGATAAAACATGCGTGCCATACAGCCGCAGAGCAGGGCCACTCTCAAGGGGTTTTTCCGGGGGGAGGCGGCGACCGTTGTGTATGCGGGGGGCAATTCCGGTATCAGGTTATCCAAACGTTGAATCCAGGGAAGGTTTGTCAACCATCTTCTTTTTTTTACTTCTTTGCGCAAAGGCGATTTTTGGTAAAAACGCACCAAGCGGGTGACGGGGCGCGAAACAGGAGCGTGATCGGTGATGAAGTGGAACAGACGTACAGTCCACGGCTTGGCGATTTTTGCCAAAGAGCGGGCTGTCATCACCAACTTTCCCACCTTCACTCCGGCAGGGCAGGCACTGTGACAGGCGCGACACAACAGACAATAGGAAAGGGCTTTCCCTGTTTCTTTCGCCGTCAGTGTCCCATTTCTCAGGGCCAGTATCGCCGATACGCGACCGCGTGGCGATTGAATCTCCTTGTTCTCCGCCCTGTAGGTGGGGCAAACCGGCAGACAAAAACCACAATGGGTACACAGCAGGGCGTTGTCGAGCTTGGCAAAATCTTTCAATCCTTTCTCCGTTCAGATGCAACCATCAGTCCCCCGGTTTGAAATAAAAATCCAACTCTCGACATTCATCACAACCAGCAGGGGGAGGATCCACCGTTCGGGTTTTCCAAATGGCCCGCAAAACCGATCCGTCATATCCTGGGTTACCCGAAGACTGTACGACCTGAGCATCCTGTAGCGAACCATCCGGACCAACCCGTACCAACAACCTGACTATAAGTTTGGCCTCGTTAACCAAACCGCTTGGTTTGTTCCAATTGTTGCGTACCGTCGTGTAGATGTTGCGTTGCCACAAGGAAATCACCCTGGGTGAAGCCGAAGGCGACGGCTCATCCGCACTGTCCGGCGGCCCTTCCTCAACCGCAGCATGCGGTTGTGCTTTGTCCTGATATTTGGCAATGGCCTTGGAAAAATCAAGAGCCGGTTTCTTTTTATCCGGAGCTTCCGTTTTCTCAACCTTGTTGGGATTCGTACTCTCTTCGGAGGCTTTGACCGGAGGCTTCTCCGGTTTCTCCGTCTCCTTCTTTTTTGGGCCTGGCTCGACCATGGGCTTGGGTTTTACCAGGGGTTTCTCTTGAGGAACTTCCTTGACCGGTTCGGGAACCTTTTCCGGCTTAGGCTCCGGCTTAGGCTCCGGCTTAGGCTCTGGCTTAGGCTCTGGCTTAGGCTCTGGCTTAGGCTCTGGCTTAGGCTCTGGCTTAGGCTCTGGCTTTCTGGCTTAGGCTCCGGTTTGGGTTTTTCTATAGGCTTTTCCGGTGGCGGTGGCGGAACCTTGGGCGGTTCAGGTTTGACCGGTTCGGGTTTGATGACAGGTTTGGCAACGTCGGGTGGTGGCGGTGGTTCCGGTGACACTGGCTTTTTGGGGGGAGGCGCAGGTTCCGGCTTGGGCGCAGGTGCAGACTTGGCCGGAGCTTCACGGGCAGGAGGCTTTGCCGAAGGAGGGGCCGCCAACGGAGCCGGAGCAGGCTTGGCCATCTGCACCAGACTGACGGATAAAACCGGCGGTGCCTCCACTTCAAATTTTGCCATAGGCAAAAAGTAGGCGACCAACAGCAGGGCCAGATGGATCGCAATCGACCAAATCAGGGGTGCTCGGCGCAACTTCATAGCTAATCAGGCAATTCCGTAATCAGTCCCACCCGGTCCACACCCGCTTGCTGCAACGCGGCCATCACCCTGATGACATGACCATAATCGGCCTGTCGATCTCCGCGCACATAAACCGGCAACTTGGGGTTGGCCAAGCGAATTCCCCGGACCTTGCTCCCCAGCTCGGAAATGGCAATCCCCTTTTCCTCGAGGTAAACGCTCCCATCCGTCCGCACCGATATGACCAGGGGTTCAACATCGGTGGAGATTGCCTGGGCACTCTCCTTGGGAAGATCGACCTCGACCCCCTGAGTCATCAATGGTGCCGTCACCACTGCGCGGGACGTCGAGATTTGCCTCGGCCCTGCGCTCGTGACTCCACTCGTCCCCGGCCTGGGCGACGCCCAACCCGGCGGGCTGCCTGACGTTCCAGAATGTTGAGAAACTCGGCCCCAAAATTATCCATGTTTTGATGCATCCGTCGCAGGTCGGCGGCATATTTATTGTAAGCGATCACCGCAGGAATGGCCGCTACCAAACCCATGGCGGTGGCGACCAATGCCTCGGCAATACCAGGAGCCACCATGGTTAACGTGGTCGTCTTCGCTCCCGCCAGGCCGCGAAACGCATTCATGATCCCCCAAACCGTCCCGAACAAACCAATGAACGGACTGGTTGAACCTACGGTGGCCAGAAAGGTTAATCCTTGCCCGATATTGTCCAACTCACGATTCAATGTGACGGTCATGGAACGGCGAACATTGGTCAACAGATCCCCAACTTCCGGATCCCGGCCCGTGGAACTCCCTTCCCAACGCTTCCATTCACGAAAACCGGCCAGGAATACCGCCACCATCGGGCTGCCAGGCCATTCATCCGCAGCGGTTTGATAGAGCTTACCCACGCTACCACCACTCCAGAATTTTTCTTCAAAAGCTTCGGACTCACGTGCGATCCGTCGGAACCGGCGCCATTTATCCAATATGATGGCCCAGGATACCACGGAGGACATGAGCAGTGAGAGCATGACCAGTTTCACAACCGGTCCCGCCTGGGATACCAGATCCATGATGCCGTGCGAGGCTACTGCTTCGTTCATGTGCGGCAGTTTTCCTTTATTGCGGATTGATCCAAGTTCGGTAAAGCAACTTACTTTTCTGCTCCGAACGCTTTCTGTCCCACCCGTGCGGCGATATCCGGCGGCAGGCGTGTGGGTTTGAAATCACGATTCAATGTGGCAACCCTGACCGAAGCTTCAATCAACAGGGCGCGATCTGGGGTGCGTAAAACATGTTGGTGCAAGTGTAGGCTAGCTCCCCCCCTTTTGACCAGTGTTAATGTAATCAAGAGGGCATCATCCATACGGGCCGGGGCCAAAAAATGGACCTGAATACGGCTGACCGCAAAAACCAAGCCCCGATCACGGGCCAATCGGGATTGATCAAACCCAAGGCTGCGCAACCATTCGGTCCTGGCCCGCTCCATATAATTGAGGTAAACGGAGTGATAAACAACCCCTCCCGAGTCGGTATCTTCGTAATAGACGCGGGCTTGCCATTCAAAAGAGTGACGGTTCATGGCCATCTTGTCCATGTATCGGAAGAACATGCTGCCCTTTGGGCAAAAAAACAAAATCAAAACCCTGGGGCTGCGCCCCTAGCCCCCCTTGGGGGGAAGTAAAATCAAAATCAAAATCAAAATCAAAATCAAAAGAAAAACCTTGGAGGCTCTGCCTCCAAACCTCCGCCGGGGGGGATGATCCCCCCCGGACCCCCGCAATGATTTTTGCCAAACTTTGTTTTTCCGATACGTAAATATTATGGTCCAAAGTGTTCACAGTAACGTCGCCTGTGCTGGTTTTAGAATCTGCCGGCCCAGGTGGGTAAAGGCAGCGGTTGTCGCCCGGCGTCCCCGGGGGGTTCGATCCAGAAAACCCTGCTGCAACAGATAGGGTTCGATGATGTCTTCAATGGTATCGCGGGTTTCGCCAATGGCGGCGGACAGGGTATCCAAACCCACGGGTCCACCGAAAAATTTATCGATGATGACCGTCAGCAACCGTCGGTCCATGTTGTCGAGTCCCAACGCATCCACTTCGAGAAACCCCAGAGCTTTTTTGGCCATGTCCTGATCGATTACCCCTTGTCCCATGACTTGGGCAAAATCGCGCACCCGCCTGAGGAGTCGGTTGGCGATTCTGGGCGTTCCGCGTGCGCGATGGGCGATTTCCCAGGCCCCCGGGTCATCGATCCGGATATTCATGATCACACTGGAACGGCGAATGATCTGGACCAATTCTTCAGCGGAATAAAATTCCATGCGTGCTAAAATGCCAAAACGATCACGCAGCGGACTGGTCAACATTCCCGCTCGGGTGGTGGCCCCTACGAGGGTGAACGCCGGCAGGTCAATCTTGACCGAACGCGCCGAAGGACCTTCTCCGATCATGAGATCCAGCTGCGAATCTTCCATAGCGGGATAGAGAATTTCTTCGATTACCGGGCTGAGTCGATGAATTTCATCGATAAACAAAACATCGCCCCGTTCCAGATTGGTCAATAACGCCGCCAGATCCCCTGCCTTTTCGATGACAGGGCCAGACGTGGCACGCAGATTGACGCCCATTTCGGTTGCGATGATGCGGGCCATGGTGGTTTTGCCCAACCCAGGAGGACCATGCAAAAGCAGATGGTCCAGGGTTTCTCCTCTTTCTCTGGCGGCATGGAGAAAAACTACCAGATTGGCTTTCAATTGGGCCTGGCCGATAAAATCTTCCAGGCGGACCGGGCGGATGGAATGGTCTCCTGTGGCATCTCCCAACACTTCAACCCCTGTAATCAGTCGTTCCGGGTTTTCCTCGTTCATTTGGAGAGTACCTTGAGGGCAGAGCGGATCCCCAGAGAAATATCTTCCAAGGCTTCCGGGGGTAACGTTTGAATGGCTCGTTCCGCCTCACCGCGTTTGTATCCCAGGTTGAGCAATGCCGACAGCAAGGCTTGCCGGGTTGTGGGCGTGAAAGTATCTTTCGGGGGTGCTGAGGGATGGGCGTTTTCGGATGCCTGCGCTGGAGGCAGGGCCGCCAGGCGATCCCTAAGCTCCATGACAATTCTTTGGGCCATTTTTTTTCCGATGCCCGGGATGCCAACCAGGGTGGGGACATTTTCGCTGATGATGGCTGCAATCAAAGCCTGGGGTGTCATGGAGGAAAGGACCGCAAGGGCGAGTTTCGGGCCGATACCATTGACATTATTTAAATATTTAAATAGGTTTTTTTCCTCAGTGGAAGAGAATCCATATAGGTGAAAGGCGTCTTCGCGTACCTGGGTATGGATCAGCAGACGGCAGGTTTTTCCGATGTCGGGTATTTTTTCCAAAGTCAGCAGGGAAGTGAAGACGCGATACCCCACCCCTCCGACGTCGATGATGGATTCATCGGGGCTTTTTTCCACGACTGTGCCTTGCAGCAGGGCAATCATGAGGCCCGCAACCCTGTCAGACGCAACAAGGGGATCTGATTCAGGTGACAGATGGCGACTGCCAGGGCGTCGGCGGCATCGGCTGGGGCCTGTTTGGGCATGGCAAGAAGCATTTTGACCATTTCCTGGACCTGATGTTTTTCGGCCCGGCCATAGCCGACCACCGCTTTTTTAACCTGGAGGGCCGAATATTCGTAGACTTCCAGCCCCCCGTGATTGGCCGCGACAATGGCTGCCCCACGGGCATGTCCCAACTTGAGGGCACTGGCGGGGTTTTGCGCGACAAATATTTCTTCGACGGCGACCCGTTGCGGTTGATACTCGGCGATGACCAAGTTGATTCCGGAAAAAATCGCCCCTAGACGCATGGGAAGGGTGGTTTCCCTGGCGGTGCGGATGCAACCATGGGCCACGGCGCGATATTTGTTGCCGCTGGATTCGACCACCCCCCAGCCCGTTACGGCTATTCCGGGATCAATGCCCAGGACGCGCATGTTAACGCTCAGTCGGCGGCCAGATGTTCCATGACATCCTCCGGAATATCAAAGTTGGCCGATACATGTTGCACATCGTCGTTGTCCTCCAACCGATCCAACATTTTCAGCATGGAGGCGGCATGTTTTTCGTCGAGGGTCACCGTGTTTTGTGGCCGCATGATCAAGCCCGAAGAGGTGGGCTTGCCCACTTTCATGGCGGCCAGGGCATCCCTGACTTTTTCCAGATCTTCCGGGTTGGTAATCACCTCGCAGGTATCGCCATCCACGACCACATCTTCGGCACCCGATTCAAGGGCGGCCTCCATCAGGCGGTCTTCATCGAAATCTTCAAACAGAATGTGTCCTTTACGATCAAACATGTAGGAGACACAGCCTGTCGTACCCAGATTGCCGCCGTAACGGCTGAAAATATGCCGAACATCCGCCACGGTGCGGTTATTGTTGTCGGTAAGGGTATCGACGATGATCGCCACTCCGCCGGGGCCGTAGCCTTCAAAACGTATTTCCTGGTACTCAGCACCATCCAGGTCGCCAACTCCCCGCTTGATGGCTTTTTCCATGGTGTCTTTGGTCATGTTCTGCCCCCTGGCGGCGGCCAGGGCGGCACGCAGTCGGGGGTTGGAATTTTGATCTCCCCCCCCCATACGGGCCGAGACGGTGATCTCACGGATCAGTTTGGTAAAAATCTTGCCCCGTTTGGCGTCCTGAGCCCCTTTTCGATGCTTGATATTTGCCCATTTACTGTGTCCAGACATAACCACTCCAAAAAAAAGTCGGGTCTGTTCGTTTCAATAATCAACCGGGAAATGTTAAACAAATCCCACGCAACTGTCTATGCCGGTCGATGGCTTTGTGCTTCGGTTTTTTTCGCCATCCGGGGAAAAACGATTGGGGGCCAGGAGTTCAGGGGATTTTTCAGGCGTTTGGCCTGGCGATGGCGGAAAGATTCTTTACCTTGATTTTTCGCGACAATGAACCGAGGGTCAGCCACGCCAGGATCATGGTGGACCCCCATGCCAGCCAGGACGGGAGCCACTCCTGCGTGGGCGATAGGTGTTGGGATGGCATGTTTGTTCCAAAAAGAACGGTTATTTCATCCAGAAGCAATCCCAAGGCCATGGCACTGACGACGATTCCCGTCAGGTAGGCCACGAGAACTCCCCTCCCCAGTTCTTTATGGACGATCACCAGCGTTGCTAGGTTGGTTGCGGGGCCGGCGATCATGAAGGCCAAGGCCATGCCGGGGGACAACCCGCTGTAGAGCATGGCGGCGGCGATGGGGGTGGAGGCGGTGGCGCAGACATAGATGGGGACACTGACCAGGATCATGACCAGCATGGCCAACCAGCCATGGTTGGACAAAGCATTCAATTCGTTGGGGGGCATCCAGGTCATGACGACAGCGGTGACGACCAGACCGCCTATCAGCCAGATTGCTAGGTCATCCCAAAGGTCATGGGTGGCAAAATGCAAACCCGATTGTAGACGCTGTCCCAGCGTTGCCATTGCGTTGCTATTGATGACCTCACGGGTTGTGGATGCGCATTGGGATGTGCAGCAGGCGGGTCTAGCATCGGGGGCATCGGGGGGTGATGGGTTGGCGCACGACGCAGTGGGGGCGGTCTTTTCGGATCGGGAATCGATCGACAGAACCAGCAAACCCGACACGACGGCACTGATGATGGCGGCGACAGGACGGGCGACGGTAAGCACCGGTCCCAGCATTGCCCAGGAAATGGCAATTGAGTCCACACCGGTTTCGGGTGTGGCGACGAGAAAGGAGACGGTGGCGGCCTTCGAGGCCCCTTTGCGTCTCAGTCCCATGGCCATGGGAATGACCCCGCAGGAACACAACGGCAAGGGCGTCCCCACCAAGGCTCCCCGTAGGATAGGCTTCCATCCGTTTCCCCCCAGCCAGCGAAATACCAACGCTTCCGGAATCCAGGCCTTGACCACCCCCGCTGAAAACAACCCCAACAACAACCATGGTGCCGTTTCAAGCAAGAGATCCTGGAAAGTGAACAGAAAAGACATGGTGGGCATCGCTTTCGGGGTGCAGGTTCGGGATGGACGAAAACGGCCAACCTTCAGGGGGAGGGGTCATCTATAGTCCGGGTGCTTTCTCTTGTCAAGACTGCCGACTTTGTTCTTCCGAGACGTTCAAAATTTGTACACCAGCCCTTCCGGCTACCAAGATTCTGATGTCACGAGTTCGTTTGGTGGGGGTGGGGATCATCGATTGGCAGGGTAGCGTGTCCCAGGCGGACATTCTTTTCGTGGGTGGCTTGCCGCCGTTTTTCTTGCCAGGGGATGGCCTGGTTGCGAAGCCCCTCCAGGCGGTTCTCCAGCAGGATCTTTTCTTCCGCTTCGCGAGTGTTCCGTAACAGGGCCTTGATCTCTTTGGCTTGCCTTGCCAACTCCCGAAGTTGGGCCAGTGCCGCCAGCTCGTCTGCGGACACCGCATCCATGGTGGAACAAAAACTGCCGACAACCCGGTGGCTTCCGGCTTCAATAATGGGTATGGAGGGAAAGTTTCCTGGTTTCATCGGGGCATCCTGGTCAGGGGTGAACGTCACGCCCTTCGGGCAAAAACCAAAACTTTGGGGGAATCGCCCCCGAATCCTCACAGGCAATGAAGTTTCTTGTTTTTTAATGGATTCGATTAACCGTCTTGAAAATCATCCATCGGTTTGAATACGTCTTCCAGGGTTGCGGCATCCAAAACGGCGTCTGTCCAGGTATCCAACTCTTCCAGTCCGGCATGGACCAACCGGTCATGAACCCATGGTGGTGGTGGGCCAAAGCGGCGTTGGATCAGGCGCAGCAGGGTGCTCGCTTTTCCAGTGAAAATTCCCCTTTGTTCACCGATCTCAATGCCTTTTTCGATCCCTTTTTCGATCCCTTTTTCGATCCCTTTTTCGATCCCTTTTTCGATCCCTTTCTGCTCGCCGCGTTGTTCAGCAAAAAGGAGTGCGCCACGCTGATCATGAATAAACATTTCTCTTCTTTCCTGGTCTTCCAACTCTTCCGGGGTCAGTGCCGCCTTGTTGGCCATTGCGAAGGCTTTCAGGATGGCAGGTTCATCAGCCAAAGCTTTGGGTACCGCCTGCAAAACACCGGCGTGTTTCAGAAAATAAAACCATTTATCGACTTGGCTTTCCAGATGTCCTTCACCCTTGGTAAATTTGGGCAGTTCGGCAAAAACCAATTCCAGGTCATCCAGACAGACATCGGTGCATTCGGCGGACCGCAGCATGAAACGATTGGTGGGGTTACCAAGTTCTTCAAACATGACAAAGTCGGTAATGGTGACCGCGACAACGTTGGTCAACAGACAATACGACTCTCCCTGCTGGATTTGACCCGCATAGGCTTTGCAGGCGTTGTATAAAACTCTTTTTTCAAACCCGGCGACATTTAATATCTGCATTTCAATAATATAACTTCTTTCGCTTTGATCTTTAACGCGGACATCCAGGTAGGTATCTTTCATACCTTTGATTTTTGGAGCTAGGTAGGGATCCATGATTTGTACGTCGGTGATTTGATGGGAGGGGGGTAGGGCGAGGATGGCATTGAGAAAGCTGATCAAAATATCGTGGCTCTCAATAGACCCGAAAATTTTTTTAAAGGCAAAATCGGTTTTTGGATTCAGAAAACGCATGGCTGGCTCCCTTCAAAAGGTATTGCGGGGTGAAGAGGGGGATCATCCCCCCATTAACCCCGCAATAGTTTCAACCTTAATAAAGAGGGGGGGACGGAATGGTTACTCTAGAACTGGTCCATGACCTTGTGATTGATGCGAATGCTGGACGCATTCCAAAGACCGTCCAGGTAGGCGGTTAACTGCTCCAGTCCCAGACTGTCCATCAGTTTGGCAACCTGTACCTTGCGCTCTTGCTCGCTGAATTTTGTTGGGTCAGATTTTTCTACGGTTTTAAGTCGAAGGATCAACAGGCTATCCGGATTTTGGATGATTTCGGTGTGGATGGGAGCCTCCAGGGTCAACTTGAAGGCGGCTGAACGAATGGTGGGGCTGGCTTTTGGGCTTTGTCCGGTGCGAACAAACGGTTCCAGGGTCTCGGTTTTCAGGGCTGCGTGGGAAGATGCGGCTTTTTCCCAGGGGGTTCCCTCCAACAGTTCCTTATGAATGCGGCTCATGTGCTCCTTGGCGAGGGCTACCGATTTTTCTTGTACATAATCCTTGGTTACCTGATCCTTGATATCCTTGAGGGGACGGGGTTGTGGTTCATGGCGATCGGTTACCTGGAGTACGAAAAAACGCCCTTCGGATAACTCGACAACGGGACTCAACCCACCCTTGTTGGTTGAAAAGGCGGCATCCATGAACTTTTGGTCTTGCTCCAACGTATCCAGTTTCGCGACGGCGTCACGGCTGAAAAAATCCATCTCCTTATAGCGAAGATTCAGGTCTGCGGCGATGGTTTTAAGATCTCCCGATGCAAAAACTTGATCCTCCAGGACGGTGGAACGCTCATAGACCATGTCCAAGGCTTTTTTCTCGGTCAGAATCCCCCGGATTTCCGTCTTGACCTCCTGTTCGGGCCGATTCTTGGCAGGATGAATTTCATCAACCCGGATCAGATGGACACCAAAAGGGGTGGTTACCGGTTCCGAAATATGGCCCGTTTGCAGTGAAAATACCTTGTTATCAAAAGCCTCTACCATGGCCCCCCTCGAAAAAAGCCCCAGATCGCCCCCCTGGGCCGCTGTAACATCTTCGGAAAGTTCCTGAGCGACGGCTGCAAAAGATTCACCCTTGTCGATGCGGATTTTGGCGGCGTTGGCTTTTTCTTTGGCCTGGTCCTCCGAAACACCATCGCCAACTTTAAACAGAATATGGCTGGCACGCCTTTTTTCATCCTGAACCGAGTCATCCTTATTCTCGTTATAATATTCATCCACTTCGGTCTCGGAAACGGAAACCGATTCCCTGACGCTGTCGGTGGTCAGCAGGATGTAGTTTAAACGAACCTGGACGGGGGTGAGGTAGTGTTCCCGATTTTTTTCCAAAAAGGTGGTCAGTTCTTCATCGGAGGGCTTTATGGAGGCCTTCAACGGGTCAAAGGGGAGGGTCAAAACTTCTGCGGTACGTTTTTCATTTTCAAGGTCATGAATATCGTCGATCAACAGATTTGGGATGTGCATCGTGGTTCCAACCACCTGTTGCACTTGGATGCTGATGAGGTCGGTTTTCAGTTTTTGCTCATAGTCTCTGGGAGACATGCGATTGTTGCGCAGAACCAGATCGTAGTGTTGCGCGTCGAAGACCCCATTCTTCTGAAACTCCGGTGTGTGCGAGATGGATTCGCGCAGGGTATTGTCGGAAACCGTCAGCCTGAGATCCTGGCCCTTGTCGAGGATCAGGTTGCGGTTGATCATGGCGTTGAGGGTTCTTTGCTTCAGACCAAGGACTTCGGCCGTTTTTTTGTCCAGGGATCCGCCAAAACGCTGACGCATGCGTTGAAATTCATTGTCGTAGGCCATGGCGAATTCACGCGGACCGATGGACCAGTTTTTGGCTTCGGCGAGGGGTTCCTGGCTTTGGTTGTTGACGTAGTCGCCGACGCCCCAGACCATGAAGCTCAAAGCGATGAAAAACAGCAAAAGCTTGACGATGAAAGTGTTGGCGCCTTTGCGCATAAAATTAAGCATGGTACAGGACTCCGCGCACTGTGGAGGGGGATGCGGGCTTGACCGAGACGCCCAAAAGTGTGGTAGAGGATAGTGTCACCGGGCAAAAATTTCCAGTTTTTGGTTTGTTTTGTTTCCGATCCAGGTCACTTTTGTCCGAGTCCCTCCCGTTGTGGCATGTATTGTGGGTATCGGCAAGGTCTGTCGTCTTGCATCGGCAGGGATGGGTATCGATGCGAGTTGACGGCAACCTTGGCATCCGGTAGCCTCCCCGATGGGGTGTGGTTTCCACAGCCGCGTATTTTAATGGTGTGTATGGGATGAGGTTTAAGCATAGGCTGGAGTCGTGCGTTCGGGATGTACATTATTCGAGGCAATACCAACATTACTCCCCGTTTTACGAGAGCTGTCGTTACCATCGGTAATTTTGACGGCGTTCATCGTGGGCATCAGACCATCTTTTCCCACCTGCAGTCTCTTTCCCGCCGCCACGGCGACTGCCCTAAGGTGGTGATCACCTTTGAACCACATCCCCGGCAGTTTTTGGCCCAGGAACGAGCCATGGCCAGAATAACCCGTCTCAGGGCCAAGGTTCGCCGACTGGAACAGGTGGGGGTCGATGGGGTGTTTGTCCTGCGGTTCAACCGGGAATTGGCGCAATTGTCGGCGGTGGACTTTGTCCAACGCCATCTCGTCGCCGGTCTCCGGGTTCGGGAGGTGCTGGTTGGTGAAAATTTCCGCTTTGGCTGTGGCGGTGAGGGAAACCTGGAAACATTGCGGCAACTGGGTGAATATCATGGCTTTGGCGTGCATGGCCAGCCATTGATGCGCGTTGCCGATACGGTTATATCTTCCTCTATGATCCGTGAGGCGGTGGTCCGGGGGGATTTGGAACAGGCCGGCGTCATGCTGGGCCGTTCCTTCGAGATGGAAGGGCGGGTGGTGCCTGGCGTGCGCAGGGGGCGAATCCTGGGGTTCCCAACCGCCAATATCCCGGTAAAAAATATGCTGCATCCCCCCATGGGGGTGTGGATCGTGCAAGGGTGGGTGGATGGGCATTGGTGTCGGGGCGTTGCCAATCTGGGCAACAATCCCACTTTTGGCCAGGGCTGGGTCAGCCTGGAAACGCATCTGCTGAATTTTGACGCCGATTTGTATCGGCGATGGTTGCGGGTCAGATTTTTAAAATTTATCCGTCCTGAACGAAAGTTTCCAGGTGTGGATGCCTTGAAAGAAAGAATCGCCCAGGATGTCTCAGAGGCGGAAAGTTTCTTTTTCGCCATGAATTCCAAGGATCAGGGAGTCGAATAAGCCGTGGACTACAAAGATACGGTGCTTTTGCCCCAAACGGGGTTTGCCATGCGGGCCAACCTTCCTGGGCGTGAGCCGGAATTTTTGAAAAAATGGCAGGAGATGGATCTGTACCGTCTGCTGCGCCAACAATCGGCGGGCAGGAAGGCATTCATTCTCCATGACGGTCCCCCCTATGCCAATGGCCATCTCCACATGGGGCATGCCATCAATAAGGTTCTCAAGGACATCATCGTCAAATCACGCCAGATGATGGGGTTTAATGCCGATTATGTCCCAGGATGGGATTGTCATGGGTTGCCCATCGAAACCAAGGTGGAGCAAGAACTCAAAAAGGAAGGCATCGCCAAGGAATCGGTGGGTCCTGTGGCTTTTCGCCGTCGTTGCCGCGCCTACGCCGAACATTGGGTGGAAGAGCAAAAAAAAGAGTTTGTCCGTCTGGGGGTGATCGGCCATTGGGATAAACCCTATCGGACCATGGACCACGCTTTCGAGGCCGATATTGTTCGGGAACTGGGAAAATTTTTGGCCAACGGCGGCCTTTACAAAGGTCTCAAGCCGGTCTACTGGTGCGTCCACGATGTCACCGCCTTGGCCGAGGCGGAGGTGGAATACCAGGACCATACCTCCCAGGCCATTTATGTTAAATTTCCTTTGGCAAGCGACGTGTCTCTGGGGGACGTGGCCGATGTCCTGGCGGGTCGCCATCCGGTTTCGGTGGTCATCTGGACCACGACCGCATGGACGCTTCCAGCCAACTTGGCGGTGGCGTTGCATCCGCAACTGGTTTATGTCGCTTTGGAAATCCTTGATCCTTGTGGGCATGCCAATCTGGATCGAGGTGAAATTTTGCTCGTGGCCGAGGGGCTGTGGGAGGCGACGGTGGATGCTCTGGCCCTGCCTCGGGACCGGGTGGCGGTATTGGCCCGCTTTCCCGGCGCACTCCTGGAACGGCGTCGCTTTCGGCATCCATGGCTCGATCAGGATGCACCCATCGTGTTGGGCGACCATGTGACCCTGGAAGCGGGTTCCGGCTGCGTCCATATTGCCCCAGGACACGGGCATGAAGACCATGAAGTGGGCTTGCGCTACGGCCTGGAGGTGTTCAACCCCGTCGATGACCGGGGGCGTTTCAAACCGGAAACCCCCTTGTTCGCCGGTGCTTTCATCTTCGAAGCCAATGCCAGAATTATTGACCATCTGAAACAAAGCCGCCATCTTTTGGGGCATGCCCCCCTCCAGCACAGTTATCCCCACTGCTGGCGTTGTCATCAACCGGTGGTCATCCGGGCAACTCCGCAATGGTTTATCTCCATGGTTACGAACGATCTGCGGCAAAAAGCCGAGGCGGCCATCCGTGCCACCCGCTGGATACCCGCATGGGGTGAGGATCGCATTTTCAACATGGTCCACGGGCGTCCCGACTGGTGCGTCTCCCGGCAACGCTCCTGGGGTGTCCCGATTACGGTGATTACCTGTGGTGCCTGCGGTGTTCATTGCACCGGGCCGGAGGTGATCGAAACGGTGGCAAAGGCCGTAGAGCAGGGAAGTGCCGACGTTTGGTTTGCAAGGGAGGCCAAAGATTTCCTTCCTCCAGGGTTCGTCTGTCCCCAGTGCGGCGGGGGTGATTTTCGCAAGGAATCCGATATCCTTGACGTGTGGTTTGACTCGGGGGTGACCCATGCGGCGGTTCTGGAAAATCGCCGGCCCGACGGCTGGGGTCTTGAGTGGCCGGCTGATCTTTACCTGGAAGGCTCGGACCAGCATCGGGGCTGGTTTCATTCCAGTCTGCTGGCCTCTGTGGGGACGCGTGGTGTGGCTCCCTACAAGGCAGTTTTGACCCACGGATTTGTCGTCGATGGTCGTGGGCGCAAAATGTCCAAATCCTTGGGCAATGTTATGGCCCCCGACAAGGTGATTCGACAGTATGGTGCCGACATTCTCAGAATGTGGGTGAGTGCCGAAGACTATGCCGGCGATATTCGCATTTCCGACGAAATCCTCAAGGGTCTGGCCGACGCCTATCGGCGCATCCGCAACACCATGCGCTATCTCCTGGGTAACCTCCACGGCTTCGATCCTGCACGGCATGGCGTAGCCCTGGGACAAATGCCCGATTCGGACCGCTGGGCCTTGGATCGCCTTGCCCACCTGATCGGCCAGGTGAAGGCCGCCTATGATGCGTATGCCTTCCACCGGGTCTACCAGGATCTGCATTATTTTTGTGCCGTGGACATGGGGGCGTTCTACCTGGATATCCTGAAGGATCGACTCTACTGTGACGCGGCGGATTCGGTGTCACGCCGTGCGGCACAAACGGTGCTCTGGGAAATATTGAATGCCCTGGTGCGCTTGATGGCCCCCATTCTTTCTTTTACCGCCGAGGAAATTTGGCAGCACATGGAAGGGCGATCCGGAGATTCGGTCCATCTGCAGGCGTTTCCCGAAAGCCGTCCCGAATGGCGCGATGATGCGCTGGCCGAATCCTGGCGGCGTTTCCGCGAAGTCCGCGCCCTGGTGTATCGCCATCTGGAAACGTTGCGCAACGAAAAGGTCATCGGCTCCTTCATGGAAGCGAATGTGAAATTCTCAGCCACGAAGGAATGGTCGGACTTTTTGGCCTCTTTCGATGGAATTGCCCGCCTTTTGCTGGTGGCTGGGGTGGAAATCATCGCCGGGGATGGTGCAAAAACACAGGAAAGTGGCCTACCTGGGTTGCATGTCGCAGTGGTCCGGGCCGAAGGCAACAAGTGTCAACGTTGTTGGAACTGGGGTGTGGATGTCGTGGGAGAGGCGGGGAACGAAATATGCCCCCGTTGCGCCCAGGTGGTGGCGGGTGACCGCTCATGACGCCCTGGGGTCGCGACAAAAAAGGTTTGCTCCTCGGGATTTTCATAGCTTTGTGCGTACTTTTGTTGGACCAGATGTCCAAATGGGTGGCCCTGGGGCAGTTGGCGGATGGACGAAAAATCATTTTGTGGGAAAATTTTTTCGATCTGGTCCTGGTTTTCAACGTCGGTGCCGCTTTTGGCATGTTCCATGATCTATCCCCGATTTGGCGACACATCGTCCTTGGCGGCGTGGCCTTTGGCGCGGTTGTGGCCATTGTCGTCATCCTTGGCCGTACTACCAGCCTTTGGCTCATTGTCGGCTTTGGGTTCATCCTGGGGGGGGCCATGGGCAACTTGAGCGACAGAATTCGTCTGGGCAAGGTGGTGGATTTTATTCATGTCCATTGGCACGATCTTTCCTGGCCCGTGTTCAATCTGGCCGATAGTGCCATTTCTGTGGGGGTGGCCATGCTCTTGTTGGACTATTTCCTCAACGATGATGACAGGGAGGCGGCATGAAGTTCGACCGGTGGATTCTGACGCTCCTGGTGGGGAGCGGTTTGTTGGGGGGATGTTCCAGTTCTGTGACCCTCCCGTGGGAGAAGGATTTGTTGGATCCGGGGCGGGTGGCCACCCGTGAACCTTTGGAAATTCCTCCGGATCTCAGCGAATTGCCGGGTCCGGAGGCCAAACAGCAAGACGCCTCTCTGGATGCCTGGGTCAATCCATATCCATCGGCAGAGGGGGGCAGGGGGGCCAGCGGAAACCAAAAGCTTCCTTTTGAAATCCCTACCGTCAGTGAGGAAAAAGGGGGACTCTCCCGCAATGAAAATGATAAACTTCCAGCTTGGATGGAATCTCCGGTCAAGGTTCGTTGATCCTTTTACGGTGTTTTTTGCCCTCGTCCTGACGTTGGCAGGGATCCGGGGTGCCTATGGGTTGGAATCCGAGGATCTGGTCCTGGACAATGGATTGCGGGTCATTCTGGTGCGGGAACCCAAGGCCCCTGTGGTCATGACCCAGGTATGGTATCGGGTGGGGGCGGTGGATGAGGTGGACGGCAAGACGGGGCTGGCCCACATGCTGGAACACATGATGTTCCAGGGAACGCGGGAGGTTGCGCCGGGGAAGTACAGTCGGGTGATTGCCCAGAATGGCGGCGAGGACAATGCCTCGACGGGGTGGGATTACACCAATTATTGGTCCAAGCTTCCCTCCGCGCAACTGGACTTGGCTCTCCGCCTTGAGGCGGACCGCATGCGTAATCTGGTGCTCGACGCCAAAAAATTGGAATCGGAAAATCTTGTCGTGCGCGAGGAACGGCGAATGCGTACCGATTCCAATCCCCAAGGCCGTTTTTCAGAAAGATTCAGAAGTTTCTTTTTCCAAGACCACCCTTATGGCCGGCCAATCATCGGTTGGATGAAGGATATCGAGGGGCATACCCTCAAGGATTTGGAATCGTGGTATCGCCAGTATTACAGCCCGGACAATGCGGTGATCGTGATTGTTGGCGATGTGGATTTCGTCCAGGCGAAAACGTTGGTGCGTACCTATTTTGGTGCATTCAAGCCGAGTGGTCGTGAATGGAAAGCCAGGTTACCCCAATCGCAGGAAGTGATTGGAAACCGGCGCTTGGTGGAATCCGATCCTGCGGCCAGGGCACCGGTGTTCAGTATTTCCTGGCCGGCCCCTTCCTATACTTTCGGTAACTTTGAAGACATCTATGCCTTGGATTTATTGGCGACGGTTCTTGGTGGGGGGGGATCGAGTCGGTTGTATCGGCATATCGTCGTCGAGCAACAGAAAGCGGTTTCCGCGCAAACCCAGTATGGGGGGTCTTCCCTCGGGGTTGAAACTTTCGATGTCTTCGCCGATCCGCGGGATGGTTTGTCGGTTGCTGTTCTGGAACAGGCTGTCTTTGAGGAGGTTGGTGCGTTGATGGAAACCCTGGTGTCGGACGAAGAGTTGCAGCGGGCGAAAAATGGAGTTTTGGCAGAGCGCATTTATGCCCGGGATTCCATCGATCATCTGGCGGTGATGATTGGCCAGATGAGTGTCAACGGTCTCGATTGGCGGCGTTTGGTGGATGATTATCCCAAAAAAATTCAGGAGGTGACGGCCCAGCGCATTCGCGAAGTTGCGATGCGTTATCTGTCCAGGGATAAGGCGGTTGTCGGGATTTTGACGCCATGAACCGCTGGATATTTTTTCTCATGGTTGTGGTCGGTTGGTTTCCTGCCGTATCGTTTGGCGAGACGACCTTAGCGGATGCCCGGTTTTTTCAGACCGGGGGAGGGATCCGGGTCTATCTGCTCGAAAATCATGCCAATCCTATGGTTGAGGTGAACATTTTGACCCGTGGTGGTTCGGCCTATGATCCCGCAGGAAAGGCGGGGGTGGCGTCCTTGACGGCGTGGATGTTCAACGAGGGTGCCGGGGATATGGATGCGGAAACCTTTCGTGGCCGTTTGGATTTTTTTGGTATTTCTATGGATGGGGATGCCAACAGAGATACCTTGGTGGTCAAGATGACGACGTTGTCGGAGCATTTTGAGGAGGCTTTGCGTCTGTTGGCACTGGCTTTGACCCAGCCGCGTTTTGAGCTTAAGAATCTTGAACGGGCGCAGCGGGAACGGATCGTGGAGTTGAAACAACACCGGGAACAGGCCGGTTGGCTGGCGGGTTTGCAGTTGTATTCCATGATGTTTGCCGGTCATCCCTATGGGCATCCGACTTCGGGTACGGAGGAGAGTGTCGGGCGGATCACCCTCAATGATGTTCGGCAGTTCCATGCAAAAAGCTTCCGCGCCCCGGAAATGGTCATGGCGGTGGCGGGGGATGTAACGCAACCGGTTCTTGTGGCGTTGTTGGACCGGTTTTTGGGCGGGTTGGATTCCCGTCCGTCTCCGCACGGGAAAATCCCTCTCGCTCCGCAGTCTGAAAAGGGGGGGGAGTTTCATGTGGAAATGGATACGTCGCAGACGGCCATTCAGATGGGGGTTGTCGCCATGGACCGGGAGGATCCCGATTATTATCCGCTGCTGGTGTTGGGGCAGGCGTTTGGCGGTTCGGGGTTGACCAGTCGATTGTATGTGGAACTTCGTGAAAAGCGTGGTTTGACCTATGGTGTGCACTCCATGTTCCTTCCCTTGAAAGAGCGGGGGCCTTTCATGGTGGCTTTGAATACCAAAACGGCCTCGGTGGCCGATGCGGTGCAGTTGATTCGCGATGAAATGCGCCGCATGGCAGCGGAGGGGTTGAAAGATGAGGAATTGTTGGATGTCAAACGCTATCTGACGGGATCGTTTGCCCTGAATCTGGACACGCTGAAAAAACAGGCCGCTACTTGGAGTTTGATCGGCTATTATCGGCGGGGAATGGATTATTTGCGGCGTTGGCCTGAGCGTATACAGGCGGTGAGCGGAGAGGATGTCAAGAGGGTGGCTAGGCGAGTCCTTGAACCGGAACGTTTTTCCACGGTCACGGTGGGAAAAACCGTTGGCGGAGGCAAAACTTCCGATCCTTGAGAAGCTTGAACGGGTTGGCCGCAGTTTTGCTCATGATTTGACAAAGTTTGGCAAAAATTGTTGCGGGGGTTAAGGGGGGGATCATCCCCCCCGGCGGAGGTTTGGAGGCGGAGCCTCCAAGGTTTTGGTTTTGAATTAAAACAAAAAAGCTTTATTGCCTATGGGGGTTTGGGGCGAAGCCCCCAAGGTTTTGGTTTTTGCCGTAACCGTTCAGACCCCGTCATTCCCGCGAAAGCGGGAATCTAGGATTTGCGGGGTTTCCCTGGATCCCCGCTTTCGCGGGGATGACGTTTGTCAAAGGGGGGGGAACGGTTACTTTTTGCCCGAAGGGTATCATGTTCTCCAGGGTTTTGGTTGTGATTTTGTGCCCGCAGGGCATCATGCACGCGAATGACGGCCTGAAGGATTATGCGCAATCCCCTTTTTCTGTTCCTGCCACCGCTTGATGACGACAAGATTGTCTTTGTTGGCGGAGATGATGGTCTGGACCACGTTCGTCGAGAACCGGTGGGGGTTGTGGCGTTTGCGGCACGGGGACAAAAGGTGGTTTTGGTTGTCCCTGGACGGGATGTCCTGTTGACCCGGGTGGAACCGCCGTCCGGGGCAAAGAGGCGGCAATTGGAAAAGGCGGTTCCGTTCCTGCTGGAAGATGACCTGCTCAATTCGGTGGAGCAACTGCACTTTGCCCTGGGAAGGGTGGGTTCGGATGGTCTTCTGTCGGTGGCGGTGGTGGCGCGCAAAACCATGGAAAGCTGGATGGCCTTTGTTGAACAACTCGACATCCAACCCTACGCCATGGTTTGCGACACCTTGCTGTTGCCGTTGACGCCGGGTAAATGGCAGGTGTTTCTCGACGACCATGTGGCCTGGGCGCGTATGGGCGAGAATGAAGGCTTCATGGTGGAGCGGGCCAATCTGGAGATTTTTCTGACCCTGGCCCTCAAACGATCGGATCCGCCGGAACGGATTCGCATATTGGATTTTTCCAGAGATGTCCAGCCGGGTGATTGGTCTGGTTTTGCGCTGCCGGTGGATTGGGTGGTGGGCCATCGGGACAGGATTGTGGAGATGGTTGGTGGTGGTTTGGAGGCGGGTGGGCTGAACCTGTTGCAGGGGGGCTATCGGTCGGCGGGTTTGTTTGGTGGTGGCTGGAAGCAGATGCGCTGGAGTCTGATGCTGTTGATTTTGTGGGTTGTGGTCCGCTCGGCGGTTGGTTTTGTGGAGTTGGGATATTTGGAAAAGCGTGAGGCAGCCCTGAAAAATCAAGCCCGGACTATTTTGACCGATGTTTTTCCCGATATGCGGGTGATCGTTAATCCCAAAGGGCAGATGATGCAACGTTTGGAGGAGATGAAAGCCAAACAAGGCAAGAGTCAAAAAGGTGGGTTCATGGAATGGCTGACCAAGGTGGGGATGGCTGCCCGGGGGGAGGAAGGTTTTTTGTTCAGTCGGGTGAACTATCGGGAAGGTACCTTGGGCATTTTTGTGAAAAGTCCCGACATGGGCCGGCTGGACAAAATGCTGGGAACCTTGACGAATCAATATGGACTTCGGGCTGTTTTGCGTAAAGCCGATCGTGGCAGCGATGGGGTCGAGGGGCAGATCGATATTGGAGCGATGTAGGCGATGACTGCGTTAACGAGCCTGAAGGATACGTGGAGGGATCTGGGGGCGAGAGAGCGCCGGATGGTGGTGATCGGTTCGGTGGCGTTGTTGGTGACGCTGATTTATTTCATGGTTTGGTCGCCATTTTTGGAGCGCGTGGACAATGCCCGTCAGCGCGTGGCGGCGGGTTTGGATTCTTTGCAATGGATGCAGTCCAAAGCGGCGGAGGCCAGGACATTGCAGGCGTCCCTTGGAGGGCCGGGCAGGTCAGGCTTGACCTTGTCGGGTTCTTTCCTGTCCTTCGTGGAAGAGAGTGCAAAGAAAGGTGGGTTGGGGGGGGGCCTCAAGGGTGCGGAGCCTTCTGGCAATGATCAGGTGTTGATCCGGTTTGAGCAGACCCCTTTTCATGCTTTGATCGCCTGGATGATCGATTTGCATTCCAAAGGGGTGGAAGCCTTTTCGGTCGCGTTGGAACGGGAACAGGAACCGGGAAAGGTTCGTGCCCGACTGGTTCTTGGCCGTAGCGGTGGATGATGGGGATCAAGGGTTACCTGTCGCTGGGGGTGATGGGTTATCTGTTTTTCCTGGTTTCTTCCCTACCGGCCAGCTTGGCTTGGTCCTGGATTGGGGTTGATTCGGGTGTTCTCACGCTGGAGGAAATCTCTGGAACCCTTTGGTCGGGGCGGGCGACCAGGGTGGTCGCGGCCCATTTTAACATGGGACCGTTCAAGTGGAAAATCCGCTGGGACAAGGTGTTCAAGTTGTCGCCTCAGGTGGATTTTGTCTTGGAGGGGAAGGATGGTTTCCACCTGCATGGGGCGGTTGCGTTGGCTGCGGGACCGACCCTTCATATCAAAGATTGGGTTTTTTCCAGTCCCCTCTCCAGTTTAAGTCCGTTGATGGTGCGTGTCCCTGTGGATTTGACTGGCCAACTGGATGCCCACGTCGATCATTTGGCCGTGGACAGGGAGGGGAAAGTGGTGGAAATCTCGGCGGGTGGAAAATTGATGGATTTTGCCGTGGGGGTTCCGTGGGACAAGCCGCTTGGTGGTTATGGATTGGAGGCGGTCTTGGGGGTGGATGGGGAAGTATTGATTCATATCAAGGATGTGGAGGGGGCAATCCGGACGGCATTGGTTTTGAAAATATATCATGATGGCCGCTATCGATTGCGGGGAAGTTTGAGTGCGGGAAAAAAACTGGACGATCAATCGGCTGAATTTTTAAAACAGTGGATCGGTTTTGATCGTGCCAAACTGTTTCCCGTGAATACCGAAGGCCGACTGGGTGATTTATTGTAACCTGTCGTGCGTACAAAATCAGGTTTTGTCTGAAAATACATCTTCCAAGGATTGGGCATCCACAAACCGAAGGCTCCATTCCTCCAGAGACGCCGGTTCAGCCTTGTTAATTTTTTCACTGGCCCAATCAGGTAGGGTGCCAAAGCGGTGCTGTAACAAGCGCGTCAGCATTTGGGCCATGCCTTTTAGTTGGCCAATTTGTTGGCCAATCTGTTGGCCAATCTGTTGACCAATCTGTTGACCGATCTGTTGACCGATCTGTTGACCGATCTGTTGACCAATCTGTTGGCCTTTTTTCATAGCAATCCGTTCAAAACTTGAGATATAAGGCATTTTTTGGCTCTCCCCAAATTCAATGATTTCATTGAACAGCCGGGTGTCAGCTTCTTCTGGAAGATGAAGCACCCAGTCGATAAAACGGAACAGATCGACAATTTTTTGGCGACTGAAACGCATTTGATACAAATTTCGGATCATGCGCTTTTTGATCTGATAGCGGTCCTCGGTATGATTCCTGGTTTTTTTGGCTTGAAGATGGGCTAATGTCACAACGGCAAAGGGGTTGGTGGATTTTTCCAACGAGGCTTCCTGGTGGTCCAATAATTTTATCGATGTAAATTTGAAGATGACCTGAGTTCCCCACAATTCGTGCTCGTATTCTGCGGGTCGCCAACCGTCCTCATCGTCGGTCAGGATCGCCAAACTGACCACTGGCCTGCGATGAAGGTCATAGGCGCGGTATTGGTAGGTGTACATTTCCGCTGCAAAGTTTTGTTTGCGGTTTCCTTGGATTTCGGCGTGAATCAGTACCCACTGTTCGACGCCATCGCGTTGCCATACCTTGACCAACTCGTCCACGCGTCGATCACCGATTTGAGCCTCACGGGTGATGCGGGCCAGTTCCTTGTCCAAGAACTCATATCCACGTTCCCAATCGATGCCATCGTGTGCCTTTGGCAGGAAAAAAGCCAGAAAATCTTTGAAGTATAATCGCAGAATGTTTTTCCATGGGGTATCGAATTCATTATGTTTTATCTTTTTCTTCGCAGGGGACATTTTTTTCTCCAGACTCATGAGATTCGAGGCTGCAAATCAGTGGACGGCCAATGGACCCCCGCTCGTGGATTATCCAGTATTTTACCCTTTCAGTCTACGGCAATCTGTGCCATTGGATTCCCGTGGCATTCAGGTTGGACGCGGATGAAACCATGGGATTTGTCTGCGGTTTTGATGTTAAAGGGCAGTCTGCTGTGGTATTCTTCGGGCGGGGTGGGGATTGGGTGGCTGCAATGGCTAAAGGTTCTTTGGGATCTTGGTGTTCAAGAGTTTTGGGACAAGGCGGGGAGGCGATGAACAAGAAACCGCTTTTTTATGTGGTGGATGACGATGCCATTACCCGGCTTACCCTGTGTCGGTTTCTGGAAAATCAGGGCTACGCTACGGTGCGACTGGAAAGTGGCCAGGCCGCTTTGGAGGAACTTGACCGGCGGCTGCCGGACATTATCCTTCTGGATGCCCGGATGCCCGGCCTGGATGGTTTTGCCACCTTGGCTGCAATCAAAGAAAAGGAGGGGGCGCAACGTATCCCGGTTTTGATGATTACCGGTCTGAACGATGATGAATCGGTGGACCGGGCGTACGAACAGGGAGCGGTTGATTTTATCACCAAGCCTATCCATTGGGCCATACTGCGCAATCGCGTCACCTATCTGCTCCGGGAAATCGACCATGAACGTCGGCTTTATCTGGCGGCGAGCGTTTTCGACAATACCACCGAAGGTATTGTGGTTACCGACATGGACGCCACGATTCAGTCGGTCAATCCTGCATTTACCAGGATTACCGGGTATACCTCCTCCGAGGTTGTGGGAAGCAACATGCGCGTTTTGCGTTCGGGGCAGCACGACCGAAAATTTTATACCCAGTTTTGGGAAAGCTTGCAGACCACGGGGAAATGGCAGGGTGAATTTCAAAACCGGCACAAGGATGGTTCGATCATTTCGCAATGGGCGACCATCAGCAGCGTTATCGGTGTGGATGGCCAGGTGGAAAGGTATGTATGTTTATTTTCCGATCTGACGGCATTGAGGGAATCGGAAGCCAATTTTGCGCATCTTTCAGGGCATGATTCTCTCACAGATTTACCCAATCGCCACCTGTTTCAGGCACGATTGGCTTTGGCCCTGGCCGAGAATCGTGAGTCATCGTTGTTGCTGGGAGTCATGGTGTTGGACATCGACCGTTTCAAGGTGGTCAACGACACCCTGGGGCATGATAAAGGGGATCAATTATTAATACGGGTCAGCCGCAGGTTGCGCAAGGCATTGCCCAGACAGGTCACCATGGGCCGATTGGGGGGTGACGCATTTGGGTTTATTCTGCCCGATTTGCAGCAATCCGCAGACGCTGCCAAAATTGCCCAGACCTTGTTGGATGCCCTGGGACAGCCTTTTGTTATCGACGGCAATGAGGCGATGGAATTTTTTGTCGGGGCCAGCGTGGGTATTGGTGTTTCGCCACTGGACGGGGTGGACGTGAAAACCTTGCTGCGCAATACCGACGCCGCCATGTATCATGCCAAGGAGCAGGGACGCAACAATTTTCAGTTTTACAGAAACGATTTGAATATTGCCACCATGGCCCGCATGCTTATGGAAAGCAGTTTGCGCAGTGCCTTGGAAAAGGGAGAATTTGTCCTGTACTACCAACCGCAGGTCGATGCGATCACAGGTGAATTGACGGGGGCGGAGGCACTGATCCGTTGGCAGCATCCTCTCCAGGGTATGATAGCCCCTGGCGAGTTCATACCGCTGGCGGAGGATACGGGTTTGATTATTCCCATTGGTCAATGGGCTTTGCAAACGGCGTGTGATCAGATGGCCCTTTGGTGTCAGAAAGGGTTGGCTCCGCTCCGGGTTGCCGTCAATCTTTCGGGTATTCAGTTCAAACAACCCGATTTTTCCGAGCGTGTCCTCCAGGTGGTGCGGGAGACGGGGGTGGAGCCGCAATGGTTGGAATTGGAATTGACTGAAACCATCGCCATGGGTGATGTGGAAGAGACCTATGCCAAACTGAAAATTCTTTCCGAAGGCCGGATTCAGTTGGCCATTGATGATTTTGGCACGGGGTTTTCGTCATTGAGCTATTTGCGCCGCTTTCCCATCGACACCCTGAAGATTGACCGTTCTTTTGTACGCAACTGTGTTGAAGACGCCGATGATGCCACTATTGTGCGTACTTTTATTGGTCTGGCGCACAGCCTTGGGCTTTCTGTGGTGGCTGAAGGGGTGGAGACCAGGGAACAATGGGAGTTTCTCAAGCGTGAGGGATGTGATTGTATCCAGGGGTATTATTTTGGTCGCCCTTTGTCCCCGGAGGCCTTTGAAGACATCATGAGGGAGATGCAGACCAAACGGTTATCGGCGGGGGAACACGCCAAAGGGAAGAGAAAAAAAATCCGGGCAAGAGGGGATTGAAACGATGATTCATGGTTTGGCAGGGTTGTTGGGTTTGACGGTGCTGGCTTGGCTGGCGAGTGAAGATCGCAAACGCTTTCCCTGGCGGGTGATGGCGATGGGGTTGGCGTTGCAGTTGGGGATAGGGATTGTTTTATTGAAATTTCCGCCGGTTCGTTCGGTTTTTCTGCTGCTCAACGATGGCGTGATTGCCCTGCAGAAGGCTATGGGGGAAGGGACATCTTTTGTTTTTGGATACCTTGGAGGTGCTCCGGCTCCCTTTGCCAAGGGGGAAACGGGGACACTGTTCATACTGGCGTTCCAGGCCCTGCCTTTGGTGCTTTTGGTCAGTGCCCTGTCGTCGTTGCTTTATTATTGGCGGGTGTTGCCGTGGATTGTGCAGGGGATTTCCAAATTATTGCAGAAAGGATTGGGGGTGGGAGGTGCGGTTGCCCTTGGGGCAGCCATGAACATATTTGTAGGAATGGTGGAAGCCCCTTTGTCCATTCGGCCCTACTTGGCCATCATGAGTCGGGCGGAATTGTTTGCGACGATGGTTTGCGGCATGGCCTCCATTGCGGGGACCATGATGGTTCTTTACGCATCCATCCTTGAGAGTGTGATTCCAGATGCTATGGGTCATGTGCTGACCGCCTCCATTCTCAGTGCGCCAGCGGCATTGATGGTGTCTTTGATCATGGTGCCGCAGACAGGGCCTTCGACGGGGGGGGAGGACATGCCGCCTTCGGAGGCGACGGGGGCCATGGATGCCATTACCCGAGGCACGGCGGAAGGGGTGACCTTATTAATAAACATTATTGCCATGTTGGTTGTGTTGGTTGCCTTGGTTTCGCTGGTCAATCAAGGGTTGGCCGCCATGCCGGAGGTGTATGGCGATCCGTTGACCTTGCAGCGGGCTTTGGGTTGGCTTATGGCCCCGGTGGCCTGGCTGATGGGGATTCCCTGGCATGAGGCGCAGGTGGCGGGATCGTTATTGGGGACAAAAACCATCCTTAATGAATTTATCGCCTACATGGATTTGGCGAAGGTGCCCAGGGAACAACTGGGAGATGTAAGTCGGTTGATCATGATGTACGCTTTGTGCGGATTTGCCAACATTGGCAGCCTTGGCATCATGATTGGAGGAATGGGGGCCATGGTTCCTGAACGCAAGAATGAGATTGTTGAATTGGGTTTGCGTTCCATCATCGCCGGGACCCTGGCCACTTGCATGACCGGTGCTGTTGTGGGACTTGTTTTCAAATTTTAACGTACTTTCGTAATACATTGAAATTATGCTATATTTTGTGAAAAACAGTCTTGACAGTGGGGAGTCTTTCAACCATCCCGGAATCCCACATACAAATCCCGATAACGACGTTTCATGTCGTCTATGGCGTAATAAGCTTTGACCCTTTCCCGAATGGCGTTGGCGCAGCGGTCGTACCACTCCTGGTCGCTGAGCAGATGGATCAAGGCCCCAGCGGTTTCTCGCGGGTTGGAAACACGGGTGATGGCCCCAGCCGGACCCAGATGCGGATTTTCGTCGGGATGGCCCAGGATCATCTCCCGGCAGCCGCCGACGTCGGTCGCCACCGTAGGGATACCTGCCGCCCCCGCCTCAAGGATTACAAGAGGTTGACCTTCGCTGATGCTGGTCAGGACGTTGATATCGATCTTGCCCATGTACTCTTTCAGGTTGACCCGGCCTGTGAAAGTAACCATATCTTCCAAGTGAAAATGTTCGATCAACCGCATGCACTCGTTGAAATACTCCTGGTCTTCCTCGGTTGGCCCCATCACCATGGCCTTGGCTACGGGAATGGCATCGCGCAGAATGGCGCAGGCGCGTAGATAGCTTTTAATGTCCTTGATCGGCACCACACGCCCGATGAGTGCCACCGTTGGCGGTCGGTTCGGCTCGCGCTGAATGGAGCCGAAATGCTCCAGATCGATACCGTTGGGGATGATCTGCATCTTGGTCGGATCGGCACCGTCGGCTTTCTGGAAAAGCTGGTTGCCCGAATGCAGAGTGATGATCTGGGCACTGGCTTCGTAGCAAACCTTGGAATAGGCGTGAAAAGAATCAATCCAGAGGCTTTTGATGTCCTTCTCCGATCGGTCTACCTGAATGGAAATGCGCGGTTTTTCGTAGATCCAACTGGCCATGTTGATTTCAATGCGACGCTCATTGGTATAGATGCCGTGTTCGGTTACGAAAACCGGTTTGCCGCTTTCGATGTGGGCGCGGGTCAGAGCCAGCCCGGCGAAACCAGTGGAAACCGAGTGATACACCTTGGCTGGCGGCATGTTGCAGGTCAAAAGAATGAAAAGGTTGCCGGTGAGATAGCGCCAGGTCCAGAAAAAATCGGAAAAAGAGGCGTCTGGCAGGAGTTCCTGGTAAAAACGCATAAACAATCGCCAGGCGTGACGCGAGTTCATCAACTCTTCCCAGCCCAGATGATCCTGATAGGGACGGATCACCTCGCTTAGGACAGTCATGGACTCCAGGCTTGGCGACCTGTAAAAGGCGATCAGTGCCTCTTCAAGTTTGTTGAAAAAGGGGCGGAGCCACATCCAGCGTTTTTTCCGCCGCGCCTGGAAGGGTGCCAGGTAGACATTCTGAATCGCCTGAAGATTTTTCGGCGGCTCATAGCGCATCTTCGTATCCGCTCCGGCGGGCAGGATGGCCAACAGGTTGAAGGAGACATCGGGAATGGAGCGGATGATGTCATGCACCCAACTGGAGACGCCGCCGGGCACATAAGGATAGGTTCCCTCCACCATGATGCAGACATCGGCGGGGGGCGGATAGTCGGTAATCAGATTTTTGTGATCGCTCATCGGGTTGGCTCGCGCCATAGCTGGATTGCCTGGATGATGTTGACCGGAAACTCATCCAGTTTTTTCAACCGGTCGCCAAAATTGCGCGCCATATCGTTCACCTGCCCATACTGTCTCAGGCGGAACAGAACATCCATGCGCCAAGCGATCATCTGCGTGGATGGCTCCTCCTTTTGCATCTCCGGTTCCATCATCTCCAGGCACTCTTGGAGCCGCCCATTTTTCAAAAGAAGGCGGCATGCACGGGTAACCGCTTCGCTATTTTCAGGCCGAATGGCCAGATAACGACGATAATAGTCGAGTGCCTTCTCCCGGCTATTGCGCGCATTCAGGTCATCGAGCAGGCCACAAAAAGCATATTCGTCGATATGACACGCCGTCTTCCACAACAGATCAGGATTTTCTGGATTTTTCTTCAATTCTCCCTCCAGTTCGATGGCCCGCTTGGTATAGTTGTTTTCCACATGCGATACGCCGGTGGCGGCCTGTACGCGGATGGCATTGTCGGGCGAATTAACTGCTTCGAGCAGGATGGGGGCGAACTGGTGGCGAAAATAGCGGGTTACCAGGGCGATCATGGCTAGTTTTTGCCCCTGGTTGCCGAAGGCAAGAATATCCTGAAAGGGGGAAAGACCACCTGGGGCATCGGAGACGGCGATGCGCAGTGTATCGGCCAACTCTTCGGAATACTGTCGGTTTTCCTCCGGAAAGAGTTCGGCGTACCACTCCTCGAAAGGTCGGGCGTGACGACTGTAGTCCAGGAAGAGTAGAAACACCACCAGTACCCCGGCGAGGCCAACCAGGCCCAGAAAGAGGGTCGCACCCGCCAGCAGCAGAAAGAAGGCCTGGCCACACCGTTTGCCGAACCAGGGGGTCATGGCGACCAGGGCAAGGGCGGCGGACAGCAGAATGTGCATGGTCTGATAAGGTACAGGCCCCCAGTAGGGCGACAGACGGGTGCCGATGATGATCATCCAGAGGGTTTGGAGATGGAACGCCATGGCCAAAACCCAGACCACGAGAAACTTGACCACGCAGGAGAAGGACCGGACGATGATCGGATTTTCCGGTTTCGGTGCGACCGCTGGATTGTTTTCGCTCTCGTCATCCTCTTTCACTGCGCTCGCCCTCTGTATGACGGATGATCTGTGCGTTCATGGAAAAGGTGGCCAGCGGGGCGACCCAGGTGATGCGCTGCTTGAGAATGCCTCCGACCTTCTCTTCCAGCCGGGGTAGCTGCTCTGGATCGGTGGCAGGCATGAACAACGCAAAGCGGATGCCGGAACCGTCATAATCAAATACCATGTCGGTCTTGCGCATGGCGCGTGTCAGGGTTTCTCCGATCACCCCCGGCAGAAGGGCAGACTCCTGTTCCGACAGATCGTCGGGATTGTCCAGGGTGATGATCAGCAGGATGACGTCGAATGCCAGCCGCCGCCCAAGAAGTCGGAACACCTCCATTTGGCGGCTCAGAAATCCCTTGGAGTAGAGTTTGTGGTCTTCATTGACCATTTGTTCGGTCTGGGCACGATGTAAGCGCACGGCCTTGTCGTAGGCGATGCCGATCCATTCGCAGAGCAGTTTGAAGTTTTCAACGCTACTGGTATTGAGTTCGGCGAATTCCAACCGTTCCACCTTGAGCATGCCAATGACGTTACCGCTTTTCAGGCTGATCAGGGGGCTGGCCATGATTCCCTCGTCCATCAGAATGCCACGGTCCTCGGCCCTGGCCACCACCAGGGTCTTCTGATTGCCGATGACGGCGCGAAAGAGCGGAGAGTGGGGTTCAAAGGCGATGGAGTACTCTGCGTCCTCTTCCCATCCGTCACGGATCAGCACTTCCAACCCCTCCCTCTGCAAAAGAAAGATGGAGAAGGATTTCGGGTCAAGCACCATGCGAATCAGCTCGCGCGCCCCTTTGAGGATGCTTTCGGTGTCGTGGCCTTCCATGATTTGGGCCATCTTGAAGTAGGAGATCATGGTCTCGGTTTGACCCGCCACCTGGGTTTCCAGACGATCTTTGACCCGATGCATGCGCACGAAGGCCTGAGTAATGGCTTCTTCGCGTTCCTGGGCCTCAATCAGACTTTTGCGCAGAAAATTGCGGTCGCGGATGTGGCGCAGTCGCAGCTCCCCCAGAACGATGGCCGTGACCAGCCAGAAGGTGGGAAGATAGGAGATGGCATCGATTCGGTCGAAAAGATTTTCGCCGAAGACTTGCCGATCAAAATTTTCCGACAGGTAGAACAGGGCAGAAAGGAACGTGGCCAGCAGCCCCTCCCAACGACCATACTGGCAACTCATGAGCAGGATGATGATCCAATAGGGATGGGGGTCAACGCCCCTGAAACGATCCGCCTGACCGAGATTGAGATCAATGGCCACCGCTACCATGAAAAAGATTGAAATTTCTACCAGGGCACTGATCCGCAGGCCCAGGAAGGTTTTGGAAGGGGGAAATGTGAGGCGCGGGAGGGTGGATTGGCTGGGCTGGGCTTCAGAGGGTTCGATACGCATGACGGGCCAAACCAATCCTTCTGAAAAAAACGCATCACCGGGGGCGCGACGCCAGCCGTGTGGCGGCTATTGCGACGTTTGCGGTGCTGTGGCGGGCAGCAAACCGGCGACCAGGCGGTGCGCTACCCGTTTGGCGGCGGAAACCAGGGTCTCCCCTGGGCCGACCACGGTGCCGCGTTGCGACAGGCTGCCCCGCCACAAAATGCGTCCGTCGGAGACGCGGGTCAGGACCAGGATCATTCCCGCCACCGGGTCGGATCGCACCCCGTGTTGATAGGAAAACTCTGGCACGCTGCCGCTCATGATGGCGTCCACCTCCAGGCGGCGGCCTATGTCACTCAGGTTCAGTCGGTTGTAGGCCCTATCCAGTTCGACGCCGTCGGTTTCAAACAGACGGCGCACCGTCTCTTCGTTTGGTTGAGTGTGTGCCCCCTGGGCATAAAGCTCGGTGGAGACCAACTGGGCGGCGATTACCCCGGCATTGGGCGTCGGGCTGAAATTTTCAAAGGGGATGACGGCGATGGAGAGTTGGCGCGCATCCCCTAACTCCGGATGGGCATAAAGCGAGACCCCGGCGGCAGAGTCCAAAACGGCGCAGCCCCCCAAAAAGTGAGACAGACACATCGCCAAAAACACCTGGAGGCAGGCCACCAAAGGACGTCCGGCAGAGAAACTATGGGCAGGATGACAACAAATCACGCGCATTCCATTCCTATCGGTTGAAGAGGACAACGATCTGGCGTCTCTCACGATCCAACCCGGCACCGCAGCCCAATTCGGGAACGGGCGGCTGAATCGTAACGCTATTTGCGGAAAAAATCTATAGCCCCCCTTCCAACCAACCGATCTAAGGCGGGATAAGCCCCAATTGGTTTCCCCAACTCAAGGGAATCCCGGCGCCGGTTGTTATCCGGAGGCTCCCGTTAAACGAAAGAGACCATGGCTGGAATTGGTTTTGTACTGCGCAAACTGACCTACAAGGATGACCTCATGGGCGTCCTGGCCGGGTTTGGCTACTCTTCGCTCATCGCAACCGGTCCGTGGATCTTCACCATCATCGCCTTGAGCGGCTCCTCCGCTCTGCTGACCGCCTTCACCACGCCGGAACAAAAGTTGGCCTTCCAGTCGGTGGTGGTCTACAACTTTTCCTTTTCGCTGGTACTGACCGGCCCCATATTTATGGTGGTGACCCGTTTTCTGGCCGACCAGATCTACAAAAAAAGGTCCGATGCCATTCCGGGAACCCTTCTGGGCGGCATGCTTATCCTCTTTGCGACCCAATATCCCCTGGTGGCGTGGTTCTACCTCTATTATATCCAGGCCGATTTGTCATTCCAGATTTTTGGCCTTATCAACTACGCCCTGATCTCCGGCATCTGGCTGGCTTCGGTTTTCATTTCGGCGCTCAAGGCCTATCAGACGGTGGTGCGTACATTTCTGGCGGGCATGTTGATCGGCATGGCCGCCAACGTCCTTTTGGGTCTCAAGTTCGGTGAAGTCGGCATGCTTTTTGGCTTCAACATCGGTCTGGCTTTCATCCTTTTTTCCATGATTGCGCGCATCTTCGCCGAATATCCCCACGGCATATCCGGTTCTTTCCTGTTTTTAGGCTATTTCCGCAAATATTGGGATCTGGCCCTGGGTGGACTGGTAATCAACGCCGCCGCCTGGTCCGATAAATGGGTGATGTGGTTTTCGGACCAGAGCGAAACCGCCGCCGGAGGCTTTGTCTCGGCTCCGATTTATGACAGTGCCATGTTTATGGCCTATCTGACGGGCATTCCAGCCCTCTCGGTTTTTTTATTTAGCATGGAAACCGATTTTTTTGAGCACTATCTCAACTTTTACCGCTCCCTGGGACAGCATCTGCCTCTGTCAACCATCCAGAAGCGTTATGACGAGATGACCGCTTCGATCTACGCCAGCAGTTTGAACTATCTGGTGCTCCAGGGCGGTATCGCGCTGGTGACGATCCTGCTGGCACCACGCATGTTTAAGCTCCTGGACATGGATCTGCTCTCCCTGGGCATGTTCCGTTTCGGTGTGCTGGGGGCGTTTTTTCATCTGATGGTCCAGTTTCTCGGCATTTTTCTCTCTTATTTCGATTTTCGCCGCGACATCCTTTTTATCAGCTGCTTCTTTCTGGTCACCAACGGTTTGTTCACCTGGGTGTTTATGAAGCAGGGGTTCGCCTTCTACGGCTTCGGCTACTTTCTGGCCAGTCTGACCACTTTCGCTGTTGCCTACATCATCACCTTTTTCAAGGTCAAGGAACTGCTTTACCAGACCTTCGTGGTCAAGAACAGGTCGCCGCAATGAATGCGCATGTGGGTCAAGAACAGCCGGAAAAACCGCGTTTATCCGCACGCAGGCGCGGGAGGTTTCTGCGCTCTCTGGGTAGCAAGGTGCTGATTCTGACCATCCTGGTAACCTTCATCAACGACTGCGGCATGGTGATCTTTTACGCCAGGCAGCAGGAGGAGTCGATCCTGGAGGATCACCACCAAAGTCTGCGCAAACTGACCGAGTCCATCGCCAAGGGATTGGAGGCGTTGATGATCGACGGCTACGCCGATGTCGCCCGCAACTATGTGGAGATGATTAAGACTCTGCCTTATCTGGATAATTTCTACATCCTGCGGACCAATGGTATGGAGGCCTTTCTGGACAACGAGACCATTGACCGGGTCAACCGGCGACTGGGAGAGGAAGAGTTTCTACCCCGGGAGTTGGAAATTAAGCGGCGCAAGCTGGCCGAAAACGACCCCTTGCTGCGGCAGATGTTGGAGTCGCGCAGGTCGATCTCCTATGAGACTGGAGAGGGCAAAGAGGCGGTGCTGACCCTGATCGTGCCGATTCTCAATGGCGAACGCTGCCGGAAATGCCATGGATCGGAATTCGCCGTGCGCGGTGTGGTCACCATCAGCACCTCACTCAAAACGGTGCGCCAGGAGATCGCAAAAACGCGACTGCGCGCCATCGTTATCTTGTTTATCGTCCTGGTTGGCGGCAGTGGACTGATCTATCTGCTGCTGCGTTATTCCATCGTCAAGCCGATCCGCTTTCTTTCGGACAGCATGGAGCGTGTTGCCCATGGGGATTATCACTCCGAGGTACCGGTCAAGGGGGGGGATGAACTGGCCCGCATTGCCCGCACCTTCAACGAGATGACGCAGCAGATTCGCCTGAGTCAGGCCGAGCAAATCAAGGAAAAGAACAAACTGACCAGCATCATCAACGGTGCCATGGAGGGCATCATCGTTACCGACGCCGAAGACCGGATTATGATCGTCAATCCCCTGGCGGAAAAACTGTTGGGTAAAAGCCGCAGGCAGATCGTACAGGATGGTTTTTCCCAAGCCTTCGACGATCCGGATCTGCTGCGGAAAGCCATTCGGCCTCATACCGAAGAGTCGCCGCCGCAGATCGTCATCTACAAACGCCGAACGCTTCAGGTCTCCCTGACCACCATCCACAACGAACGGGAAGAAAAACTGGGTTCCACGGCCATGATCCGCGACATCACCGAGGAGAAACGGCTAGAGGATAAGCTTCGGGCCATGGCCTATACGGACATGCTCACCGGGCTGAATAACCGGCGTTGGCTGCATGAAATCCTGGGCAAGGAGTTCAAACGGGTACGCCGGCATGAAGGCCGGTTGGCACTGCTGTGCTACGGCATCGTCGACTACGAGAATTTTTGCCGCAACTACGGCCAGGGCATGGGCAACAGTGCCGTCATGCGGGTGGGAAGTGCCTCTCTGGACGCCTTTCGCGAGTCGGACCATTGCTGCCGGGAAGAGGACGCAACCTTCTGTCTGATTATGCCGGAAACCAACGCCGACGGTGCCATTGAAGCCGCCCAACGGCTTCAGAAGCAAGCTCAGGAAACGCCAGAGGGCATTCCCTTCACCATTCGTTTCGGCGTGGCTGCTTATCCCGACAATCTGACCTACAACCCGGAGGAACTCTGGCGTCTGGCCCGCAAAGCCCTGGCCGAGGCAATGGCGAGCAAAGATGATCTTTTCCTGGTGGCCCCGCCGACGGAGAAACCGAATGTGGAATAGGTCTGGCATCTCTTGCTCTCTGACGGCACTGTTGGCGGCTCTGTGGTTCATGGCCGTACCCTCCCGGATCCGGGCGGAATCGGCACCGCTGTTGGTCTTTTACGGCCCTTCGGCCCCGCTCGAAGCACTTTTGCCGTTCGACCTGCTGGTCTTTGATGGTGCCGCGCACCCCCCCATCGAATCACTGACCGAACGGGACAAAACGACGCTGGGATATCTGAGTTTGGGCGAGGTGAAAAACCACCACCCTTATTTCAAGGCACTGGAACGGGAACGGTTGCTGCTTGAGGAGAACGTCAACGGAAAGGCAAGCTTCTTCATCGATCTGCGCGACCGACGCTGGACGCAACGGGTCATCGAGGAGTTGGTCCCGCGCCTGATCCGCAAAGGGTTTGACGGCATCTTTCTCGATACCCTGGACACTCCCCCTTTTTTGGAAAAGCGCGAGCCTGAAAAGTTCAAGGGGATGCGCGAAGCCGCCATTAATCTGGTCAAGACCATCCGTCTGCACTATCCGCAACAGAAGATCATGATGAACCGGGGCTATGCCCTGCTGCCGGAGGTTGGACCGCATATCGATATGTTGATGGCGGAGTCCTTGCGTTCCAGCCATGATTTCGCCAACAATCGCTATTACCGGGTGGATGAGGCGCAATACCGAACCATGGTTGACGTCTTGCAGAAAACTGCCAAACGGTTTGTGAACCTGAAGATCTACACCATGGACTATTGGGATACCGATGATGGCCCAGGCGTCGCGGCCATTTACCGGGAAGAGCGTGCCAACGGATTCCTGCCGTATGTTTCCACCATCAAACTGGACCAGATCACGCCGCCTCCCCAGGAGCAATAAGCCCGATCCATCTGGAAACATGGATGTTTCACCGTTTCAGGGTTATTGGGCCAGACCGGCCTGTGAAAATCTCTATGTAAAAGGCTCGTTGCATGCAATTTTGGTGGTTTCCTGCAATTTTTTTCCTGCTTGCGCTCGCAAGCCCGCCTGTTCAGGCGGCAGCGCAAGATAGTTTTCGCCCCGAACCGCGTGTGATCCTCGCCTTTTACGACGGACGCGACCACCAATCCTACTGGCTGCAACGTCCGCACAGGCTGGCGGAAACCCCCTTGAATCATCTGGGCCTGATCCTCCGCCATCGGGACATTCGTGCGCCCCTGCCGGATCTTCGGGAAATGGCGGATGTTCGAGGTGTTTTGCTCTGGATGTCCAGTGCCGCCACGCCCGATCCGGCGCGTTTCATTCACTGGTGCGTCCAGACCATGAAAGCGGGAATACGCCTGGTCCTGATGGGCTCTCCCCCCTTCGGGCAGAACGACAAGGGGGTGATTACCGAACCGGGAACCCTGCGCCCTTTCTGGCGCACCCTGGGGTTGGAACCCCGCTTTGACTGGATCCGGTTCACGCACAAAACCCGGCTGTTGGATTCGGACTCCCGCATCATGGACTTTGAGCGCGGCTTCTCCGGCTTGCTACCACCATTTGAAACCCTCAAGCGCCGCGATCCACGCATGACCGTTCATTTGACTGGACGCCAGTTCAACGATCCCAAGAGCGACGCCGTTCTGGTGACCACCAGCCCGCACGGCGGTTATGTCGCCGATGGCTATGAGCTCTACATCGCTCCGGGGGAAGATTTCATCCAGTGGCGCATCGATCCTTTCGCATTTTTTGCCCTGGCCTTCGACGCCTGGAATCTGCCCAAACCCGACGCCACCGTCCTTTCTGGCCGCCGCATTTTCTACAGTCACATCGACGGCGACGGCTGGCGCAACATTTCGCAGGTGGAGGGGTACCGGCAGAAGAAAAAGCTCTCTGCCGAGGTCGTCCTGGAAGAGATTCTCAAGCCCTATCCCGATTTTCCCAGCACCGTCGCTCCTATTGTTGCCGACATCGACGGACGACTCGACCCGAATCCGGACATTCAGAAGATCGCCCGGGAAATCTTTCTGCTGCCCCATGTCGAGGCGGGCAATCACACTTATACCCATCCGCTCTTCTGGCAGTTTTTCGAGGCGTACCAGGCCGACAAGGAGGCCCCCTATCTTTGGCTCTATCCGCAACCTCTGGAGGGGGACTATCTCAAGCGGCTCGCCTCTCTGTTCGACCTGGACGCCCGCAAGGAGAAGGTGCAGATGGATACCGGCGTTTGGAAGCGGGAGTTGAATAATGCGATAAAAAGCAAGGAAAAGAAACCAAACATTGTCATGGACTACCGCACCCCGCGCGTCTACCGTTCCGGCGATTTTCGCCTGGAACAGGAGTTCGGGGCGGCCAACGCCGTCATCGAACGCCTTACGCCGCCTGGAAAGAGAGTCCAGGTGGTCCAGTGGAGTGGCGACACCCTGCCCTTCGAGGCGGCCATCGCCGCCGCCCGGGCGGAGGGCATGACCAACATCAACGGTGGCGATTCCCGTTTCGACAAGCAATATCCCTCCATTGCCTGGGTCGCGCCTTTGGGACGACAGGTGGGCGACCAGTGGCAAACCTATGCCTCCAACTCCAACGAGAATACCTATACCGAATTGTGGACCGCCAATTTTTTCGGTTTCAAACAGTTGATCCGCACCATACGCAATACCGGTCATCCCCTGCTGCTCAAGCCGTTCAACCTCTACTACCATATGTATTCCGGCGAGCGGGTCTCCAGCCTCAACGCCCTGCGCCACAACCTGGAATACGCCCGCGCCCTTCCGTTGACGCCGGTGGCTACCAGCCATTTTGCCCGTATTGTGGAAGGGACCGTGTCTGCCCGCCTGGAGCGCGGTGACCCGGAGGGTTGGCGCATCCTCGAACGTGGTGCCATGCAGACAATCCGCTTTGACCGCGCCCTCTTTCAGGCCGTGGACTTGATTCGTTCCCAGGGGGTCATCGGCCAGAAACATTACCAGGGCAGCCTTTACGTCTCTCTGGAGGCGGACCATCCGGCTCCGGTGATCATTCTGAAGGATCATCCGCAAAGCGGCCAGCGACCCCAGGCGACCATCCCCTATCTGGTGGAGTCGCGCTGGTTGGTCCGGGGGGTCGCGCACCCTTCCGCCGCTGGGGTCGTCTTCCGGGTCCAGGGATTTGGCCCCGGCCAGATGGTTTGGCAGAGCCCATGGCGCGGCGGCTTCATCGCCTTATTGCGCGACGATGACGGACGCCTTTTGGAAAAGCACCAAGGGATGATCGAGGCCGACGGGCTGATCCGGTTCACCTTTTCCGCCTCGGCCCTGGACGGTGCCGCCGCCGAACTGCGCTTTCAGCCGGATGTGGCGGAGGTTGCGGCACCGTCATGAAATCCGATCTCTTCATCCTGGCTTTGTTGACGCTTCTCGGCCTGGCGGCTGGGGTGGTCATTCTGCCCAGCCATGACGAACTGGCTTTGATGCATATGAGTGCCGGGCGTTTCGAGCAGGCGCGGCGGCACATGGACGACTCCCTGGCAGAGGCTCCGGCCACGGTCCACACCCTGCTGCCCATGCTGGAGCTGCGTTTCCAGCGCGGCGATGTGGAAGGTGCCATCGCGGCCCTGGAGCAGTTTGTTGCGGCCAACCCCGACATTCTGGAATCGCGCACACTCCTGGGTCGGTATTACCGGGTTGCGCAACGGCCTATGGACGAATTGCGCAACCTGGAGCAGATCCGCAACCGCCATCCTTCGCTCAAGGTGCTGGAAGAGCTGGTCAGCCGTTACGATCTGCTGGCCATGTACGACCAGGAGATCGACGTTCTCTTCCAACTGGTGCGGGAGTATCCGCAGCATCCGCAACATTTCATCCGACTGGCGGAACTTCTGGTTACGCGCGAAAGATGGCTCGACGCCGTTGACGTGATCCACGCCCTGCGCGGTGCCCATCCGGAATCAATCGACGCCGATATTATCCTGCTGCTGGTAGACACCCTGATTTTGTCGGGCAATCCGAAGGAGGCGCTGGCGGAAAGCCGGGAGTGGCTTCAGGGCCGGTTCGACCCCGAATACGCCGCCATGTTCGGCGATTTGCTCCATTACGGCGTTGGCCCGGAGCTGGCTTGGAGTCTGTTGGAGCCATGGCTGGGCTCGGCCTTGCGCTCCAACGAGCTGTTGGCCAAATGGATTGAACTGGCCGGAGTCATGAACAAACAGGAACGGGTGCTGCCAACCCTGGTCAAGCGCTATCGGCAGGACAAGCTGCCTCCCAAAGTATGGCCGCAACTGTCGGAACTGGCACTCAAAAATGGCAACATCGCCCTGGCACAGGAGGTGGCCGCCCGTCTGGAGAGTCCCGCCTTTCCCGGTTGGCTCAAGGATTATTTCATCGACCGAGCCTTGGCCGACCAAAACCGCGCCATAGCGGATTTTATTGCTCCGCACCTGGATGCGACCCACTTGACCCATATGCCGCTCAAGGCGGCCTCCCTGGCCTGGCTGCGTGAGGAGAAAACAGAGGCCACGCGCCTGCTCGATTGGGCCTGGAAGCAGGGTTATTTTGAACTGGAAGATCTCAATTTGGGTATCTCCCTTCTGACCCGCATGGGCGAACGCAAAAAAGCCATGGAGTGGGCGCGCAAGGCGGTCATGGATCCGAGTGCCTCCGAATGGCTGATCAGCGATCTGGCGCGCTTTTTCATCGACGAAAAACAGCCCGAAGAGGGGTTGGCTCTCTTTTCCCATCTGAAAGGGCGTCGCGACTTACCTGCGGTGCGCCAGGGATGGGCACTGCTGGCGACCATGACCTCGGATCGGCATAACGATCAGGTCATCGCCTGGCTCGATCAAGAACCGGGCCTTCTGCAACCTTTCCTGTCCGAAATGGCCTACGGTGCTTTCAATTATAGAAATTTGAAGGTCGCCGCTGCCGCTGCCGAGAAGCTCCATCGACTGACCGGCAATGATGCCGACCAGCGTCTGCGGGCGGAAATTCTGCTGGCGTTGGGCAAGCCGGAGGAAGCCATGAAGCTTGCCCGCGTCGATGATGCAGGTTCCAATACCGACGCACGCCGTTTTTATGGCCGCATCGTCCGGGAAGCCTGGGAAAAGGGTTTTCCGGTCAAGCCGGAGATGCGGCGACTTCTCGTTCTGAGCCGTCATTCGCCTGACCGCTACGCCCTGGCTACCGACGCCGCCGACCTTGGCTGGATGGCTCTGGAGCTTGGGGAGCGTCAAATGGCCCAGGACAGTTTTTTCAAGATGGCCCGAAAGGCCGGTCCCGACGACCCTTCCGTTTTGCAACTGCTGCACTTGTGGGGTCCGACGCCGCCGTCCGAGGGGTTGGCTTGGCTTGTCGGGCGCGCCAGAGAGGATATTCCGAAAAACCGGGCACTGTGGCTGCAACGCCTGTTGGATGTCGATCGCCCGCAGTCGGTCATCCAACTGGGCCGGGCCTTTATTGAGGAGCGCGGCCCGGATTCTAAGATTGAAGAGCAGATCATGGAGGCTCTCCTGCTTCAGGGGGAAACCCAGGAAGCGCAAAGGTTTTTGATTCGGCAGATTGAGGCGGCGCACGCGTCGTCGGAGCAACTGCGCGCCTTGGGAAAACAGGCTTCTGCCCTCGATATGGGTGCCGCCTCGCTCCTGGCCTATGAAGCACTGCTCAAACAGGATCCGTATGATCTGCATGCGTTGCGGACTCTGGCGGCGGCGGATTTTTTCAACCATCGGTGGGACCGGTCGGAGACGCGCTATCGGCGTTTGCTCTCCCGAAACGCGGGGGAGCCGTTGGATTTTCTGCGCCTGGGAGAGGCCATCATCAATCAGGGTCGGGAATCCCATGGCCAGGCCTATCTGCGCCAAGCCCTGGGTCTTCTGGAGAAACAAAATCCCAAAGGTTTCGATGAGCGTGCCATGNNNNCCAAAGGTTTCGATGAGCGTGCCATGATCGCCCGTCTGCGTGACCGTCTCGGCCTCAAACAGAAGGCTTGCGTCCTTTATGCCCGCTTGGTTGAGGAACGCCCCAAGGATCACGCCCTGCGCGCCGAGTACGTCTCCCTGCTGTTGGAGATGAACCAGACCGATCTGGCCCGGCGCACGCTGGCGCAGTTGGAGGCGACCCGTTGATGTCCCGTTGGCCCCCTCTTTTGTTGTTTGCAGCGTTTATGGGTGCCGCTATGGCCGATGCTCTGGCGCGGATGCAGCCCGTTGACGCTGCCGTACCGCTGACTGATGCCGATCGGCGCACCATCGTTCGGGATGAACGCGCCCCCATTCAACCGCAACCGGTGATTCTGTCTGCTGAACTCGGGAAAGACGCTGATTTGATCATCATCCTGGAGAGCGAACTCCAGGTCCGAAGCGTTTTGAGCTATGAGGATTTTGCCGCTCATTTCAACCACCCCATCGCTGTGGAAGGTGCCAACCTTCTTTTTCAGCGTTTTCCCGACTGGCTGGGTCTGGTTCGCGTCCGTTACGGATATGATTCCCTGCGCATTGTCTGGCGACCCGGCGTCAAGGCGGCATGGGTCAAGGGGAACGGACGTCACGCCCTGCGCCTGAAGCGCACGGCGGAACTGGAGAAACAAACGCAGGAGCCAGAGGAAAGTGATGACCCAATGGCCTCTCTGCACCAACTTCAGGCGCGGCTGATGGCTCTGTCCGGCGCACCGTCTTTACCCACCCAACCGGTGCCAACGGACAAGACCGACGCCGGGCAGGTTCAGGCACTGGCCGACTTGGCCGCTCTGCAGGAACAGGCCGGAATGTGGATGGAGGCACTGGAGACCTATGACAAGGCACTCAGACAAAAACCGAACGACCCCGATCTGCAAAAGAATCACAAACGTTTGGTCGCTACCCACGCCGGAACTTTGAGCGTCGGCACCGCCTATGCGGACAACCGCATGGACGGGGTTATGCGCCAGACTTTTTATGGCCGTTTCGAGCAGCCCCTGAACAACCGACTGCGCCTGAAGGGCGGCCTGGCCGACAATCACATCGACGCCATCGACCCGTGGCCGGTTTTCAGCGAACGTGTGAACGAACATTTTGTCCAATATCAACTCGGGCTGATTCGCGACGAAACCGACGGTGCCCGAACGATTCTGACCTTGGCGGCCCGCCCCCAGCTCGGATTTGAGGCGACGCACGAGTACCCGGCGTGGTCGGGCAGTTGGGAGGGAAAGCTGCGGCTGCGTTATCCGGACGAAAACGAGACGGTCAGCCTTTTGCATCAAGGAGTGCGCGATCAGGTCGGCTTGGCAAGGCGCGATCAATGGGGCAGCGAGTGGGAAACCCGCCTCTTTGCCGCCGCCAACCGTTACCATCTCTCTGGTTTCGACAACGCTGCCAGAAGCTACCAGATACAGGAATCGTTGCAATGGCGGCACGGCCTCGGACCGTTGCATCTGCAATATGATTTTTCCCGCGAATATCCCCAGGATCTTCGTTTCAGCAGTAAGGAGGACGGCTCACTCTTCTCCCCTTATCCCATTCCCCGCAACGAAAGCCACGCCCTGGCCATCGGCTGGAACTGGGAGAGTGCTATCCTCGCCGACGCGGTCACTCTGTCGGAGACCTTCAACCGTTTCAGCCGCGAGCACGTTCTGGCCTTGAGCTTGGTCAGTGGCTGGCGTTGGGCCGATGATGCGCGCCTGAATCTCTCCATGGATGTTGGTCTGACCCTGAATCCACGTACCTCACGGCCTTTTCTGCGCCTTCAGATCAGCCACGATCTCTTCCGCTTTTGACGTAAGTGTTTCGCCTCATACCAATTCGCAAACTAACAAGTAATATTTCTCAGGTACGGAAAGTGAGTCATTGATTTTATCCGCTCATGATCCTGTCACAATTTGCACAATATGGACCGTCTGTTGCGCCAACCCTGTATGCCTTGCGATTTCTGCGGCTGATCTTGGGTCAACGGAAGCGTTCAGAATGACAAGCCATTTCTGAACCCTCCAAAAACCAGTCGTCTCCTTGATGCGTTCCAGAATCTCGTCTTGCGTCAGGTGAGCAACTGACTTCTTCTTCTTCTCCATTGGTGGTCTAATGGAGATAGGGTTGTATATTACCTGCTAGATTGCAAATTTGTATCAGCTTGAAATACGCAGTATCTGTCATCCCCGCGAAACGCGAAAGATCCAAACCGGCGATGCCGCCGCCTACCACGAGGAAATTTGAGACAATAAGTTTGCCATAGCGTATGCTCTTGATGATATATTACATTAACTTAATTATTTTGATAAGATAATTTTTTCTTGACTTTTATATGCAGTATGTTATTTATAGCCAGCAATGTAAAAAAGACTTTAAGATTATTGAAACCGAACCGGATGCGTAATCCGTGAATGGCTGGTGGTCCAACAAAGCTGAGTTGATAGTAAACCTGACAATCTTTCGTTAATGTTCTATACCTTTTGCTCCAATAATTAACACAGGTACCCCCCCGACTTTGCCGGGGGACCGGAGCAGTTTTACATTTCCGGGGGTAGCCCACGGTTTTGAGGTTCTTTCGCCAGAAATTGCCGGTTAGCGATGGTTTTCTGGGTACTTTGAAGCGCGGATGGTCTGCTCCAAGGCCGTGAATAGGTTCATTCTGGTATATTTAGCGCGAGGTTATGGGGTCCGCTTTTGGGTGTAACCATTCAGACCCCGTCATTCCCGCGAAAGCGGGAATCTAGGATTTGCGGGACTTCCCTGGATCCCCGCTTTCGCGGGGATGACGTTTGTCAAAGGCGACTGTAAGATTGCCCCTTTGAGGGGCCGGCAATCTAAAGCCCCCGGTCTTGCTGGGGGATACTTACTTTTATCTTTGATGGCGGGGGCTGATATGAATATTAATACAGGGTTTTTTGTTGAACTTATTAAAATTTTTTTTAAAGACTGCACAGAAAATTGCCCTTATCTTGGATTGCTTCTGTGTATATTTATATTTCTTACTATTGCAGTAGGTTTGGCTGGAGTTATTCATGTAAAAAGAAAGGTTGTTATATCCTTTAATAACATGAATGTTTATTTTACACGTATTTGCAATTATATCAATCTATCATGCTTCGGCGGAAATATTGATAAATTTCTCTCTGTTAGAGATATACTAGATGAAATTGATGTCTTGATAAATAAAAGTGGAGTTAGTTTAACCCCTGGAAATTTTATTGCCATTAAATATTCATTGGTTAAAATTCGCGAGCTGACAGTGGAGCGGTGCAGCTGCGAACGTTTTGGATTGCTTATTGTCTTATGTTGGTTATGGTTTAAAATCAAAGACATATTTACGGATAAAATAAAAAAAATAGAGGAATTCTCTTCGAACTTTGAGAATGCAGTTAATAATAGCAACTTATCTCTTAAAAATGAAATTTTGGAAAAAGTTAATGAAATATTGAAAGTTGTTAGATCTCTTGGCGTGGATAATTTCGGGAAGATCAAGTCTCTTCTGGAAATTAATACGAACAATGAATTCAGTAACAGTATTTCAGCATTTAACCGGAATGACCATGCTTCATTGTCCAATGATGTTTATTTCAGACTGTATTTACGCCATGCCTTGTTGGCGAAGTCGAAAAAACAAATAGAGGAAATGGATGCTAGTTCTCAAACTGTCGCTACTCCATCCAATCCAAGTGTCTCTTCTTCGGGTACGGGATCAAGTTTAGCGACGGGTGCTTCTACTTCGTCCAGTCAGGGAAGCGTTCGATCTCCTACTCCAGGTGAGGAACTTATGTTAAGATACCAACTTGTCGTAATGATGCTGTAAAGGATGAAAATTCTTCAAAAGATGGAAAAGATCGGTATGCATATCATTTAGCAGTGACTGATGTCTTTGTTGAAAAGGCTATAGCTTATCTTGAAAAAAAGGCTGAAGAGTATAGCAGATATGGAAAAGCTCTTAATGTTGCAGCTATAATAACTATTGTAGTTGGACTGTTTATATCAATATTCATTTACTTTGATTTCGTGCCTGGAAATAAGAAAGAAAGAGAAGAATCTTTGATTAAATTGGTTGAAATCTACCAGTGTAAGATGAATATCCTCCATGAGGATGTCGCAACTTCTGATAAGAAAAAATCAACAAACAATGTCGTTGTAGGTAAATTGTGCGACGTGAATAGCAAAAAAGACAAAAGCGTCATTGAAGGTAAAGAGAATGTTAATCCCAGTAAAGAGGATGGCAAGGAAGGAAAAGATAAAGATAAAAATAAAAATATTGGTTTTGAATATGTTAAAACTCATGTATGGATTGATTTAATTTCATCTTTTATCCGAGCATTTACAATGTATGGTATGATAATTACGGCAGCTGTCGGATTTTGGAGATACGGTAAGGCCATGCTCGATCAGGCGGAGCGTCTGTTTGAAAAACGGCATGCACTACGCCAAGGCCGTCTTTTTGTTCACTTGAATGATGGCAAGTTAAAAATTGATGAATTAGAAAGAGCTTTCACATGGAATCAATTCAAGGAAAATGCCTTTGGCAACATGCCAACGGATGCGTCGGCACCTTGGGGTGCCGCAATCAATGAATCTTTGAAGACGCTTACAGAAGCGACAAAAGCTATTCGGTCAGTAAAGGAAAAAAAATCTGACTGATTGATAATCTGTGCCTGAGTTGCACAGGTTTTGGTGATCGTTATGGCGATGGATTTTGCTAGCCGAGACTTTTGAACGTTGAGGTGCCATTGGACGATGGTGATGTAGCACGGAGATGCGGGCGGTACCCAACATGGATGCCGCCCTATCTCCCACGAATTCCGGGGACACCCGACTAAATTGCCTCTACAAAATATTTTAGTCGGGTGTCCCCGGAATCCAGTCGGGTGTCCCCGGAATCCAGTCGGGTGTCCCCGGAATCCCTCTCTTTTACATGATTTGCAGAAAGTTTAAACATAAAAACGAGGCTTGACTTGGCCGTTCAATGTTAAACTTGGGCTAGCTTATCAAAAGAAGGCAACTGTCGGATTCCATCTGAGGCAGAACAACACACTGCCGGGAAACTAGGCAGGAACAGAGAAAACAAACCTCGACTTAAGCATCTCGGAGAAACCGGTCTACTCGACCATGTCAACAGATCCTAAGTCCGTGAATACATCATCCAGGGATTTGGCATTCACAAATCGGAGGCTCCACTCCTCCAGGGTAGACTGTTCGGCTTTGGCGATTGTTTTGCGGGTCCATTCGGGCAAAGTGCCAAAGCGGCGTTGTAATTGGCGGGTCAGGATCGTTGCTTCGCCTTCCAGTTTGCCTCTCTGTGCACCGATTTGAATACCTTCCTCTCGGCCTTCCTCTCGTGCCAGTTCTATACGTCCGCGTGCGTCGGCAATGGCGATTCCGGCCTTGTCGTAGAGGTCCAGTTCATCCTTCGTCATATTAGCCACCATGGCCTTCTCGAAGGCATGCCGAAAGGGAGGAAAATCCAATTGTTCCGGCACTTGGTCCAAAGTTTCAGCAAATCGAATAAAATAAATCCATTTTTCAAGGATTTCGTCACAGTCGGCTAAAGGTTTCGTGCATTTTGTCAACTCAACGAAATAATGGACAATATCGCTCAGGTATGAATCACCGGTGATGGTTTCTTGGGACTTATGACAGGAAACGCAGTGGACGAATTTCGGGAACAGGATAAAGTCGGTGATGGTGACAGCAATGACCTGTTTCAGCTTTGGGTAGTCTTCGGCCTTGCTGATTTGTCCAGAATAGGCTTTGGCACTGTTGTATTGGATGCGGTTGAGAAATCCAGCAACCTTCTCCATCTGCATCTCCACCACATAGGAGATGCCGCGATGATCTTTGCATCGCACATCGAGCACGGAGGATTTGAGTTCCTTGATGCGTGGAGCCAGAAATGGGTCCAAGATGGTCAACTCCACAATACGCCGGTCCCCATCCAACCCAAGCAGACTCTCCAGGAAGGAGACCAGGATATCCTTGGCATCCTCGCTGCCGAAAATTTTTTTGAAGGCAAAATCAATGCGTGGATCGATGAATTTCATGAGGTATTTCCTGAAGTTGACCGGGAAATAGTGTTTAACGGTTTATTGTCCCGTGAAAGGGGTGTGCCGTCAATCAAAATCAGTCGGAATGCTGGCAGTATTTAGGTGATAGTTTTTTAATTGATCATAATGATCCCGTGGCAAAAATAAGGATCAATAAAAACTACGTCAAGGCTGTCTTTTTGTGCCTGGTATCGGGAAGATCCTTTCTGAAGTTTGGGATGTGGCGGAGTGGGGTCATCGTTCGATCGAGAAGACGTGGGTTTCAGGTTCAAGGCATTCCTCAATCTCGATGGCTATATTTGCGTTAACTGTGGGACGTCATTTTGGAACCGGGCCGATGGCCTCAATCAACCATGACTTTGGATTATGAACCTCATCCTTGTGACACTCGAAGAAACGTCGCCATCCCAAATAACTATCGAGGTACCGAGTCGCCACCCCATTGAATCTTCTCATCCATCCCTTCAATCGGCTGTCATAGGCATTAACGTTTTGGATATGAAAAATCTTCTCCTTGACCCGCACACCAGCTTTGATATTCAAGGCTTGGTGAGGAATTCCTGCTTCTTTAGCCATCGCCTTGAAAGCTTTGCTTCCATCAGTGCAAAGAAGCGTATCCTTTCCAATGATGGGCTTGAGGGCATCTCCAAGATTTTTGGCATCAATTCCTTTAAGAACCACGTCAAAAGTCTCTCCATTACGGTCTCGGGCAATCAAAACTGGAATTTGTTCGACGGAAAGACCCGGCTTCGACGCTTTCCCTCCCCGTTTACGAGCAGGTCTTGGCAACTTCCTTTGACCCTTGAAGGACTCCAGGAAGAAAGTCTCGTCCGCCTCAGCAATGCCAGACAATTTCGTCGATTTGTCCTCCACAAAAGCTTTCAAAAACCGATGCCTCCAGCGAAATGCAGTGGTTGGATCGACATTACAACGTTCTGCTGCCTTCGCAATTGTCTCACCTTCTTTCAGAGACTCAGAATACTCCAACCATTTTTCTTTCTTACGCAATCTGGCCATGCTGGTACCTGTCAAAGCGTTGAAGGTCCGATCACAAGGCTTGCATCGGTATCGTTGAAGACCGTCAGCCATGCCGTTCAAGGTGGCCCCTGGCGCACTGCAACGAGGACAGCGTCTTTCGTCAGCAATGCGCTCCTCAATGATCTCATGGTTGGCTCGTTTTGGGTCTGGATCGGAAAGAGCATCCAACGCACGCTGGCGTTGGTATGTAGTCAGATCATCAACCTGCGCCAACCATTTCTGAAATTCGACCGGATTCATGGCAAACCTCCAAAAAAATCAAACTATTGGAGGAATGGTAACACTTCACCCACAGTTAACGCAAATATAGCCATCTCGATACGCTCCACATGGGCCCCTGGTGGCCCCTGGTGGCACCAGTCGATCAACGCTGCGACATTTTCGGGTCGGCCTGTCACCTGAACCTCTACCGTGCCGTCGGGCCGGTTTTTCACCCAACCGGACACCCCGAGGTGTGCCGCCTGTTTCTGGGTGGAAGCGCGGTACCAGACACCCTGAACCCGGCCATGAATGATGAGATGGCGGCAGATCGAAGCCGTGGGCTGATTTTCCATGGGACATACTCCTTGCGCCTGACTGTCCGAGTGGATGACGTGGTCTACAGGTGGATGGGAAGAATGCTGTCCTTGGCCCAGTGGGTGTCATCGCGTTCGGGGTGGTTGGTGTTGCAGTGCAGTCCCCGACTTTCCTTGCGATGAATGGCACTGCGGATGATCAGGGAGGCCACAAGGGCAATGTTGCGTAATTCCAAAAGATCGCGGCTGATGCGACAGTTCCAGTAGTATTCGTTGATTTCCTGCTGCAACAGTTCGATGCGTCGGCGGGCGCGCGCTAGGCGGGAGTCGGAACGCACGATACCCACATAATTACTCATGAAACGTCGAATTTCATCCCAATTGTGGGAGATCAACACCGCTTCCTCGCACATGTGGGTGTCAAAGTTGTCCCACGGAGGCAGCGGAATGTGGTGGGTGGTGTCGTTGTCATTGATTTTTTTGCGGATGGTTTGTTCGACCGCTTCTGCGAATACCAAACATTCCAGCAGGCTGTTGGATGCCAGGCGGTTGGCACCGTGGAGACCGGTATGGCTGACCTCGCCCAGGGCAAACAGATTTTCCAGGTCGGTGGTGCCGTCGGGATGCGTCAAAACGCCACCACAGGTGTAATGGGCTGCGGGGACGACAGGTATAGGCTCACGAACCATGTCGATGCCCAGATCAAGGCATTTGGAATGAATGTTGGGAAAATGTTCGCGGATGAATTTTTCTCCCTTGGCGGTGATGTCGAGAAAAACGCAGTCGTCGCCGGTGCGTTTCATTTCAAAGTCGATGGCGCGGGCGACAATGTCGCGAGGGGCCAGTTCCCGGCGCGGATGGTGACGTTCCATGAAACGGTCACCATCGGATAAAACCAAAATCCCCCCCTCACCGCGCACCGCTTCGGAAATAAGAAAGGATTTGGCCTTGGGGTGGTAGAGGCAGGTCGGGTGGAACTGGATGAATTCCATGTTGGCGACCCGGCAGCCGGCACGGTAGGCCATGGCGATGCCATCACCTGTGGCAATGTCGGGGTTGGAGGTGTAGAGGTAGACCTTTCCCGCCCCCCCGGTGGCCAGGATGGTGAATCGGGCCTGCTGGGTGATGACTCGGTCGTTTTCAATGTCCAGGGTATAACACCCCAGACAACGATTATTCCGGTCGGGGGCGAAGCGACCGGTTTTGTAGGAGGTGATCAGGTCGATGGCCAAGTGATTGGGCATCAGTTGAATGTTGGGGTGTCGTTGGACTTTTTCAAGCAGGGTTTGGACAACCGCCTTGCCGGTGGCATCGGCGGAGTGGACCACCCGTCTGTTGGAGTGCCCACCTTCCCGGGTCAGATGATAGGGACCTTCGGGGGTTCGGGTGAAAGTAACCCCCAGTTGGATCATGCGATGGATGGCCCGGGCACCGTTTTCAACGACAAAACGCACCGTATCCTCATGGCACAGACCTGCGCCGGCGCGGTGGGTGTCTTCGATGTGAAGTTCAAACCGATCATCGGAGTCCAATACGGCGGCGATGCCTCCTTGGGCTTGGCTGCTGTTGGATTCCCCTGCGTCGGTTTTGGTGATCAGCTGTACCGATCCGAGTTCGGCCAACCGCAGCGAAAGATCCAAACCGGCGACGCCGCCGCCTATCACGAGAAAATCCGAGATGATACGGTGACCATAGTGTGCGGGTCTGCGAATGGATTCAGCCATGGGCGTCCGCTAATTTGTGGTTGAGGGTTGTCGCTGTGTTACGAAAGTTTTTTGATTCTTTCAAGATTTTACATTATCATGGTTCGGGATTTATTTGCACTTGTTGCTGTCTAATCTGTCAACGATGAAACTTGGTGGCATGCCAACGTGAGCGAAGGCGATAAAATTTTGGTGGATCGTGCCATCAAAGGCGATCAAAAAGCTTTTGAAATTCTGGTGCGTCGCTATCAAGGAAAAATTGCTGCCGTGATTTCCCGGTTGATTTATGATCCCGACAAGGCGAGAGATTTGACCCAGGAAGCTTTTATCAAGGCCTATCGCGCCCTGGGTAGTTTTCGCGGCGATGCAGCTTTCTACACCTGGCTCTATCGCATCGCCATCAATACCGTGAAAAATTATCAGATTTCGTCAAACAGGATCCCCCTGGAGAATAATATTGACATTGATGCTGCCGCTGATCTGGTGGTACCGCAGTTGCGGGACAACAATACCCCGGAAAAATTGGTTCTGCGGGAGGAAATGCTCAAAAAATTGGAAAATGCTCTCGATACCCTTCCCGAATCTATGCGATCGGTCATAATTATGCGTGATGTCAGTGGGCACTCCTACGAGGAAATCGCCAAGGCTCTGGATTGTCCCATTGGTACGGTTCGTTCACGTATCTATCGTGCTCGCCAGCAAATTGTTGAAGAAATGCAAAAGTATCTCAAGCCATCCACCTGATTTTTGGAACGGGAATGCTTGCCATTGTATGATCTGGACATGTACAACAGAGCGAAGATTTGGCCGGTGAAGTGATTTCGGTGACTTTTTATCGAGGATGGTCATGGGGTGTAATCCTGAACTTGTTTCGGCTTTTCTTGATGGTGAGCTTGACAGGGTCATTGTTGGTGCCGTAACGGATCACCTGATGGTGTGTGAGGAGTGTTGCCGTACCCTGGACAAACTCGCTTCGGTCAAGTGGGCGGTGTCCGACAAGTTTATCCTGTCCCGACCGGAAGACCTGACCAGCTCAGTCATGAGTGTTATCAGCAACGACAGGGTTGGGCCATCCAGCGGTGGCATGGCGGCGTTTCTGAAAAAGGTGGGTTTTACGGTGGCCGTTTTGTGTGTCCTTGGTGTTTTTGATGCGGCGGTGCTTTTTGTGTGACTTGGTTGCCGTGTATTTTGGGGTGGGGCTGTCTGGTAAAATTGGGTAGGTATCTGAAAGGTTGATCGGTGATACAGGAGCAGGTGGTGGTTGTCGCCCTGGAAGGGGATATGGCGGTTGTTGTCGGACAACGGGCCAGCGGTTGTGGATCTTGCCATCAGGATGGGGCCTGTGCGACCCTGTCCTTTGGATCGGGCCGTAGGGCGGTGCGTTTGCGGGCCGAAAATCCGGCGGGGGCCAAGGTTGGCGACCGGGTTGTTCTTGAAATTTCCGAACGTCACTTCTTGCGTGCGTCCTTTCTTGTCTATATCGTTCCCATCCTGGCTTTGTTTGCTGGAGGACTTCTGTTGCGGCAGTTGGCTTTGCTTCTCGGAGTGACCCAGAGGGTTGCCGAAGGGGTGGGCGGTGTGGGGGGGGTGTGTGCTTTGCTGCTGGTTCTTCTTTGGCTGAAACGTTATAATCAGCGACTTGATGTTAACGGGGGGGGGTACCCTGTCATTCGGACCATCGTTGGGGATGCCTCCCGGATGGGGGGGGCGGAGCCGATGGTGGCTCCTATGATTTTTCAACCCCGTTCCCGCGATTTGGATTAGTCCTTGCGCGTGGTTGCGTCGATCACCTCCTTGGCATAGGGCGGTGGTGATTGCGGCCTGGGGACCGGTTCTTCGTGTTTCGTTTGCAAAGGTGCTTGAGTTTTTCACAAGAAACAGATAGCATCCCGGCTTTTTGTTCCGCTAACAATCATCCCGCCATGGCTGACGGATGGGCAGGGCATCAATGATGAAAAGGAGTGATGTTTCGTGAGGATTGATGTTTACGAAAACAATGTGGATCAGGCTATTCGAGTTTTGAAAAAAAAGATGATCCGCGAAGGCATGTTTCGGGAGATGAAGAAGCGGAAGTTTTTTGAAAAACCCTCCGAGAAAAAAAGAAGAAAGAAAGCTGAAGCTGTCAGGCGTCTGCGGAAAAAAATCCGCCGGGCCGTGACGGCTGGCGTGTAGGTGTCCTGGGGGCGACCGGTTTGCTGTCTGCAAAAACGGTCGCGATTCCCTGCTAAAGTGATCTCTTTGGTCCTGCCAAACTTCGCCGATGGGAGCTGCGAGCTTCCTGGCAATGGGAGGCGGTGGGGTTGCGCTTTTCAGTTTTGCGGTCTTTCCGGGTCGCCGGGTGCGATTCGTGTTCTTTTTACAGCGTTCCCCTCCTGATTTTGCTTTGGTCTTCTGGGTGATTGTGCGTTGCGCATGTTAAACTGTCATGGGTGTTTCGCCATGACAGTTTTTTTATGTTTTGTGTCCGGATTCGTACGAAGATTGGAACATTTTGCCCGGAGGGCATGAAGTTCGCCAAACTTGTGTTTTCCCGACTTATTAAATAACATAAAAAAAAAGTACAATAAAGTGCGTTCATTCAAGACGGTCAAAGAAGCAACATGTTGAATTCAATAGTTCCATGTACAAAATCCTGGAATCTTTTGATGGATGGTGATACATTTTGTCAATGGATTGATCATAATTTTGGATGGCTTTCGCCCTTGGGGTGATTTCAAGTTCAACAAAAAAAATGGGGATGGAACACATGAAAAAAATGCTTCGCGATATGCGTTTCCGCACCATGATCATTCTTGTATTCACCATTGTTTATGGGGTTTTTATTGGAGTCATTGGTCTTAATTTCCGTGCCATCGGGGATGTCCGCGACATGAATCAGCAACTGCGGGAAGGCCCCATCAAGGAACAGATTTCCTGGCAGGATGTGGTCCTCGGTGTGGAGAAGGCGGAGGGGTTGCGGCGTCAGTTTATGTTGGACTATCGGGTGGAGACGGTGAAACGTTTGGAGGAGGTGGTTGCGGGTATTGATGCCATTCTTGCGGGGCATGCCAAAGAAGGTGATGAGGGTTCCGGTGCTCTGTCCACCGAGATGGGGGAGTACAAAAAAAAGTTTCTTGAATTGGTGGCTGCCCATGGGGCGTTGGAAGGATCCCGTGCGGGTTTGTTGAAAAAACGCGAGGTGGTGGAAACCATCATTTACGAGGCGGACCATGGAGGTTTGGAGAAAGCTCTTGAGCAGTTTATCATAGCGGAGATGACTTTTTTTACCGAAACCCGGTCTGAGACCAAGATCAAGGGTTTGCGTGTTAGTTTGGATCGTATTGAGCGGGATGAGGCATCCGTTAAGGATGAGAAAATCAAGAGTGCTTTGTCGCAGGCGATTGTCGCGTATCGAAATGAGTTTACGGCACTGCTGGGTTTCCAATCCAAGATGTTGACCCAATCCGAGTCTTTGCTGCGCAGCGCGGAACAAATGGTCAAGGATGTGGGTACGATTATGGACCAGGCGCGTAGCGAGGCGACGGAGGCCTCCCTGGCGGCGGATCAGAAGGCCCAAAGTGCGCGCAAGGTTGCACTTCAATGGACGGCGTTTGGGGTGCTGATATCCTTGTTCATGGTTTTTATTTTTGACCGCCGTGTCAAAAGGCAACTAGGGGGGGATCCCATTGATTTGGCCAAGGTGGTTGGTCAGGTGGCGGATGGCAATCTGGTGGATGCGGTTGCCAATACGTGTGAGGGGAATACGGGGGTGATGTGTGATTTGCGTGGGATGACTCTGCATTTGAGGACGACGGTTACCGATATATTGGACATTGCCAAGGATGTGGATTCGGGCACGCAGGAGATGACGGCCAACACGCGTATTTTGACCGATGGGGCCACGGCTCAGGCCTCGGCCATCGAGCAGACTTCCGCCAGCATGGAGGAGGTGACTGGCCTGGTTCGTTCCAATAGTGACAGTGCCCGTCAGACCGAGGCCAAGGCCAATCAGGCGGCGCGGGACGCCCAGGAGAGCGGAGCTGCTGTGGGACGGGCGGTGACGGCCATGCGTGATATTGCCGGGCGGGTGTCGATTATCCAGGAAATTGCCCGCATGACCAATTTGTTGGCTCTCAATGCGGCCATCGAGGCGGCCAGGGCGGGGGAGCATGGGCGTGGTTTTGCGGTGGTTTCCGCCGAGGTGCGCAAGTTGGCGCAGCGCAGTCAGGTTGCTGCTGGCGAGATTGATGCCTTGGCCATTTCCAGCCTTCATGTGGCGGAAGAGGCGGGGGGGATGATTCAAAAGTTGCTCCCCATGATTCAGGAGACAGCCGAGTTGGTGCGTTCCATTGCCACGGCGGGGACCAATCAGGAATCTCATATCGAGCAGATTGACCAGGGTATTAAAAAATTGGAGTCGGTCATCATGGAGAACCGGGAGGCCACTGAAAAAATAGCGGCTACTGCCGAGCTTCTGTCTCAAAAGGCGGCGCAGTTGCCGGAAGAGTTGTCGTTTTTCCGTGTATGAATATAAGTATGCGGTTTATAGCGAGTGGATAAAAATTGAAGTAGGAATCGCCTATGGATACAGTAAAAAAATATTAGTAGTATTGCCGCGCGGTCAGGAAAGAGTACCAGAATACTTGCAAAACATATCGCAGTATACTTCAAAGTATCAAAGTAAATCAATAATTTCTAAGGTCGAAGAAATGTTCGGACGACAGATCCTGCGACCATCTTGCCGTTAAATATTAGACGGTCAATAGGCATGAATGGTTGGATTTTGTGGCGTGATGGTGCTGTACTTCCATGGGATCGGTATTGTGGTACGGGTATCGGTTTTCTCCGGGCAGGATCTCTTTCCTTGATTTACTTTTCGATAGGCATGGAAGGAAATATGTTATTTCCGTGGAATCCTTGCGTTTCCACCTCACTTGGAGTCGATGATGGATATTGGATATCGGGTTTTGTTTCTGGGATCCACGGGTCCGGAAACAACGGATATTTGGCGTATCCTGATTGAGCGTGTTCGAGAGTTGGGACTTGATCCTCACCGTTGGCTTCTGTATTGGTCTGTCTCGGATTTTCAGGCGCATAAGGCCAGGGGCGATGTTCCTCTGCCCCTGGCGGTCATTTATTGGGGAAACCCGGGCTTTGTTGATCGTGAGGAAATAGAGGATGTCGCACAGCGGGGATTACCGGTCTTTCCTGTGGTTAGTTCGGACGATAAGGATAGTATCCGTAAGGAACTTCCCAGCGATTGTCAGGGGTTTCAATGTTCTTTCCGGGATCAACAGGACTGGCAGGATCGCCTTGTCAATGGGATTCTCGAGACATTTTCTCTGTTGCGGGATCGACGGCGAATTTTTATCAGTTACAAGCGGGATGAGACCTCGGCTGTTGCCCATCAGTTGTTCGACGCCCTCAACGGTATTGGCTATCGTACCTTCCTGGACACTGCGGAAATCGTTCCCGGACATGATTTTCAAACTGTACTCATGCACCAATTGATGGATTCTGATCTACTTGTTCTGTTGGATTCTCCAAATTTGGGCCGAAGTGATTGGGTGAAGAAGGAATTGGACCAGGCGGAGGATCATGGCATTGGAATTTTGCGATTGACTTGGCCTGATAATTTAAGTAAACTCGAAAACTGGGTCTTTTGGCAGACTGAAAATCTGCCAAGCTCGGATTTCGATGACTCCGAAAAATTGACTCGGCTCGTTGATGGTTCCATCAACCGTATTCTTTCCAAAATAGAACGAATGCGCACTCAGGCTGTGGGACGGCGCATGATCTCTCTGCAAGGGTATTGCCGAGACCGTGCGGTTAGCGTTGGATTGGTCGCATTGCATTTTCCGAACGGTTTGATGCTGCAAAAGGCTGGGAAACCCAGTGCTTGGTTGCGCTTGGTGGCAGGAGTTCCCGTAAGTCTGGATTTCTACCAGTTGTACCAATCTTTACCCGATTTGAATTTGCTACCTTCCAGGGTGTCATTGTTTTTCAATAGCTCAGGAATAGATCCCTTCTGGAAGGGCCATCTGGACTGGCTTAATCGGGAATTGCCGATTTTGTCACTGGATCAGGTTGCCCTGGAAGAATGGTTGAGGGGTATTCCATGAAACAGGCTGTTTTTCTCTCTGCCAGTGTTCCCGACCCCGTGCGTACGCCACAATATGCCGACAGTGACCCCATGGCCATCCGTGACGCTGTCGTTGGTCTGGCCATGGAAACGTCGTGTCGCGAAATTCCGTTGATCTATGGTGGACATCCTTCCATCACAGTATTCTTAGCTCGCTGGGCTGAACGCACGGGCAGAGTGGATCATGTCATCCTTTATCAATCCCGTTATTACGAGGAGTCCTTCTTACCGGAAATTCGTACCATTTCCTGTCTGAAACTGGTAGATTGGGTCGATGGAGGCGAAAAAGCCAATTTGACGCATTTTCGCCACTCCATGGTATCTGAAAATGATATTATGTTGGGAGTGTTTATGGGGGGGATGGTTGGTTTGCAGGAAGAGTTGGATATCCTGCGTCAGCATCATCCCAAGGCGGTTGTCATGCCCCTGATGCATCTTGGTGGGCAAACCAGAGATCTGTTTTCTAATGAACCGCTTGCCGCAGTCATACAAGAAGCCAATGTTGCTAATGTTTCTCCGGGAGGACGTTTTGCGCATGTCCTCGATAAAATGAGTTTTGGAACTCGGTGATGGTGGTTTTATTCCCTGGCGATGTCGCGGGTGGGTATTCCCGGATTTGACCTGTTTTTCTCTACGATATTTTTTTGCGTGCGTAATAGTACCGCATCAAACCAGGAGGGCCATGGCCTTGATCTGTGCGTAGACTTGTTTGCCTGGGACGAGGGCAAGATCCGAGGCCGATTTTCGGGTCAATCGGGCCAGGATGGGATGCTCGGCGATGCGGAGGCGAAGAAGCGTTTGCGACAGGCCGTCGTCGGTGCGTGCGTCGATGGTGGCGGGAAAAATGTTGAGGATGCTGGTTTCGGTCTGGTGATGCAGGGTCAAACTGACGTCGCGTGCCAGAATTCTCAGGCGAACGGGGTGACCCACGGGTAGATGGGCCAGGGGGACAAGAAATCGTCCCCCGGAAAAATCCAAAAGGGTCAGGTGGTGGACAGGGTCGTGACCGGCTACCTGGGTTTTAATGACGGCTTCGGCTTGGTCTCCGTGTCGTTGTGCCAGGTCAAGGCGGGTTAGGAGGGTATTGATGGGACCTGAGGCTTCGATTTGTCCCTGGTGCATGACCAGCAGGTGTTCGGCCAGACGGGCGACCTCATCGGTGGCATGGCTGACAAAGAGTACCGGCAGGGCCAAGGTGTGGAACAGGCGTTCCAGGTAGGGGAGAATTTCCTGTTTACCTTTTGGGTCCAGGGCCGACAGGGGTTCGTCCATGAGCAGAAGTTCGGGACTGGTGAGCAGGGCACGGGCTACAGCGACTCTCTGGCGTTCGCCACCGGAAAGGTGCGAAGGATCGCGTGACCACAGGGGTTCCACTCCCAGCAGTCTTGAGGCCTCTTCCAGGGTGATCCGGCGTTTGTTCTTGGGGATGCGACACAGGCCGTATTCCAAATTGCCCCGGACCGAAAGGTGGGAAAACAATCGTGGCTCCTGGAACACAAACCCCAGGGGGCGGCGGTGGGTGGGCAGGGTATGGCGACCGTCTTGCCAAACATCAGGACCGACGCGGCAATAGCCTTGGGGATCTTTTTCCAGGCCGGCAATGGCACGAAGCAGGGTGGTTTTGCCACAACCGGAGGGACCGATGAGGGCAGTCACTCCTTGATCGGGCAAGGTGGCCTTGACGCGTAGGGTGAGGGGGCCGCGTTGGATGTGAAAATTAAATTCGATGGTCATGACGCCTCTCCCTGGATGTTCACCTGCGGCATTTCTTTCTCAAGGGTCCATGGGGTTATGGTTTGACCATGAAGAAGCGTCGGTTTAATCCATAGACCGTCATCATCAAAGCCAAAGACAGGGCCAGAAGGCTTCCCGACAACAGGTGGGCCTGGGGGTAGTTCATGGCTTCGACGTGATCGTAGATGGCGATGGAGACAACCCGTGTTTGTTGGGGAATATTGCCGCCGATCATCAATACCACGCCGAACTCGCCGACCGAATGGGCAAATCCAAGGACTGTGGCCGTTAAAAAACCGGGGCGTGCCATGGGCAGGGCGATGGAAAAAAAACGATCCCAGGGAGAGGCACGCAGGGTGGCGGCGGCTTCCATGGGTTGTTGCCCTATTTGGACGAAGGCGTTTTGCAGTGGCTGGACCACAAAGGGGAGGGAGTAGACGACCGAACCGACGACCAGACCGGCAAAGCTGAAGGGGAGGGGGGTTATTCCCAGGGAGGTTGTCAGTTGGCCCAGGGGACCGTTGGGACCAAGGGCGATGAGAAGGTAGAAACCCAGTACCGTGGGGGGCAGGACCAGGGGCAGGGCGACGACCGCTTCGATGAAAAATTTAAAACGCCAACGGCTTTGCGCCAGCCACCACGCCAATGGTGTGCCAAGAATGAGCAGAATCACGGTGGTCAGTCCCGCCAGTTGCAGAGTGACCTGGAGGGCATCCAGATCGGGTTCACCGAATATGGGGAAGGGCATAGCCGTGCTCCAGAATGATGGCCTGACCTTGTGGGCTTTGGACAAACTGAAAAAAAATCATGGCGGCAGGGATTGGTTTTAAAAGGATGGCCTGTTGCTCTATGGGATCATGGAGGTTGGGGGGGATTTCCCACCAGGATCCCGCAGGGCGGGCCGTGGGGTGATCAATTTGCGACCAGGCGATAAATCCCAGTTGGGCGTTGCCGGTTTGGACAAAGTTGAAGGTTTGGGAAATGTTTTCTCCAAAGACCAGTTTTCCTTTGAGGGTTTGCCATAGATGGAGATGTTGCAACACCTGCCGGGCTGCCCGACCGTAGGGGGCCAGGTCAGGATTGGCCAGGGCCAAATGGGAAAATGCACCTTCCTGGAGTACCTTTCCGGCAGGATCCACGGTGTTGGCTGTGGGACTCCAAAGAGCCAGTTTGCCCAAGGCGTAGGTAAAGCGACTGCCGGCAACGGCACGGCCTTCGCTCTCAAGACGCTGGGGACCTTGGGCATCCGCAGCAAAAAAGGCGTCGAAGGGGGCACCGTTTTTGATCTGGGCATAGTGTTTGCCGGAGGCCCCGGGAATGGGGGTGATGGTCTGTCCGGTCTGTTGCTCGTGGCGCAGGGCCAGGGCTTTGAAGGCGGCGGTAAAATTGCTGGCGACGGCGACGCGCAGCTCGCCCGCAGTGGCGGAGAGGATGAGGAACAGGGGGGTGATGATCTGGGCCAGAATAGGAACAAGCCCCTTTCCAAGGTTGGCTTTGGGCATGCTTCGTACAAAGATTTCCATTACCTTTAAGCCCCTGAACTTCGCATGGCAATGCGCAGCACCAGTCCACTCATGACCCGTCCGGTTTCACCACCGCTCTTCAATGACGTATCGGCCTCCAGGCAGTCGAGCAATCCCTGGGCCAGGTGGGCATCACGCCATTGGCGACATTGGGCGAAAAAGGCATCATTTTCTTTCCAGAATACATTGAGTTTGCGAGCCACTGTCTGGGAATTTTCACCCGCCGCCAGCATGGTCCTGGCCTGAATGAACCGGCGCAGTCGGCTGGCTAACAATCCCAACAGTTGCAAGGGTTCTTCATCAGCCGCCAACAAGCGGTCCAGTATGCCCAGGGCTTCTTCCTTGCGGCCCGCAAACAAGGCGTCCATAAGACCAAAACCACTGTGAACGCGGGTCTCTCCCACCATCGCCAAACATTCATCCAGGCCAATCTGACGTTGGGATCCCATGAACAAAATCAGTTTTTCAATTTCCGCTTCCGCCGACAAGGTGTCTCCGTCCAAACGCCCGGTCAAAAAACGCAAAGCATCCGCTTCCACTGTGTAGCCCGCCTTGGTCAGATGGTTCTTCAACCATGTCTTAAGGCTGGAAGGTTCCAGGGGAAAAAAGGCCACCGACCAATGATTTTTGTCCAGTTCACACAGTTTACGCAGGGAAAAGGTGGTCGCCAGATTGGTGCCAAGCATCAACAATACGGTCGATTGTGAAGGTTTTTCGCAATAACCATTGACCGTTTTTCGTGCTCCGGCGGTCAGTTTGTCCATATCTTTGAGCACAACCAGGCGTTTTTCGGAAAAAAAAGGATAGGCGCGGCAGGCGGTCAGAAAACGCTCTTCGTCTAGTTCTCCACCCAGGAAAGATTCGCTGTCAAACCCTTCCTCCGCCTCATTACCAAGGACTTGTCGGCGAATGGCTTGGCTTTCCCGCAGGATCATCCCCTGATCCTGCCCATAAAGGAGGATGCACGCAGGGAGCGGACCCCGTTGCCGCAATCCGATAATGTCATTTTGTTTTACTTTCATGTATAAATAATTTTACAGGTTCGGGTTTGCTTGGATATTAGTAACTGATTGTTTACTCTGAAAAAACAGGCCTAGTCCATGTATAACCTATTTGTATGCAAAAGAAAAATCAAAAAACGTCCAATCTGCTTTCCAGGCTTCGTGAGTGGTCCGGGAATTGCCAGTATGAAGGGTAGGGGTGGCTCCCTGCAAGGTTGATGGCATAGGACACGGTGGTACGGGTTGCATTGTTACAATACGTTGCACGTTGCATCGCAACGAAGAGTCCTGCGGATGACAAGTGTTGGTTTTACAAAAGTTTCTTAACGCTTGTTTGTAACGGTTGGTTACATCTTCGTTGGGTAAAATCCTTGGAAACCGGCTATAACTGTAACGAGGGGCAAGTGTCCCGGCATCGAGTGGTCTGCGGCAGGAGCCGCAAGCTGCAAAAACAGATGTACGAATAAAAACGGAGAGTGTGCCATGGCTGAGACGATCGATACTACCCAGGACCAAACCGCAACCGACCGCGAGAATTTGGACGCCACTACGGTCTTGCAAACCGTGGCCTCCCAGGATCTTTCGGCTGAGGCAGGAACTCCCATTGATGGGTCTACCGTTACCGATGTGGGTCTGGACGGGACTACCCAGGGGGGTGGTGACAGAGATAGCATCAATACCGCCGTGAGCGATATGGCTGCGGCGACATCGGGGGCCATGGGCGATGCCCGTGGAATTGTAGCTGGTGCGACGGAAACGCAGGACACCACTGCCGCAACGACCGATGCAACGGCGGGTTCGACCTCGTCGGCGGCGGGTACTTCGGTTCCGGCTGGAGGTTCTACCGGGACGGATCCTGTTGTGGCGGCGGGTACGGAAGATATTTCAGGGATTGGGGTGCCGTCCAACATGACGGCTTGGGGTGACCTAACGGAAGAGGTGGCACCGGAGCCGACTGTTGTGGCAGCGGGTCCGGTAGATATTTCAGGGGTTGGGGTGCCGTCCAACATGACGGCTTGGGGTGATCCAACGGAAGAGGTGACACCGGAGCCGACCGTTACGGTGGCTGCGGCACCGGCACCGGCCAATGGAACGGATATTTCGGGTGTTGGCGTGCCGTCGAATTTCTTTGGGTTTGATGTGGAGGCGGAAACCCCGAGTCTTGCGGTCACTGACAGTGCCGGTATTGAGGACCAAGCCATACCCTTGGCCATCTCGGCCGCTTTGACGGATTTGGATGGATCCGAGTCCCTGTCGGTGCGCATTGAAGGGGTTCCTGAGGGGGCGATACTGTCTTCCGGCGTTAATATGGGCAATGGTGTGTGGGTGCTGACCTCCGGGGATCTGGATGGTTTGACGATGACTCCGGCGGCCAATTCCGACAATGATTTTCAACTGCGGATCACTGCGACTTCCACCGAATCGGCCGATGGTTCCCAGAGTTCCGTTACCGGGACCATGAATGTGGTTGTGGATGCGGATGCCGATTTGCCGACGCTTGTGATCGAGGATGCTGCCGGGTTGGAAGATACGGCCATTCCCTTGAATATCTCGGCTTATTTGAATGATACCGATGGTTCGGAAACTTTGGCCATTACCATCCTGGAAGATGTGCCCCAGGGGGCCATTCTTTCCGCCGGTACC
>JACSDG010000051.1 GCA_015660855.1 Magnetococcales bacterium
GGATTGACACCTTTCAGTCAATTTGAATATTGGAACCTCTCGGACACACCCCCCGGACCCCCGCAAAAATTTTTGCCAAACTTTGTTTTTCCGATACGTTAAAAAATTCACTTCACAGGCTCAGCACTCCAACGACGCCGTGAAAATTGGCCATGATAATGCCATGCCAACCCAAAAACCGCCATCAAACACGAAGCCAACAACCAGTTCATCGCCGCATCATAATGAATACGGTACCCCATCCAGGTGCGCAATCCTTCAAAAACCAAAACCCCCTCATCCCATCGAACCTGCGTCCCTTTTTTCAAGGTGCGAGTCGAACCCTTCCCCGTCCATAGCTTTAAATGATAATCGTTGGGAAGGTGAAACTGGGAAGGCTTGTCCCGATCCACGACCGTCTCATCCAAAACCAAATCGATTCGGGTGCGAATGGCTGTCCCAGGGATGCGCCAGTGACGGACTTGATCCGTTTCCACAGGATAGCTGGGAAGGTGCATGATTTCACGAGTCGCCGTCCCGCCACGGGCCGGGATCCACACAAAAACCAGAGCGAATCCCTTGTTGGAGGTGGTACGAAAACGATACCCCTCCATGACCAAAGGCGTATTGTCGCCAATGATGGTATCTTGAACCCGTCCTTGGGCATCGCGAAAGCGTACATGCGCACGGGTGGCCCCCCGTTTCATGCCGGGACCATAATCAATGGTCAAACCTTCGTGGCTGAAACGCAGGTCTTTCAACCGATCAAAATGCCAAGGCCCCCGTTCCACACCCTGGGCAACCCCTTGGAAGGTCTCCCCCTCAGTCAGTTCCACCGCCCCCCGAAAATACGTCAATCGGCTCACCAGGGCTGCCCCCAAAAACAAAAAAAGAGCAGCATGAAACACCAGTAGCCCAGGTTGGGAACGAAAAGCTGTGTGACTCCACAAAGCGGCCAAAAGGTTGATGGTAAACAACACCCCCGCCGCCGCAAACAAAACCGTCGCCGAAACCAAACCATGCACCGATAAAGGTACCCCCCCAAGCAACAGCAGCAAGGTCGCCAGGGATAGCTTCATGGACGCCAAGCTTTCCACAAGCCTGGAAAACCATCCCTTGGCGTCAAGGGGGGCTGGCGCAGTTTTCACTACCGTCCCGCATCCAGTCGCGTCCGGTCTGACCGTTGCCCGGAGCACCCTTCGAGCCACAACTTGCCGCAGTCCATGCGCCGCTGGCTTTCCATGTTTTAACCTTCAAGATGGAGTTCATATAGTACGGCGAACGGCTGTAGGTACCGGTGCCGCCATTGCGCACCTGGGAGCCTGCGGTTTTTCCAGCTTCGGGGCCAACATCGTTCAGGTTCACTAAAAACGCCTTGTTTTTCCAGCCATGCGGGACCGCAACATGGCACCAGTTGCAACGCATGCTGCCAATCTTGTCGGCATGGTAGCCGTGAAGATTGCTGTCTTTTTCACAGCAAAAGCCGCTTTTGTTGCTGTTTCTTGTAGCATAGTTGTTGTAATTGTGACATTTGAAGCATATATCGTCCTGTTGCCCGCTGCCGGTGGTGGTATTCCACTCGCCCTTGAGTATGAAATCTTTTGTCGAGCCATGCGGTCCCCAAGGCTTGCCGGTGTCGGGGGTTGAAACACCGTTGGCCGTGGCCGACCCATGGCAATCGGAACAGAACATGGTCTGGTTGCCAATGAACGTACCGCTGCTGCCATTCCAGGGTGCTACCCACGAAGTGCTGACCATACCACCCCGTTCCGCCAGGGTGCGACCGGTGGCTTTCATCACCGGATGCCAGGAACGATGGTTGATGCTGGTGGGTTCCGTGCCGCTTCCATCCTGCTCGCCTTGATCGGTGGTCGGGGCCTGAAACTCCATGGCCTGGTTGGTATAGCGATCACCCACGGCAAAATTTCCGGTGGACAAGCCTTTGGTCCCGGTGATGGCGGGACGACCAGCATCATTGAAGCCACCTCCATCGTTATAGGCATAATCGGAATGGCATTTCAAACACACCTGATACTCCTTGGTAACGGTGCCATCCAGGGAACAGTCGGTGGGGGCGGTGGGATCGCCGCACAACAGTTTGAAAGAGGAAGGCCGGTCGCCGAAGGCCGTCCCCACATAGACCGGCTCCACTCCGGTGATGCCCCGTAACACCCCGGAGGCCAAGTTGCTGTGCTGAACGGTGGCACTGTGAGTATGCGTGGCTTGGCCTGTCGTCCCGCCTCCGGTGTACAGGCTATTCTTCAACGCCCGATGCGGGTTGTGACAATCGGTGCACTCCACATGACGGTTGTTCAGGTTACCCTTCCCCAACAGCAGGGGATCTTCGACAAAATTGGCCCCGGAATGCGAGGGAGAACCCGACCAAGTGGACAAAAGATCGCTAGACAGGCGGGCACCAATGCTGTGAACCTCCTGCCCGGTACTCTGATCGGCCGAGGTGATGGGCATATGCTTGTTCCCGGCCGTGGCAAAATCGGTCTTGATGTCGGGGACGCTGTTGCCGGTGGCGTTGAGAATGCTGGAAGTACTGGTACTGTGGCACTGATAACACGTCTCTTCCAATGCGGCGTTGCCGCTATTCTTGGGCGTTGCCACACTGTCGGTACCCTCGCGCAACAATCGCCGGGCACCGGGGACCGTATGGGTGTCGTGGCAGTTCAGACACGCAGACTCCCAAACGGTGATGTTGGAGGGAAACTCGCGCTGGGCCGCTGCACTCCCGGTCCCCGATTTATAGGTCTCGGCGGCATCGGTCAGGTTGGCGTGTACCGAGGTGGCCCACACATTGATTCCCTTGTTGTGACAGGCCAGACAGAGAATATCGCTGGTGTCGGTGAAATTGGTACCACTGGGGGAGCTTTTCTGAAAACGGTTCAGACGCAAAAACTTGATGGAAGTGGTCTCGTTGGGGTCGCGGATGTGCGGATCGTGACACGAAGCGCATTGAACTTTTTGTTCATCCAGAGGCAGGATCGGTTTGGGGGATACCGCCACCTGCCGCAGCCCCATGACAAACTTGCCGCTGGAATTGAAGGGGGGAGAACGCAGCTCACCGTCGGCGGTAGCCAAGGCAGAATTGTAGGTGAAGGAAATGGGATGGTCGTTGCTTAAGTCCACCCCAAGGTTGCGGGTAAAGCCGGTACTGGCTCCGGTTCCCCCCGGCATGACGCCGCCCGTCCCCGTGCCGGTCATGGCGATGGTCCCCGGTGTTTCTCCGGCCAGGACATTAACAGCACCGATGGCCATGGTCCCATCGTGGCAGGAAAGACACAACTTTGAAGTCCCGCCAGGCCCCTGACGCAATTCGTTGATGTTGGCTTCGATGGAGGTGGATTCGTAGGTCTTGGTGTAGGTCGTCCCCGAAAGTTGTCGATTCCACAGAGGGGCATTCACCCCGGAGGTCTGTACCGCCCCGTGCGGTGTATGGCAAAAGACACAGACCTGATCCTCGGAGGTGGCCTTGACGGTGCGACTGGAACTGCCTGAAAAAGAAAGATTATGAAAAGTGTTCTTTACGTCGGAAATACGGGCGGCCCAGGCCGTGGTTGTGGATACCATGAGCAGAACCCAACACCACCCCAAAACCGACCACAGGTACCGGCTTCGGGTTGGCAACGTTTTTTTTCCCGGGATCATCGCATGCAAGCACATTAGCCATCACCTCCAAGAAACTGCAGCACAGTCACGCGGCCATTGAACATGTCGGCGATAAAAATACGCCCCCCGGCATCGGTCCAAACACCATTGGGGAGATAAAACTGACCCACCCCCTGACCCGTGCCGCCTATGGGCAATAGAAAACGTCCTTCCTTATCGTAGATTAACAGATGGTCGAAGAAAGATTCCACTACATAAATATTTTCTTCCGAATCCACCGCCACCCCCTTGGGACGCGCCATATTGCCCATCAGATTGCCACGCTGACCGACAGTCGCAATATAGTGCCCCTCGGGATCCAGTATCAACACATGGGCGTTGAGGGTATCGGAAACATACAAGCGATTATGGGCAAACGTCAGGTGGGTCGGGCTGTTGAAAAGAGGATCATCGGTTTCGCTGGTGATGACATTGACCAGTTTTCCCGTGACATCAAATACCTTGATGACATCCTCCCAGGCGTCGGCGATATACAGAACCCCTTTTTTCGGGTTCCAGGCCACCCCCACCGGACGCTTCAAGTGATCGCGACCAATCTCCGCCATGGGCTTGCCGTCGGCATCCAGTTGGGCGACAATGCCCAGGGCCGAGTCGGCGATAAAAACACTACCCCCAGGTCCCACCGCAATGCCCGCCGGGGCTGAAAAAGAGAGATCGGCGGACGCCTTGCGCCATATGTCCAGCTCGCCCTTGATGGGATCAAAAACAAAAACCGCCTGCAAGCCCACGTCGGTGACCATGATCCGCCCCTTGCGGTCCACGGCACCACTCACGGGGCGCACCATGTTGTAATTCAAATCCTTGGGAAACCCCGACGTCGGATCCAGACCCACCAACCAGCGCAATGCCCCGCCGCTCGTGTTCAGGCTGTCATCTCCGGCAATGCGAAAGTTGGAAACCCCCAGCAATTCCCCAAGAAACATATAGCGCGGAGTCTCAGGCAGCGGCGGCCACGACAATCTTTGCTCAGAACTCAACCGTTCGGTGCCCAGGGTCATCTCATGCTTGACCGGTCGGCAGGAAACCGCCAATACCGCAACCAGCGCGACCAGCGAAATCCAAACCCAGACCTGGCGCAGGCTGGCCATCAATAGTCTCCAGGACCACCCGCCTTGTCGCCGCCCTTGATGCTGGTTGGCAGTCCAGGCAAACCCGAATGACAACGATGGCAATGCTCCAGACCCCAGGCCACTTCATCGTTGTGACACATGCCGCAATATTTGCCATCCAAAATGTTGGCCATGGTAATGTCATTGCCTCCTACCTGCATCTTGAAGCCCAATTCATGATGGCATACCTTGCAACGAAAGCGAATGCGGTGAAACCAGTGGGGATAGATAACCGGTCGCATCCCTTCCTTTTCGGCATTTTTGTTCAAAATGACATCGGCATACTCCGCCATGGCGGAGGGGAAAGGCATGAGAATCAGCACAATTCCCAGGACCGACCACAGGGATGAAAACTGTTTCTTATTTTTTTTCAACGGGTTGCACACCAAATTGGCCTCGAAAGGAAGCGGGTTTCACACTATGGCAACGTGCGCATTCCGAGAGAGGGAAGGCGACGGCTCCATGACATTTACCGCAAAATTTGCCTTCCAGAATGGCCGACATCTTGATGGGCGTGGCACCGAATTTGGTCTTAAAAATCTCTTCATGACAATTGGCGCAATCCAGCCATTCGGTATGGGCACGGTGGGGAAAACGCACGAAGTCGTTGTCACCGGTATTGCTGAAAATAATATCCATGTCCAAAATCTGGATTTTGGTTTCCGGCATAATGTTGGTGCGGGGTTTGATGAGGCCATCACGCAACGCCTTGACCCAAAGAACCTTGTTTCCGGCTGTATCCGCAGGCAGCACCGCCAAAGCCTCGGCTGGCCTTTGCAACTCCATGAACGCTGGCCCTTGCGGGTCGTGCAGTCCATCGTTGGCAAAAACATCCGCCGCGTAGGCATCCACAAAGTGGACCATAGAAAGAAGGCCGCCGACCAGCCACATCAACAGCAAAAGCGGCAGCCTTCCTTCCCTTCGTTGCGGTCCTCCCGACCTGATGGTGGCGGTCGCCATCATCAGCCGGGAATGTAAATGCCGGAGCCGCGAATCGCGCGAATCAGCTCCATGGTGGATTGTTCCAGGGTTTTGATCGCTTCGGCATACTTCCCTGAGGCCCCCTCCCCATCGGCCTGACGCCTGAGTTCGGCCGCCTGCGTGATAAACTTTTTCACCATGGGATCGGGACTGCCGCCATCCTTGTTGAGAAGCATACCCACCAACATCTGATGGGTATCGTTACGATCCACTTCATAATGGAACTCTTCTTCCTTGGAGGCAAAATTGAGCGACCGTACCAGCGTATCGCCCCGCCGTAACGTCTCGATGCCGACCTTGGCCGTTACATAAGCCTTGTCGAGCATTTCCTTGCCCTTTTCTGTATTCCCCTGGCTCACCATTTTGCGAGCCTCGGTAGTGAGGTTATGGATTTCCTCACTGGTTTTTTCTGCTTCCTTGCCCGCCTTCTTTTCTTTACGAATGCGGTCCAGAGCGTCGATAAGAACGTTGACACTTTGCAGTCGCCGCTCAAAATCCTGCTCATTCTTGGAAGCCTTGGTCGCACCGCCATCCGCCTTGCGTATGGCAGTGAACATGATGCTGTTGGCCTCATTCATCCGGTCAGAAGCACCTTTGAGATCGCCCTTGTTAAGCAATTCCCGGGCTTGATCTCTCTTGGCGCGGGCCTGATCCCGCAAACCTGCCGCTTCGGCGTTTCCGCTGGAGGTGACTTTCTGCGCCCCCGACGATTTTTCCACCAGGGTATCCACGGTCTCCAGGCGACGTTGCACCTGGTCCTTGTCGAGCGTCCAACGGGATTGCAGATTGGTGGCTCCAGCACCACTCTGGGCGGCTGCCGGGGCGGCCGCTTTGTCCGTTTCCCCCTGCGCCGTCTGGGTGTAGGAAACCAACAGCAACGCCATCAAGCTGGAACCGAGCAAGCGCGATGGTTTGTTCATTGAGTGCCTCCTCTCAAGAGGTTAGGTTTTTCGGGAAAACCCGGTCTTTGGCGACCAGAGGTTCTCCGCAGATTCATTGTCTGGCATGCCAAGCCCATCATTTGGGCTTTGCCGCCGCCGTCTTGGGCTTGGAATGGCACAGACGGCATTCACTGACCGGAAAGGCCACCTTGCCATGGCACACACCACACTTTTGTCCCATGAGAATCTGCGCCATCGATATCACGTTTTTCCCCTTTTCAGGAATGAAAATATCGGGATGACAATTGGAGCAGTCCAACCATTCCGTATGCCGGTCGTGTGGATAGACCACATCCGGCATGGTCCCTTTGACCTCGCGGACAATGTCCAGTTCGAGGATCAGGGCTTCGGCATTGGGGTCGAGTCGGTCATAGCGGGGGGTTACCGCCTTGTTCTTGAGCGACTGCACCCAGTTGACATAGTTTCCCACATTGCTGGTGGCCAAGTTTGCAAAAGCTTCCTTGGGGGGTTGCAACTGGTGCGTCCCCTGGTTTTCAGAATCGTGGATGCCATCACCAGGCGGCGGCGGGTTGCGTTCCGATTTCGGACGCATCAAACGATTGAAGGTGTTGGCAGCCTTGGCGGGTGCGGGTGCGGCAGCGGCGGCATCATTCGCCGGTGCCGCGACGGTATCCTTCGCGGGTGCCGCTGCGGCACCTTTGGCAGCCGCAGCCGCCGCTAAAGCCTGAGGCGTACCGGCAGCCACGCCCAACAAAAGCACTAGAGAGAAAAAAGAGATCGTAATGTTTCTCATGGTGGCTGTTCCTTTCACTTGGCGGCTGGCGGCTGTGGCGGTTTGGCCAGCTTTTGCACGGTGCTGCCGTGAACCTGGGTGGGGGTGCCGGGTTTGCCGGAGTGGCAAAAATCGCAGTTGTCCACCGTCCAGGCAATCTCACCATTGTGGCAGGCACCGCAAAACTCGCCGTCGATGATCTTCAGCATGTCGATTTGATTTCCACCCGCCTTGAACTTAAAGCCAAGATCCGCGTGGCACACCTTGCAACGAAAACGAATGCGGTGAAACCAGTGGGGAAAAATTGCAGGCCGCATCCCCGCAGCGTCCGAATAATTGTTGATGACAATGTCGGCATACTCAGCCCGTGCCGGAGAACTGCCCAACACGACGACCGCCAGCAAAATTGGCACCAACAGCAGATATGCCCCCCTGAAAACCGCCCTGCGCATTCCCGGCCATGCCATGTCCACTCTGTTCCTGTGCTTCATGTTTAAAACCTCCGATGAAATTCCCGCGTAACTTCCAAGGTGATCAGTCCGAGGGTGTTGGTGATGCCTTCGTCATCGCCCGTGATAACAATCTCCGTCCCTAAACGTGTACTCAACTTGCCTATGCGATAAGTCAGTGTGTTCTGGATACTCAACTCATGGCTTATAGGTTGACTGTCCAGCGTCGTCATGGCACTGGATGTCAGAGTTGTCGCCAGATCGTTGTGCAAATTCTCGAATCCGAACAAATTCGATTGGGAAAATGACAGGTTGACCGCCCCCGTTTGGGACAGGGTCACGATCCCTTCGCCATCATTTGTCCTCGACCAGTTCAGGGTCAGGTTTCCCTGCCACCGATCCGATTCCCCTTTCAGTCCACTCCGGGATAACTGAAAATTGGCCAGCTGCCCATCATTCTGATCCGGAACCAGGGTGCGCGTATCAGTCAATCGCAGGTCAACCAAAGTCGGACTATTGTCTGAGTCGATGTCATACCCTACCCCAGCACCGTGGGTCAAGTCCACTCCGGATTCGGGCTCAGGCATGCTTTGCGTAAACCCCACCGATTCGTCCAGTGTCACCCGAACTGTTCCCTTCCCCTTGGTTTCTCCGCTACGTTCAAGTTTGCGCCGCAGGCCATGCCCCAGCCGTTCTGAAAACGATTGACTGGGCTTCATCAGGTCAGCTGCGGCATTGCTCAGGCTGGCACTGGAAGACCAGCGGTGTTCCATGGAGCCCCAATCGGACGGCTCGGCGTCGTATTGGTGCGCCAGGGTTTGGGCGGTGCTGCCGACAGAACTTTCTTCAGAGGGCAGGAGGGCACTTTGTTGCTCCACTATGTCAAAGTTGCCGGTGACAAACCCGGTCAGGGAATTCTTTCCGTCGAAACTAAACACCCCACCCAGGCGGGAGTTGATGTTTTTACGATTGCGCTCCATGTCAAGGCTGCTCCCCGACATTTCAAGTGCGGAGGTTTCTACATCCTGGGCAATCCGCAGGGCCGCCGTCGCTGAAACCGGTTTTTCCAGATCACGCCAAAAAACATTGGAACTGAACTGTTGCAGACTGTTGGTCGCTTTTTCCTTTTGTTCGTTCTCGCCGACAAAGCCGGAGGCCGCCGTGTGAAAACGATTCTCCATTGTCCCCAGCGTGATCAGGTTGTTGGCATTGAGGTTTTCTTTGGGGGTATAGTTGTGGGTCACGACAATTCCATTGTCGCGTCCGTTCGAGAACGTCCGACCTGTGGTACGTACATCGTCGGAATGTCGTATCATCAGGGACAGGCTGTGTTCGGTAAAACGTTTTTCCGTGCGCAGTGTGACTGTATTGTTGACGTTGGATCCTTCGGAATTGGCCAGGGCCGGAATCATCAGTGTCACCAATTTCGCGCCGCCGCGCTCGCCCATGTTATCGTTCCTGTGCTCACCCTGAAAAGTGGCACTCATGGTGTTGCCATCATTCTGGTAGTCCTGTTTCAAACCAACTTTTTGTGACACCCGCGCCGACCCACCCCCCTTGCTACCCCCCTCGGAGTTGGCACTGTCGAAGCGGTTGAAATACATACTCATGGGAAACCGGCTTTGTGGAAAAACCCCCAGCTCCACGTTGCTTTGCAAATCGGGGGCACTCATATGGGCAAATTCGCCATCCTGAGTCGGATCGTAGGTGAGTGTTTTACTCATGGCCAAACCCGTCCGAAAATCAGACCGCCAGCGGGCTATGTAGGGCTCAAAAAAGTAGCCCGCCCCACCACGACCAAGCTCCGCCCGGGTAAACAGCACATGGCTGCTTATGCTCGGATCGTTGCTGCTCATCAAGGCATCCGTTCGCAATCCCATGCTGCCAAACAGCTCCCACGGAGAAAATTGGGCATGGGGATCAAAATTGGAAATGATCTCAGGCATTTCCCAATCCCCCGAGGCTTCCTCTCCTTCCGGCTTTTCCTCCCCGTATCCCCGTCCGGCGGCAAGGGTAAACAACGCCGCAACCAGAAGCGCAAGCCTCTGGCCTTTCCTGGGATATCCGCCGAAAGAATTTACAACCACCCCGATGTCATCCTGTTCTACGGAAACGAACAGGAAGAACGCCCTTCCATCAAACTCTCGATTTTCCTTGAATGCAGGTCAATCAAGGTTCCCCGGAAACGTGGCTGCAACACCACCAGACCGTTCTTCCCTTTACGGGAAGTATCGGAGTGGAAGTACCTTTTCTTTTCCCCTTTCTCTTTTCACGGGCGGACGCCCTGGAAAATTAATCGATCAAGTTTTTTTTTCGACCTGTCGCCCTTTGGGCAAAAAATCAAAATCAAAACCCTGGGGCTGCGCCCCCAGACCCCCCATAGGCAATAAAGCTTTATTGCTTTAATTGGCAAAAAAAAAACCTTGGGGGCTGCCGCCTCCAAACCGCAGCACGGGGGGGATGATCCTCCCCGGACCCCCACAAAATTTTTTAGCCAAATTTTGTTTTTCCGATACGTGAACATCCGCCGAAAAAAATTACAACCACCCCGATGCCATCTTGTTCTACGGAAACGGACAGGGAGAACGCCCCCTCAGCAAACTCTCGATTTTCCCCTGAATGCAGGTCAATCGAGGTTCCCAGGAAGCGTGGCAGCAACACCCCCAAGTCCAGGGGAGTGGTAATACAGGATGCCACACGAACCTGACCAGTTCTTCGCCCTAGTGAAAGGAGGTGGCCAATGAGAACCTCCTTAGGCAGTGCCTTGGACGCAAACCACCAATTACCACCCCTTACGACCTTTTCGGTTTTTGGAGAGGAACCATACAAAAACGGGAGTTGCAATAAGAAACGTAACCACGGCGATCCAATCAAAAACACTTGTCGGAATCATTTTCGTCTCCTTCAAGAACATGTGCAGCCACGAATGCATAAGAGGCCAACCCAGCTAACGCAACAGCGGAAATCCAGGCTGCCTTATCTGTCAACGGCGCGATTATTGAGGCAAGAAGAAGCCCTTTGCTCACGTCGTATAAAAACCTGGCTGCGGAATCTCGCTGTTTCGTGTTCATGGATCCAGAAGTACCACAACCGGGAACCATGGTGCAATGCCACCAAGCCGTTCTCCCCTTTACGGGAAGTATCGGAGTGGGGGTGCTTTTTCTTTCCCCCTTTCTCTTTTCGCAGGCGGACGCCCTGGAAGATTAATCGATCAAGTTTTTTTTCGACCTGTCGCCCTTCGGGCAAAGAATCAAAATCAAAACCCTGGGGCTGCGCCCCTAGACCCCCCATAGGCAATAAAGCTTTATTGTTTTAATTGGCAAAAAAAAAACCTTGGGGGCTGCCGCCTCCAAACCTCCGCCGGGGGGGATGATCCCCCCCGGACCCCCCTCAATAGTTTCAACCTAAAAAAAAAGGGGGGGGTGAATGCTGCCTCCAAACCTCCGCCGGGGGGAGAACCTCCCCCCAGACTCCCGCAACATTTTTTGCCAAACTTTGCCCTTCTAATACTTTGGAACATCACGCCCTTCGGGCAATTATCACTTTCCCGGTTGCGCTGGCTGCGGAATAACCATCACCGGCTTCTTGGCGGGTTCAGCCCCCGTTTTTCCCGGCTCGGCCGCATCCGTTTTGGCTTCGGGCGGAGGCAGGGGCAGATAATAACTCTCGTCGATATGAATGGGGGTACTCTTGCGTAATTGAGCTTTCAGATCATTCCAAACTTTTTCCATCAACTGTTTTTTGAGCAGATTTCCCGCACGCTCCGCCGCATCCTCAAAGGAGACTTTTCTGGGAGGTTCCCTTTTGTCCAGATGAAAGATGGCATAGCCCTCAAGCACCATGATGGGATCGGTAAATTCCCCCGGCTGGATTTTGGCCAAAGCCTCCTCCGCTTCGGTAGCCAACGTGCCTTTGTGGAGAGAATCCATTTTCCCCCCATTTTCCGCCGAGGCATCGCCCGAATGCAAACGCGCCATCTCGGCAAAATCCCCCCCGGCCTTGAGCTTGGCAATAATGCCCTGCGCCTCCTTGGAAGCCTGCTCCCAGGATTCCGATGCGGCCGAAGGATCAACCTTCAGGAGAATCAAAGAAATTTCGTTGTTTTCCGGCTTGGTGAACTTTTCGGGATTGGCGTCGTAGAAAGCCCTGACCTCAGCGACCGAAGGGGGAGGCGTATCGGTAACCTGTTTTTGGAGTTGATCAACCAGGCTGCGATCCTCCAACTCGCCGATGAGAGGCGCAAGCATTTTTTCGCGATTGGCCTGGTAACGCTCGGACGTGCCGTAGCGTTTATCGTACTCGGCAACCTGAGTCTGAATGCTGGCTTGGTCGGGCACCAACCCCCGCCGCCTGGCTTCTCGGAGCAGGACGACGCGATCCACCAGGGTATCCCCTACCTCCCTTTGAAACTTGGCCATTTCCCCTTCGGGGGGGGTGCCATGATAGAACCGTTGCTTGACCCCTTGCTGGATTGCCTGCTGAAATGCGTCAGCAGAAATAGTCACAGAATCAATCACGGCGAAAGGCGGACGCTCAGGGGGAGTCTCGGCAACCGCCGTAACAACCCAGCCCACTCCAACCAACCCCGAGAAGAGGGCTTTCCAGGCATTTTTCATGGCAATTTCCAAAGTTAAATGTCAAAAAAAACCGCAGCCTAAGCCACGGAAAAAGATACATCCCTAAAATACCATCGGTGCCGCCTCGAAAGGCGGCACCGTCAGGGAAACTTGCTTACTTGTCGTGGCAGGCCAAGCAGACGGCACTACCGGTGTTGCTAATGCGCAGGAAGGAAACAGGCTGCGCGGTGCTGTTATGCGGATCGTGACAGCTGGCGCATTCGACGAACGGTTGCACGGTGCCACTGAGGGTGCGAGTATACAGAACCATGTCGGTTTTGTCACGGGAGTTAGCGGTACCACCCGTGGTATCGATCCACCAAGCGGGATTGGAGTTGATGGTGGACTTGACACCCGCTTTGAAGCTGCCATCCGACAAAGCACTCGCAGCGGCAGCACCATCGCCGTCGGTAGATTTCCAACCACCACCGCCGTACTGGATGCTGATGGGATGGTCATTGGACAGATCGGTTCCCAATTTTGGAAAACCGGTCAAAGCGACGCCGCCTGCGAAGTTGGCACCGGCGGCATTATAGCCGTTGGAGCCGGGGGCATTGATCATCACGTCCATGGCTTGGCTGCCGTCATGGCAGGAAAGACACGCCAGAGAGACCGAACCAACCGTGGCTTCCGCACCGTCCAGGGTCGAGGTACTCAGTGAAGAATACCGGGTGTAGGTGGAGGAAGGGAGGCTCTTGTTCCACAACGGCACCGGGGCTGCGGTGTTGGATCCGTGTGGGGTGTGGCAGAAAACGCAGACCTCTGTGGTGGTGGCCGTGGCACCGAGCTGGGAACCACCCGTGCTGCCGAGGTCGTGCTTGGATCCCTTGATACCCGCTTGAGCAGGGCCGCTGACTACCATCAGGCCCGTTGCGGCGGCCAATCCGAAAGCTACCGTGAGTTGAAGCATTTTGCGTGATGTGACTTGGGCCTTCATGGGAAGACTCCTAATTTCAAAGCGGTGATTGCCGATGTGGTCCTTTACCATTGCCTACGCTGGACTACATCGCAGCTTTGATGCCAAGTGCGCGGCATATTTGTAATATCCAATATATACAATATGTTAAACAAATAAATTAAAACTGAAAAAATGGATTTCGTGCAAAATCGATCGCAAACGCCGTCTTTGCTCACATTAAAATTCCAAAATTCGGAAAAAGCGTTTTTTTTTCTTCCTGATTTTGAGAAAACGTTTTTTTTGCAATCATTTAGAATCAGTCGCTATGCGCAGGTTCACCCTATTGTCTGCCCAACCTGCCACCAGGAGAGTCCCGGAGTTGGGATCATCCCCACGGCATACCTCTTGTCCGGTTCCCTTCGACAGGGGGGAGGGTTGCTGGAAATGATTAACTATAAATATATTTTCAATAATTGCGCACAAAAATTAAAAACAATCGTTAGATTATAGATTACGTTAACATGCTGGGGCGAGACAGATTCGCGGGGGGGATGGTCTTATTCAGGACAGGTCGTTGGCGGAGACAATTTTAAGAAGGCGGTTGATGTCGCTTGCGGACAATTCGGTGTGGAACGACAAGGTCGTCAGGGGGGCTTTTTGAGATGCTTCGCCAGACATAGAGCTTGATTTTACAAGATTTTGATGGGGGCAAACGCCTCCTTGAGACATGTCACCACGAATGTCTAACATGCTGTTATTTTTAAAATTTTCCATGTTGCTCCACCTATTCTGCCCTGAGTTTGGCGTCCAGTTCCATCGATTTGGGATCCTACCAGAGGAAGAGGACCAACGCTCGGAACTTTGATGGGCAAAAGGCCACGTTTTCCTCCAAAAAAAGGTAACCCATTGAGGATAGGGATAAAAAAAAATGGCTTTTTTTCGGCGGGTGCCCGGCATCAAAAATGCGTTCCAAACCGGCGGATGGCCGGCTGGCTGTCATGAAATAAATTATTTCAAATGGTTGTTGAATTTTGGCCGATCCATCCCCTTCCCTGGAAGAATATTTCAGCCTATAATACCGCCATCATGTGGCCACCATTCTCACCCATTGCCCAAAGGCGCTGGCAGCGATTCAAAGCCCACCGCCGGGGGTTCGTTTCGCTTTGGCTGTTCACCCTGCTATTTTCTCTTTCGCTGGGTGCGGAGTTTCTTTCCAACGATAAACCCATCGTGCTGCACTACCAGGGTAGGTTTTACTTTCCCCTGTTTGCCGCGTATCCCGAAACCGAATTTGGTGGATTTTTTCAAACCGAAGCGGACTACAAAGATCCTTTCCTCCAGGAAATCCTGAACGGTCACGGCAACTGGATGGTTTTTCCTCCCAACCCCCACAGTTTCGACTCCATCAACGCACAATTGACCCATCCTGCCCCGTCACCTCCGGATGCGGTGAACCTTCTGGGAACCGACGACCGGGCACGGGATGTCCTGGCCCGTTTGATCTATGGATTTCGCTTGTCGGTTTTGTTTGCCTTGGCTTTGACCGTCATCGGGGTAGCCGTTGGCATCCTTGCCGGGGCCATCCAGGGATATTTTGGTGGGCGCACCGATCTTCTGTTGCAAAGATTTATGGAAATCTGGGGCAGCATGCCGGAATTGTACCTCCTGATCATCTTTGCCAGCCTTTTTCAACCGAGTGTCTGGTTGCTGATGGCCTTGCTGTCGTTGTTTGGCTGGATGGGGTTGGCCGATTATGTCCGGGCTGAATTTTTGCGGGCGCGCAATCAGGTTTACGTCAAATCGGCCAGGGCGTTGGGGGCTGCGGATGCGGCCATCATGTTTCGCCATGTGCTGCCCAACGCCATGACCCCGGTAATCACCTTTTTGCCCTTTCGCATCTCCGGGGCCATCCTGGCATTGACAAGCCTGGATTTTCTCGGCCTCGGGGTTCCCCCTTCCACCCCCAGCCTGGGGGAACTCCTCAGCCAGGGCAAGGCCAACATTGAAGCCTGGTGGTTGTCATTGGCCGCCTTTGTAGTTTTGGTTCTAATGATGCTGCTGTTGAATTTTATTGGCGAAGCCTTGCGTGACGCCATGGATCCCCGCAAGGAGTGACCGGGATGGATTCTGTGCTGTTGGAAGTCAGCAATCTTTCGGTCACCTTTGGCGCGGGAGGGGCAATCGTCAAGGCGGTAGACGGTATCTCCTTTACCATGGCTCCGGGGGAAACCTTGGGGTTGGTGGGAGAGTCGGGCAGTGGTAAAACCTTGGCCTCCATGGCGTTGTTGCGCCTGCTTCCCGCATCGGCGCGTCTTCATGCGGATACCCTGCGCTTTGCCGATCGCAATATCCTGGAAATGTCGGAACATGACCTGTTGCTTTTGCGCGGCCATCGCATAGGGATGATCTTTCAGGAACCCATGACCGCCTTGAATCCGGTATACCCGGTTTTTCGCCAACTGTCGGAGAACATGGCCGACAGCCAGTCCATGGAAGTGGGTCGATTGCGGGTTGAAGCGGCCAAACTCCTTGAACTGACGGGGATGACCAACCCGGACGACTATCTGGATGCCTATCCGCATCAATTGTCTGGTGGCCAGCGGCAGCGGGTGATGATTGCCATGGCTCTGGCACGCAAGCCCGACCTGCTCATCGCCGACGAACCCACCACCGCCCTGGATGTCACCATCCAGGCGCAGATCCTTGACCTTCTGGTTTCAATCCAGGGGCGATTGGGGATGGCGATGCTGTTGATTTCCCACGACCTGCACATGGTGCGCAAAGTGGCCTCGCGTGTGGCGGTGATGCAAAACGGACATATCGTCGAGCAGGGGACGACCGCTGCCATTTTTCAATCACCCACCCAAGAGTACACCCGCAAACTCATCGGCAGCCTGCCCGACGCCCAAAGCCCGAAATCCCTGCCCCAGGCCACTCCCCTGTTGCGCGGAAAAAACCTGACTTGCTATTTCCCGGTTAAAAAAGGATTCTTGCGCAGGACTGTGGGTTTTATCAAGGCGGTGGATGGGGTTTCCCTGACCATCAACCGGGGGGAGACCCTGGGGGTGGTGGGTGAATCGGGGAGCGGTAAAACTACCCTGGGAGAATTGATCCTGCGCTTGAACGATGGCCGGGGAGTTCTTGAGTTTGACGGGGTCGATCTTTTTTCTCTTGATCGTCAGGCTCTGCGAAAAATGCGGCGGCGGATTCAGGTGGTGTTCCAGGATCCTTTTTCGTCACTCTCTCCCCGATGGACCATCGGTCAGATTTTGGAGGAAGGGCTTTCGATTCACGATGCAGGGGGAGATCCGGCAGAGCGCAAACGTTTGGTTTTGTCCATGTTGGCCGAGGTGGGATTGGAGCCTGCCGTATTGGACCGGCATCCGCATCAATTTTCCGGTGGCCAACGCCAGCGTATTGCCATTGCCCGGGCTATGGTGCTCAATCCCAGCCTGTTGGTCCTGGACGAACCCACCAGTGCCCTGGATTTGACCGTTCAGGCGCAAATTTTAAAACTTCTGAAAAAACTGCAACAAAAACACCAGCTTTCATTTTTGTTTATTTCCCACGATCTGCGTGTCATCCGTGCCATGTCGCATCATGTGTTGGTCATGTGGCAGGGCCGGGTGGTGGAATCGGGAAGTGCCGAGGCGTTGTTCCGTTCTCCCGGACACCCCTACACCAAAAAACTTCTTAGCGCGGCCCTGGATCTTTCCAATCTAAATTGAAACAAAAAGCTTCATGTACGCAATACACGGAGTCACACCCATGCAGTATGTACGTCTTTTTCCCCCGGATCCTCCGCTAGAGATTCGCGTGGAGGACAACCTGTGAACGCCCCGCAGCCATGGCCGGGTGCCCGTTGGTGGAAATTTGATTTTCACGCCCATACGCCCGCATCGTACGATTACGGAAAAGGCCCGAATCAAGCAACTTTGAAGAACCGTTCTCCAAAAGAATGGCTGCTGGACTACATGCGCGCCGAAGTGGATTGTGTCGCTGTCACGGATCATAACACAGGGGAATGGATCGACTCCTTGAGGGACGAGTTTTCAAGGATGAAGTCGGAAAAACCGGATGGTTTTCGTCCCATTTTTTTGTTTCCTGGTGTCGAACTGTCTGTCCACGGCGGATTTCACCTGTTGGCACTCTTTGATCACGAAGTAAAAACAGCAGACATTAACCGTTTGTTGGGAGCGGTTGGGTTTGATCCGAGTAAGGGAGGTGACAGAGTCACTGGCAAAGGAGCCGTTGAGGTTATCAAGGAGATTATTGACAAGGGAGGTCTGGCCATCCCTGCGCATGTGGATGACCATGCTGGTCTTTTCGTGGAACTTGAAGGGCCGACCCTGGAACAGACCATCAGTAGCGAGCACCTGTTCTCCATGGAAATGCGTGATCCAGAAAGTAAAGTGCCGCAGCTTTATCTTGACAAAAAGCTTGCCTGGACCAAAGTTCTGGGTTCGGATGCCCACCATCCCTTTGGGGAGCGTTGCCCTGGAAGCCACTTCACATGGGTCAAAATGGGGAGTCCCACGTTGGAAGGGGTGCGCCTTGCGTTGTTGGATGGGAGCATGTCCACCATACGCTCAGATCAGTCCAAGGACAATCCGAATGATGCGCACGGGGGTCTGTACATTGAATCCTTGACTGTGATGAATGCGCGTTACATGGGACGAAGCAGCCCCTTTAAATGTAGTTTCAATCCCTGGATGAATGCGATTATCGGTGGGCGAGGTACTGGAAAATCCACTCTGGTGGAATTTCTCCGTATGGCTTTGCGCCGGGAGGGCGAATGGCCTGACAGCTTGAAGAAGGATTTTGAAAAATACGGCAAAATCTACCTTACACGCCAGGATGATGGACTGTTGACCAAGGATGTCAAGTTAGTGGTCGTGTATCACAAGGATGGCATCAGATATCGTGTTGTGTGGACTCCCAATGGCAGTGAACAAAATCTTGCCGTAATGAGCAACGATGGCATGTGGCAACCGTCTCCGGGGGTTATCACGGAACTGTTACCTGTTCAAATTTTCAGTCAGAAGCAGATTTTTGAATTTGCCAGAACACCAGGAAAACTATTGGATATTATCGACAACGCTCTGGGGGATGAACGTCGGGATTGGGAGACAAAGCGGCGAGAAACCGAAACGGCCTATCTGTCGTTGCGCGCCAAGGAACGGGAAATGGCCATTGGTTTGAAGGACGAGGAACGCCTCAAAGGCGAACTGTCGGATGTCAACCGCCGCCTGCTCGCTTTTGAGCAGGCCGAACATGCCGAAATTCTCAAAGCCTACCAACATCGCAAGCAGCAACATCGATCCTTAGAAAACTGGGAAAAATCATGGTCTGGCATGGGGAGCCAGTTGCGGGCCATGGCAGAAGAAATCACCCCCCCCTCCATAGATGATGGCATTTTTGATCCAAAAAATTCCGCCGACCTCGGGGTGGTGGATGAAACCTCTCGTATCATCCGTCGCCTTGAAAAGATTACCCGTCTCGTTGAAAAATTGGCCGATCATGCTGATTTTTGTTTGAGCCATTGGCGGTCGGAGTCGTCTGTTGCCCCATGGAAACACGTCTTTCATGATGCGGAAGAAAAATACACCGCCTTGCGAAACAAACTCCGGGAAGAAAATGCGGGAGAACCCAATGAGTTCGGGGCATTGCTCCAGAGACGGCATGCTTTGGAACAAAGACTTTCAGATATGGCATCACAACAAATTCAACGGGATGATGTCATTCGTTTAGCCAAAGAAAAATTAAAATATCTTGCTACACTTCGGACACATATAACCCATTTGCGCAGCCAGTTCCTCAAAGAGGTTCTTAGGGAAAACGCCTATGTCCGAATTACTCCTGTATTATTCGGAGATTTGGATCGGTATGAAAGCCAGTTGCGGGAATTAATTCAATGTGATCCTGGAATATTCGATAGGGAAATCGGTGTTGTTGGCACAGATGGTTCTGGCCTGCTTGGCCTGATCCAACGCGACAATTTGGAGAATAGTGTCATTACCTTGAAAAAGGTTATTCGCGATCTTGTAGAAAAAGGAACCTGCGATAATTACGCAGTAAGGGATTCACGGTTTCTCAGCAAAATAAGGAAATTGCAGCCCGATCATTTGGACCGTCTGGATATTTGGTTTCCGGAGGATAAATTGGATGTGCTTTATTGCTCTACCGGAGGTGGACAAAAATTTGAAAGCATCGACAAAGGTTCACCGGGGCAGAAGACAGCGGCCATACTTGCTTTTCTTTTGTCCCATGGGAAAGAACCTTTGATCCTGGACCAACCTGAGGACGACCTTGACAATCATCTGATCTCCGAGCTGATCGTTGAACAATTGAATATTATTAAAAAAAATCGGCAAGTGATCGTAGTCACTCATAACGCCAATATTGTGGTCAATGGTGATGCTGAATTGATCATGGCCCTTGATGTCAGTAACGGTCAGACCAGCCAAAGATGCACCGGGAATTTGCAAGAACAGAAGGTACGTCAGGAAATCTGCCGCATCATGGAAGGTGGCGAAAAGGCCTTTGAACGGCGCTACCGCCGTATTGCCCACGGAGGCAGACATGTTTGACAGTGTGGAGGAACTGCTTCGTAAAATCCGACTGGGGGAGGATAGTTCTCTGGAGTTCAAGATTGTTGTCATGACGGGGAACAAGGTCAAGGCACCCTCCCGCGACGACTTGGCTGATGAAATTGCCGCCATGGCCAACACGGCAAGCGCAGTTATCGTTTTTGGTGTCGATGACAAGACAGGGGACATTGTGGGGATTCCCAGGCAGCATCTTGATGCTGTCGAACGGTATATTTTTGAGGTGTGTGAGGATAGTATCAAACCGTCGGTTTTGTTTCGTTCCCTGCGAATGGAGTTGCCGGACACCCTGGGATCACCCAAGGCGGTTTTGAAGGTTGAAATTCCACGAAGTCTATTTGTCCATAAGAGTCCTGGAGGCTATTTTCGGCGTCAGGGCAGTTCAAAACGCGAAATGGATACGCCGTATCTATCCCGATTACTGCAACAGCGGAACCTGGCCCAACTTATTCGGTTCGATGAGTTGCCGGTTCCCGGATCCTCTCTGTCGGATCTGGAAGAGACCCTTTGGCAGCGATTTCTGGGGAAACACAGTGCTGAAGCGGTGACTACTCTTCGCAAACTGGGTCTGCTCAAGTCCGATGACGAAGGGGTGGAGCGGATCACCGTTGCCGGCGTGTTGATGTGTTCCAAAAAACCGGCGCAATGGATGCCAAATGCTTTCATTATGGCTGTCCGCTATCGCGGATCGCGGCAGGACACCAATCAACAGGTGGACGCCATGGACATCCATGGTCCCCTGGACGAACAGGTCAAAAGTGCTTTGTTTTTCGTGCGTCGCAACATGAGTGTGGCCGCCAGAAAATCGCCAGGACGGGTCGAAATTCCCCAATTCAGCATGCGCGCGATTTTCGAGGCGGTAGTCAACGCCGTGGCGCATCGGGATTATTCCATCTCCGGGTCAAAAATTCGTCTTTTCATGTTCGATGATCGCCTTGAACTTTATTCGCCTGGCGCACTTCCCAACACCATTACCATCGACAGTTTACCTTTGCGTCAGGTTACCAGGAACGAATTACTGACGACATTTCTGGCGCGATGCCCGGTCAATGAAGACGCAGAGGCGATGCAACGCCAATACTTCATGGAAAAACGCGGGGATGGCGTCGGAATCATCATGAATGAAAGTTTTAATAATTCCGGACAGTTACCTAAATATCGTCTGATCGATGATACCGAGTTGCTGTTGACCATTCACGCGGCCAACCCGGAAAATCCGGATCGACAGGATCCATAACGGGGTTTTTTGACGTATCGCAAACTCGCAAAGTAACCGTTCCGTCCCCCCCCTTCTTTTTTAGGTTGAAACTATTGTGGGGGTCCGGGGGGGATCATCCCCCCCGGCGGGGTTTGGGGCAGCGCCCCAAGGTTTTGTTTTTGAATTTAAACAAAAAGCTTCATTGCCTAT
>JACSDG010000207.1 GCA_015660855.1 Magnetococcales bacterium
GGGGTCTAGGGGCGCAGCCCCAGGGTTTTGATTTTGTTTCTTTGCCCGAAGGGCATCATGTTCAAAAGTCTATGTTAGCGCATATGGGGATCATCCCCCACGGCGGAGGTTTGGAGGCAGCAGCCCTCCAAGGTTTTGGTTTTGCTTTTGAATTTAAACAAAAAGCTTCATGCCTATGGGGGTTTGGGGGCGAAGCCCCCAAGGTTTTGGTCTTTGCCCGCAGGGCATAATATTTTAATGTACTGGGAATTTTGTAAATGTCGCTGCCTCAAAATGAAAACATTCCACGCCATATTGCCATTGTCATGGATGGGAACCGGCGTTGGGCACGGGCGAGGTTTCTGCCAAGACTTGAGGGGCATCGCCAAGGAGTCAAGGCGGTTCGTAGGACTGTGGAAGCCTGTCTGAAGTTTAATGTGCCGGTTCTGACTCTGTACACATTCTCGGCGGAAAACTGGAATCGCCCCCAGGAAGAGGTCTCGGCACTCATGAATCTCCTGGCCATTCATCTGCGCAAGGAAATGGATGAGCTGATCAAGGAGGGGGTGAGATTTCAAGCTCTGGGGCGCATCTCCAGATTGCCGCAAAACATCCAGGATCTTGTGAGTGAATTGGAAAACAGGACGCGTGAAAACAACCGGTTGTTGTTCAATATTGCCCTGAATTATGGTGGTCGTCAGGAATTGGTGGATGCGACCGTGCGGATATCCCGTGAAGTTCTTGAGGGACGACTTAACATTGACGACATCAATGAAACTGTGTTGTCCCAACGATTGACCACGGCGGGGATGGAAGATCCCGATCTTTTGATCCGTACCGGGGGGGAACAGAGGGTCAGTAATTTTTTACTTTGGCAGCTTGCCTATTCCGAAATGGTGTTCCTCCCTATTTTCTGGCCTGAGTTCGATGCCCATCATTTGCAAATGGCTATCGAAGAGTTTGGGCGAAGGGAACGCCGGTTCGGTGCTTCGGTGTAGATCTTAGGTCATGTTGCACCGCATCCTTTCGTCGATTGTTTTAATCCCCCCCCTGTTGCTGCTGCTCCTGAATGCCTCCTCGGAGTGGTTTTTGGTTCTTCTGCTGACGGTTGGTGCCATCCTTCTTTATGAATGGCATGCCATGGCCGTCAGGTTTTCCTGGTTGGGTTGGATTGTTTCCACAGCGGGTGCTTGGTTTTTCTTGTTGAGCAAACTTCCGGGGATCCATGTCCCTCTGGAGGTGTTGATCATTTTCTTTTTAATATTGCTGTTGGTTTTACCTATGCCTCGGTATCATGGCGGTGGTGGTGTCGTTGCGGGGGTGGGATACCAACTGACGGGGGTGGTCTATTGTGTTGTGCCGTTGACGCTGCTGTTGGAGATTCATCAGCGTGTCGGTGGGAAGTTGATTTTGTTTTTGCTGTTTGTGCTTTGGGCGACCGATAGCGGTGCCCTTTTTACGGGCAAATGGATGGGGCAGCGCAAGTTTGCGGTTCATATCAGTCCGAGCAAGACGGTGGCGGGGTTTGTTGGGGGGCTTGTTTTTGGGGGACTGGTGGCGGTATTGACCGCGATGGGGTTTTCGTTGTCGTGGGGGGTAATTCAGTCGCTGGGGATCGGTTTGATTCTTTCTTTGGCGGGGCAATTGGGCGATCTGGCGGAATCCATGTTGAAGCGGGAAGCGGGGGTGAAAGATTCGGGCCGGTTGATTCCGGGGCATGGAGGTTTTCTGGATCGGTTGGATAGTTTGTTGTTTGCGGTGCCGGTATTTTATTTGGTGATTCGTTTGGGGTAGGATCTCCATGGGAGCGTGGTCCCTTTGTCGATCAAAAATATTTCTCTGTTGGGTTCTACCGGTTCCATTGGCGTCAACACGCTGGATGTGGTTTATCGCCACGCCGATCGGTTTCGGGTTGTGGCCCTGGCCGCAGGGAGGAATGTGGGGTTGTTGGCCCTTCAGGCCCGGCATTTCCACCCCCAGATCGTGGCGGTGTATGATCCTTCGGTCTATCTCGAACTGAAGGCGGCCCTGGCGGGGGTGAAGGTTGAGATTGTGGCGGGGATGGAGGGGGTTTTGGCCGCTGCCGCGTGGGAGTCGGCTGACTTGGTGGTGTCGGCCATTGTTGGTGCGGCGGGTTTGGAGCCGGGACTGGCGGCCATTCATGCGGGGAAGGATGTGGCCCTGGCCAACAAGGAATCCCTGGTCATGGCGGGTGAAATATTCATGCGGGAAATCGCCCGGACGGGCGTGGGGCTGCTGCCGGTGGATTCGGAGCACAGTGCCATCTTCCAGGTGCTCTACAATGGCTCTGCCAGGGATGCCCGGGGGGTGGTCATGACCAACCGGGACCAGGTGGACCGCCTGATTCTTACCGCATCCGGGGGACCTTTCCGGGGGTGGAAGGCGGGGGATTTGCGGGGTGTGACCCCGGAACAGGCTTTGGCCCATCCCAACTGGGCCATGGGGAGAAAAATCACCATCGATTCGGCAACCTTTATGAACAAGGGGTTGGAGGTTATCGAGGCCTTTTTTTTATTTGGATTTCCTCCCGACCAGATTGATGTCATAGTCCATCCGGAAAGTATCGTCCACTCTATGGTTTCCTATCGGGATGGATCGGTGTTGGCGCAGCTTGGGGTGCCGGACATGCGCACCCCCATTGCGGTGGCCATGGCGTGGCCCGATCGTATCGAAACAGAAGTCAAGACTTTGGACCTGGTGGATCGGGGTGCCTTGCATTTTCTGGGGCCTCCGGAGGCGGGTGCGTTTCCGTGTCTGGGTTTGGCCTATGAGGCCCTGGCGATGGGACGGGGGGCACCGGCTGTGTTGAACGCCGCCAATGAGGTTGCTGTCTCTGCCTTTTTGGATGGCAAAATAGGCTTTATGCAGATTCCGGAGTTTATCGAGTGGTCCCTGGCGCATGTGCAACCAACGATGGTGCCGGGAACTTTGGCTGAAATCATTGAATTGGATCGGGTGACTCGTGCCAAGGTGCGAGAGCGCTTCCTTCCAACGGGCACGGTGGCTGGGTGACCATGTTGAGTACAGTGTTTTGGGCTATTGCCGTCCTGGGGATTTTAATTTTTGTCCATGAATTGGGCCATTTTTTGGTGGCGCGCCTGTTTGGGGTGCGGGTGTTGGTCTTTTCTTTGGGGTTTGGTCCAAAGATTGGGGGCTGGACAGGGAAGAGTGGGACCGAATATCGGCTCTCGGTGGTGCCTCTGGGTGGATATGTCAAAATGCTGGGTGAGTCGGGGGATCGGGACGAAGAGATACCCGAATCCTTGCGATCGCAATCTTTTGGTTTCCAGGGGGTCTATAAACGGTTTGCTATTGTGTTTGCCGGGCCGTTTTTTAATTTTATTTTTGCAGTCGTGGCATTGTCCGTGGCTTTCATGTTGGGGGTAGGTGAAACCTTGCCGGTTGTTGGAACGGTTTCTGAAGGGATGCCGGCCCAAAAGGCGGGAATTGAGGTTGGAGACCGGGTTGTTGCTTTGAATGGCGTGGAGGTGACACGGTGGGAGGTCATGAGTCGCCGTATCAAGGAGCTTGGCGAGGATGGGGTAACGCTGACCATCGAAAGGAACCAAAAAAGATTTGAATTGACATTGGTTCCCCAGATCAAGGAGGTGCATGACATTTTTGGTGAGCCGGTTCGGTATCCGCTCATTGGCATTGGTCCGAGCGGTGAGCAGGAATGGGTGAGCTATCCGTTGATGGCGGCGGTAGGCAAAGGGGTTGAGCAGACGTGGGTGATCATGGACCTGACGTTGACGAGCATTTGGAAACTCATCACACGGGTGGTTCCTGCCGATCAGATCGGCGGGCCGCTGATGATTGCGGAAATGGCGGGAAAAACGGCGCAGCAGGGGGCGACAAGCCTGCTTTTTTTTATGGCTCTGATCAGCGTCAATCTGGGCATCCTCAATCTGTTGCCGGTTCCCATTCTGGATGGCGGGCATCTGTTTTTTTTCACGGTGGAGGCCATCAAGGGAGGCCCGGTGACCGATGCGGTTCAGTCCGCTGCCAATCGGGTGGGGTTGGCCCTGTTGGTATTGCTGATGGTGTGGGCACTGAAAAATGATTTGACGCGACTGTTTGCCCCGGGGTCTTGACTTACTGAAAAAACAATCCCCCAGGGCGTGTTGATATTGAATAATCTATCCCCCCCCTGGAAAATTATTGAAAGAAAAAAGGGGTCTGGGGGATTGCCCCCAGGGTTTTGCTTTTGACTTTGTTTTTGACTTTAAATAAAAAGCTTCATTCTT